>NZ_JBVVPC010000002.1:0-386070 GCF_055807355.1 Bradyrhizobium sp. Ken01
AGCCGCCGGAGGCGGTGGCGCGCAAGCGCCAGCCTTGAGGCCGGCCGATCGCCGGGCTACTTCAACACAGTTGCTCCTCGGGGAGCGATGCACTATTGCCCCCGTCGCCCCGCCGATCGCTGATGCGCGCGCCCGGTTGGGCCGCCACATCACCGCGAGGCTTGACGCACAGACCCCGGGCGTCAGGACCACACGACTTCTCCGTCCGCGGACGGTCCCGCCAAAATCGTCGAGGGCTTGCGTGTGCTCACCCCCGATGATCGACGAGCCCGCTCTCCAGCGCCGTGTCGTACGCGTCGCGTGAGGACTCACGGTTGCCCGCCCTGTCATCACGCCGCCCGCGCCGTCGCTGCCGCGTCCATCGCCACCCGGCCCGCATGTCGTGACGGTCGCGAACGCCCCTTTGGCAGGGCCAGGATGGCGCGTGTATGCCACAAATCCGAAATTCGGAAAAGTGAAATGTTTTTCTGCGGCGGGCTTGACGAGGTGTTTTGCCCGACGCCTCGCGGGTGCAGGCCTCTTGCGGCGAGAGGACTTGGGGCAAGCCCGGGGCCTCCTCGTGATTGCGAGCGCAGCGAAGCAATCAGAATCTTTCTGCGGCGGCAGTCTGGATTGCTTCGCTGCGCTCGCAATGACTCCGTGGACACAGCGTGCGCTATCCTTCCATCTCGTGTCCCGGACGCAGGCTGCTCGTTGGAGCGCCGGCGCGTCCCCCGAGTTGCCCGCTCCGCTTACGTCAGATAATCCGGCGTGAAATCCGCGAGCGCGCGGAGCTCGTCGGGTTGCAATAGCTCGATCTCGCTTCCCTCCCAAGCAATCAATCGGCGCCCTCTCAGCTCCTGGATGGTGCGATTGACGTGGACGATCGACAGTCCGCACGCATCGGCGACATGCCGCTGCGTCATCGGCATCTGGAAACGACCGCTCTTGACGAGGCCCACGACCTCCAGCCTTGCGGCGAGCTCGCAGATCAGATGCGCCACCTTTGGCAGCGCCGCCTGTGCGCCGAGGCGCGCAATCCATTGTCGCGAGATCGCCGCATCGATCAGCGTCTCGCGCCAGAACGCACGGGTCAGGTGAATGGAGCCGTCGAGCAGCTGCTTGAGTTGGCTGTGTGCGACGTAGCCGACGATGGTGGGGCCAAGACCGACGAGGTCCGCATCCATCGGCGAGACCAGCAGCGTGTGCAGGCACGGCATGTCGCCGGGAACGTGGAAGGCGAGGATCTGGCTGCGATCGCCGACGATGCGGGCCTGGTAGAGGAAGCCGCTGACGACGAAAACGCAACGAGAGGCATCTTCACCCTGGCGCAGCAGGATCTCGCCGTCGGAGACCTGGCGCAACGTGGACGGCAGACCCGCGATCTGGCGGCGTTCGTCTTCGGAGAGGCCTTCAATCGCCTGGAGATGTGCGATGAACTTCGGGTGCGGCATGGAGAGGAGGAGGTGTTTCAGTCGTCACGCGGCATCGCCGGCTCGAGCAGGCGTTGGGAGAGTTTTGCGATGGTCCAATCGGACACGGGAACCGCCTGGAACTCGCGGATGGCGCGCGCAAGCTCCTGATCCGACATCGGCCGCGCCGGCTCCTTCAACCTTCCATGCAGGAAGGCAGCGCGGATACTGTCCAGGTGCTCGCCCGAATCCGATGCGAACAGGTGGCGAATGCGTTTCAGGATCGTCGTGGGGCTCATGCGAAGGGCGGGCGCAGTCAGCGATCGAGGGATGGTGGGCCCGCGACCCTGTACCGTCGCAAACCGGTAGCAACCTGTGCTTCCGTCTCGCGTTCTAGTCCGCTGTATGCGGGCCCGATGTATCATTTGATCGAACCGGCAGCATTTTTGGCGGGGCGCATGGAGCGTACACATGGAAAAAGCCCATGACGTGCTGATCCGGAACCTGGGCGAGCACACCGCGCTCGCCCAGGAGGATGTCGCCGAAATTCGCGGGCTGACCTTTGTGCAGCGCGAGTTCGCGCCGAATGAGGATTTCATCCGTCAGGGTGACGAACCCGAGCATTCGGCGCTGGTCGTCTCCGGCATGATCGCGCGCTATCATCTGCTCGACAGCGGAAGGCGGCAATATCTCGCGTTCCATCTGTCTGGAGATCTGCCGGACTCCCAGGGACTGTTCATCGACCAGATGGACCATGGCCTCTGCGCCCTCGGGCCCGCCTCGGTGGCGTTCATCCCGCATCGCGAATTGCTCAACGCGTTTCGTCGGCGGCCGACCTTCGCGCTCTCGGTCTGGCGCGAGACCCTGCTCGATGCCGCGATCTTTCGCGAGGCCATCACCAACAACAGCGCCCGGCCGATGCACACGCGCATGGCACACCTGTTCTGCGAGCTGTTCTACCGCGCCCGCGCCGCGCAACTCGTTCGCGGCAATCGCTGCCGCCTGCCGATCAGCCTGGCGCAGCTGGGCGAGACGCTGGGCATGGCGATCGCGACGGTGAACCGGACGCTCGCCGACCTCAGGCGGAGCGGGACCATGGACATGCGCGACGGCGAGCTGATCGTCCTGAAATGGCGCGAACTGCAGCGGCTCGGAGGCTTCAGTCCGACCTATCTGCACTTGAAGCGCCAATCGCCGCCGCATGCGTGAGACCTTAAAGCTAACCGTCCGCGGCCGTGCGTCCCATCACCTCGTCAAAATGCTTCTTCACCCAGTCGTTGCAGGAGCAGGCTCTCGATTCGAGCGCCGGCGCATCCAGGATCAGGATGGCGCCACGGCGTGTCGCGAGGATCCGTCTGGCCTTGAACATCTGGATGACGCGGCTGGCATAGCTGCGGGAGACGCCGAGCATGCCGGCGAGCTGCTCGTGGGTGAGGGGGACCTCGGGGCCGCCGACATGCTCCTGCGCGGAGATGATCCACTTGGCGGCGCGCTGCTCGATCGAATGTGCGGCGTTGCAGGCCGCGGTCTGGAGCAGCTGTGCGAGCCGGCAGTCGGCGTAGCGCGAGAAGACCTGCTGGAGCGTGACCGACCTCTGCTGGGCCTGCTCGAGCCCCCGTAGCGGCAGCCGCATCAGGGTGCCGCCCAGCTTCACGACGATGCGCGAATAGGCCAGCGAGGCGCTGCGGCCGGCGGCAATGCCCACCGCGCCCTCGCGCCCGACGAGCAGGCTTTCGACCTCGCGATCGTCCTCGACCGGCACGGCGAACGACACGAGCGTGGAGCGGCAGGGAAAATGCACCGCCGCGACCTCGTCGCCGGCGTGATACAGGATGTGGCCCGCCTCGAGTTCGAGCGGCTGGAGATGCGGCGCGAGCAGTTCGAAATCGGAGTGGCTGAGCTGCTGGAGAAGATCGTTCTGGGGCCGACCGGTCACATGTCTTGCTCTGGCCGGGAATCGGCACCGGCCAGAACCCTACGTTTCCGTGACGGAGCCGACGGTTCCAAAGTGCACACAAGGCGTTTCTCAGCCGTTGAAAAAGTGGCCTCCGGCTTGCGGAATTCCGGAAAGTTTTGCCGAGGCGCTTGGCCCGCGAGGCAAATGGCGCAGCCGAAACGAGCGGCCTTCAACCTTACGAGCTCTGTGCAGGAGTGCACACAGCAGGGGCGCGGACCGGCGTAGCATCCTCGTCGCGGAGCGCCGCAGCCCGTGCACTCTGCCCGACGGACCGCCGGCCCATATCTCAAATGCCGCCGGGCCGGCGAGCGCGGCCAGGATGTTCATCACCCGAAGTTCATTACCCGAAGCGTGCTTCGCAATCGTGCGCGGGCCGGCTTTTCTCCGCGTGGGCGCGATAGGCATCGATCGCCCTGTTGGCGAGCATCAGTTGCCGGCGTTCACCGGTCCTGAGCTGGGCCTCAATGGCGTCGAGCAGGACGTTCGCCGTCTCGTCCGGAGAGCCGAGCTCTCCGCTCTGCTCCAGGAAGCTCCAGGCGATGAAGAATGCGTTCTCGACGGTGCAGCGAATGGACATGGCTGCCAACGCGGCGCGGCCGTTGCCGTTCCGCGCGACAGACGAATGCCGTGAATTAGCGCGCGTGCCCGCGTTACTTCAGCGAGCTGCTGATCGATGTGAACTTCTTGTTCAGCGTCGCGCCGAGATTGTTGACGACGGCGATGATCGCGAGCGCGATGCCTGCGGCGATCAGGCCGTACTCGATCGCTGTGGCGCCGGACTCGTCGGCGAGGAAGCGGCGAATGGTCTGCATGGTCTTGTCGGGATTCCAAAAAGAGAACCGGCGAGGACCATAATCCGCACAGAGTGGGTTCCCCAATTTGGAACACCGGCTTGCGTCAATTTCGCGTTAATCGCAGCCGGCGGCGATACCGAGCCCGCCGCCTCGTTCTGCTCGCGCATTCTAGTTCTTGAGCACGATGCGGCCGACGACCTTGCCGGCGCGAAGCTCGTCGATCCATGTCTGGACGTCGCCCATCGGCTCCTCGCGCATCGGCGTCGGCTTGATCTTGCCGGCTCGGGCGAGCGCCATCAGCTCGTGAGCCTCGGTGAGCGTGCCGACCATGAAGCCCTCGATGGTCATGCGCTTGTAGACCCATTGCACCATCGGCAACGTGAACTGGCCGCCCATCAGGCCGGAGACCACGATCTTGCCGCCGCGCGCGGCGACAGCGACCGCGAAAGCCATGGACTTCTCGTTGCCCGCGAAATCGACGATCTCGTCGAAGCCGCCATCAGTTTCCTTGAGGATGCGCTTGATCACGTCGGGCTCGGCCGGATCGTAGGCCACCGCCGCGCCGTTCTTGAGCGCGGTCTCGCGCGCCGCACCGCTGAGATCGGCGACCGTGATCGGCTGCTTGAACATGGCCGCCGCGAAGGAGAGGCCCATCATGCCAACGCCGCCGAGACCGATCAGCAGGAGGTTGCGCTGGCGCGGCCGGTCGACCAGGCGCTTGAGCGCGCCATAGGCGGTGACGCCGGAGCACATCAGCGTCGCGGCCTGGTTGACGGGCAGGGGATCGTAGTCGAGCAGATATTTCGCGTCGGGCACCAGCACGTGGGTGGCGAAGCCGCCGTCGATGGAGACGCCGAGAAAGCGCTGCCTGGCGCAGAGGTTCTCATCGCCATTGGCGCAGTCGCGACACTGGCCGCAACCGATCCACGGAAACACCGCCTTCTTGCTGCCGACGAGACCGGCGAACACGTCGGGGCCGACTTCGTCGACCACGCCTGCGATCTCGTGGCCGAGCGTGAAGGGCAGCGTCATGCCGCGCGTAGTATCGAGCTTCTTGCCGCCGCCGAGATCGGCGTAGCCGTCCTGGATGTGCAGATCGGAGTGGCAGAGGCCGCAGCGCTCGATCCGCACCAGCACCTCGCGTCCTTGCGGCTTCGGCGTGTCGACGATGGTCTCGCACAGCGGCGCATCGAACTTGACGAGGGACTGCCGACGCATCAACGCCATATTTCTTCCTCCGAAATTATCTCTCTGTTTCGCTGCGTATATTGGCCAATTCACGGGCCATGGCAACAAAGCCGGAAATCGGAACGGTCTCGGCGCGCCGCGTCGCATCGACGCCCGCAGCTGCGGCGAGCCGCGCGGGATCGGCGCCCAGCGACTTCAGGCTTTGCCGCAGCATCTTGCGGCGCTGGCCGAAGGCGGCGGCGGCGACCTGTTCGAGCAGCTTGCGATCGCAGGCGAGAGGGTTTTCGCGCGGGATCAGTCGCACAACGGAAGACGTAACCTTCGGCGGCGGCACGAAGGCGGACGGCGCGATGTCGAACAGGACCTTGGTCTCGCAGCGCCAGTTGGCGAGCACGCCGAGCCGGCCGAAGGCCTCCTCGTCCTCGCGCGCCACGATGCGCTCGCCGACCTCGCGCTGGAACATCAGGACCATCATGTCGTACCAGGGCGGCCAGGGTTCGGTGGTGAGCCAGCCGACAAGGAGGTGGGTCGCGATATTGTAGGGCAGGTTGGCGACGATTTTTGCTCGTTCGCCCGACAGCAGCGGGCGCGGGTCGAAGGTCATGGCGTCGCCATGCACGATCTCGAGACGGCCGGGATAGCGCGCGGAAATATCCTGCAAGGCGGGGATGGCGCGCTCGTCATGCTCGATGGCGATGACGCGTCTGGCGCCGAGCGCGAGCAAGGCGCGCGTCAACCCGCCCGGACCGGGGCCGATCTCGATGATGGTGGAGTCCTCGAGCGGAGCCGCCGCACGCGCGATGCGCGCCGTGAGATTGAGGTCGAGGAGGAAGTTCTGGCCGAGCGATTTGCGGGCCGACAAAGCGTGCTGGCGAATGACCTCGCGAAGCGGCGGGAGGTCGTCGATCGCACTCATCGGGTTTTCGTAGCCGCCATCCGGCTCGCAAGCTTCAACGCGGCGATCAGGCTCGCCGGATTGGCCTTGCCGGTGCCGGCGATGTCGAAGGCGGTGCCGTGGTCGGGCGAGGTGCGGATGAAGGGCAGCCCGAGCGTGACGTTGACCGCGTCGTCGAAGGCCACCGTCTTGATCGGGATCAGCGCCTGGTCGTGGTACATGCAGACGGCGCAGTCATAGCTGTTTCGCGCGGCTTCGTGGAACATTGTGTCGGCGGGGAGCGGTCCCTTCGCCTCGATGCCGTCGTTGCGCAACGTCTTGATCGCCGGCGCGATCACGGTCTGCTCCTCGTGGCCGAGCGAGCCGTCCTCGCCCGCATGCGGATTGAGGCCGGAAATCGCGATGCGCGGATTGGCGATGCCGAGGCGGGATTTGAGTTCGGTCGCCACGATGCGCACGGTCGAGACGATCAGCTCGCTGGTGAGCTGGGCCAGCGCATCGCGCAAGGAGACATGGATGGTCACGGGCACCACGGCGAGCCGCGGCGACCACAGCATCATCACCGGCTGCGGCACGCGGCCGTCCTCCGCGGCGAGCTCGGCGAGGAATTCGGTATGGCCGGGATGGCGGAAGCCGGCGCGATAGAGCACGCTCTTGGCGATCGGATTGGTGACGACGGCGCCGGCGCGGCCCTCGCGGACATCAGTGATCGCCTGGCGGATCGAGGCGAGGGCGGCCGGCGCGCTCGATGCGTCGGGCTTGCCGGGCTCGGCGCTCGCGGGCTCACCGGTCGCAACCACGGGCAGAGCCTCGGGGAAGGCGGCCTCGGCCTCGCCGGCGCTCACGGAGGCGATCGTGACGTCGGCGCCGAGCGCCTTGACGCGGCGGGCGATCAGCGCCTCATCGCCGAGCAGATAGAAGGCGGGCAGGTCCAGTTCGCGGCGCTTCAGCCAGGCTGCGATGGTGATGTCGGGGCCGATGCCGGCAGGCTCTCCCAGCGTCAGGGCGAGGGGCTTGGCAGGCTGCTGGGCCATCAGCGGTTGCGATACTCGATCATCGCCGCCTTGCGGAGCTCCTCGAGATAGGTCTTCTGGGTCTTCTCGTACTTCTCCTGATACATCTTCTCGCGGACCTCGCGCTTCTTCGGCGTGTCGATCATGGTCGGCTTGCGCGAACACAGCACCACCATCTCGATGCCGGCCTTGGTCATCTCGGGCGCGGTCAGGTGGCCGATCGGCGTGTCGTCGAGGACCTTGCGCAGCGCCTCGGGCAATTCCGCGGTGGTCTTGGTGACGGTGTCGCGTATGGTGGCGTTCGGCGTCGAGCGGAACAACGAATTGGCTTCTTCGCAGCTTCCGACACGCGCGCGATATTGCTCGGCTTCCTTATGCCGCGTCTCCAGGAACGCCTGCGACGAGCCGCGCGGCACGATCAGCACGATCGGCTGCATCTTGTATTCGGTGCCCTCGATCTGCAGCTTGTCGCCGGTCTGGGCCTGCACGGCCTGCGCGACGTCCTTCTCACCGACCAACAGCTTCTCCTTGAAGCGGCCGCGCACAAGGCTGGTCCAGACCATCTCGGCCTTCATGCGGCTCTTCAGGGTTTCGGGGCGGACGCCCTTGACCTCGAGCGACTTGGTGAGCTGGTCCGGCGAGATGCGCATGCGCTGCGCCATGCCCTCGTAGGACTGGTTGATGTCGGAGACGCCGGGGTCGACACCGTATTTCTTGCCTTCCTTCATCTTCACCCGGTCGTCGATCAGCTCGTTGATGACCTCCTGACGGGCCGGTGTCTTCTGCGTCGTCAGCTGGTCGAGCTTGGAGCGCTGCTCGATGTCGAAGTCGGTGATGGGATCGCCGTTGACCATCACGACGATGTTCTGCGCACGCGACGGCGTGCCGACCAGGAGCAGGGCGGTGAGGACGAGGAAGAGGCGGAAGACAGGCAATGGGATCGTCATATTTGTCGCTCGCATGTCAGCCGCGGTGAACCTGCGATCGGGAACACGCGGCCGGCACTTTCAAACCGTTCACTGGAGTCCGCCGCCGGAACTGCTGGTGGTCGCTGTGTTCGCCAGCGTGCGCAGGCCGATCTGGAACATGATCGCATGATTCAGCACGGGCGGCGCCGAGCCTGCGGAATAGCTATACCCAGTTACATAGTTCAAGCCGAGCACAAAACAATCGTCGACGTAGCCGGCACCGAGCACATACTGGTTGATCTTGTTGGCCTCCAGGTCCCAGCGCGCCGAGCCCGTGACCACCCAATTGGCCGCGACCTTGATCGAGCCCGACGTCAGGATGCCCTCGCGGCGGGTCAGATAGCCGAGTTCCGGCTGCGCCGCGTAATTGCCGTACAGCATGCTGACGGACCATCGGTTGAAGTTGGCGCGGCCTTCCGCCTCGAAGCGCTGGATATTCCAGGTCTGCTCGTCCATGCGCGAGCGAACGCTGAACGTATAGGTGCTGTTGGGCGAATAGGCGGCGCTCGCCACATAGTCGGAGCGCGGCCTTTGCAGGCCGGAATCCACGCCGGTGTTGATGGAGTCCTGGACCGCGAAGGAGTTCATGCCGAACAGCTGGTAGGACTGGCCGAACAGCACCTTGACGGCGCCACCCTTGTCGAACTGTGTGGTGGACTGCACGCCGACATTGGCGCGGCCGCCGCCCTCGACGCGGTCGTAGCCGGAGAACTTGTCGACGCTGAACAGGTTCGAGGCGTCGAACACCATGCTCTGGGCGTCCTCGTTCGGGAGCTTGCCGGCATAGGTCTCGTTCGGCCGAATGATGATCTGCGCGATCGGCTCGATGGTGGTCGAACCCCAGGGCTGAACGTTGATGAAGGGGTAGCGGTATTCGAGGCCCACGGTCGGCATCAGGCGGAACGCCTGGGTGTCGCCGACAGGAAGATAGTTCGACACGCCCGGCTGGTTGGAGACCGAGGAGTTGATCGCATCGGCGCGGAGAATGGCGAACGGGGTCCAGATTTCACCGAACGGATCGGTGAAGGACTTGCGCCACTGCGCTTCGGCCGTCAGGCGGGTGTAGGTGCCCGGGAAGCCGCGCAGCAGGCACTGCGACGGCGTGCGCGCGAGCGGATCGGCCGACGCCGTCGTGCACAGGCTATTGGTGTTGGCGAGCGTCGTGATCGGGTCGAACACCGCGGTGTCACGCGACAGGTTCACGAAATTGGTCTTGTAGCTGAACTCGCCGCCGAAGACCGGATAGTTCAGCACGTTCGAATAGTCGATCACGGGGTAGACAACCGGCACCTGGCTCTGGTTGCCCGAGTAACTCAGCCAGTACATCGTGCGCGCGTCGAAGAAGCTGCGATTGCCGACACCGGTCAGGTAAAGTTGCGAGAGTGCATCCGTCGGCAGATACAGGAACGAGCCCAGCGGATCGCGATATTGCGACAACCGATAGTCCGAGAAGAAATAGTAGTCGGACATCAGGACGCCGTCCCAACCCCAGACCCATTTGTCGTTCAGCGCGAACTGACCCTTGGTGTCGACGGCGCCGCGGAACTGCTTGTCGCCAGGCTGGCCGGCGAGCGCGCTCCGATCGAGCTGGTCGATGCCGTAGACGCGGATCTGATAGGCGCCGTCCATCAGGCGCTGGCGGAATTCGGCCTGGAACAGCACGCCCTGCTTGGACGTGATGCGCGGGTTGAAGGTCGCGTCCATGTCGGGCGCGATCGCCCAGTAGAACGGAACCTCGACGCCGTAGCCGAACGGCGTATTCGACGTGAAGCCCGGCATCAGGAAGCCGGTCTTGCGCTTCACCGTCGGGTCGGGCGTCGAGAAATAGGGCATATAGGCGATCGGCACGCCGAAGAACTCGAGCTGCGCCGTCTCGAAATACAGCATCTTCTCCTGCTGGTCGTGGATGATGCGCGCACCCTTGACCTGCCATAGCGGCGGCTTCTTCGGATCGTCCTTGCACGGCGCGCAGGCCGTGTAGACGCCGTTCTCGAACACCGTGTAGTTGCCGCTGGAGCGATCGGAGCGGCTCGCCGCCATGCGGGTCTGGTCGGCCGTGTCGACGCGCAACGAATCGACGAAACCGTCACGGTAGTCGTCGGAAAGGTCCAGGATCTCCGCATAGGTGATCTTGCCGTCGGCATCCGTCATGCGGATGTTGCCTTCGGCATGGAGCCGCTTGGTCTTCTGGTCGTAGATGACCTTGTCGGCTTCGACGCTGGTGCCGTTGTAGAACAGCTGGACGTTACCGACCGCGGAGACGCGCGAATTGTTGTAGTCGTAGTCGACCTCGGTCGCCTGAACCAGCATCTGGTTGTCGTTGACGGCCTTCGGTGGCTTCGCACGCGGCGGCAACGGATTGTAGGTGAAGCTCTGGGCGGAGGCCGGCGCCACGGCGGCGACGTCCATCAGGCCGCCGAGCGATGCCACGGCGGCGACAGCAAGCAGGAACCTGCGAACGGACAAGCCACACCCGTTCGCGCGCACCAATGTGCGCCGCGTCAAACGAGACACGGGCCCTCGGTGGACGGCCGTCACTATCCGTCCTCCTGATACAGCAAGGCCAAAAAGCCGGTGAGGCCGCCCACCACCACGGGCAACCACGCCGCAGCGATCGGATGCATCAACTCAGCCTTGCTCAAATCTTCAGTCACTTTCGACAGAACGTAGAGCAGAAAGCCTGCGCCCACGCCACTCAAAACCATCTTCTGCACGCCGCCCATCCGGAAGAAGCGCAACGACACGGAGGCCGCGAGCATCACCATGGCCGCAAGCAAAAACGGCTGTGCCAGAAGCTTCTGATACTGGAGTCGGTATCCGGCTGTCGCGAAGCCCGAGCTTTCGGACGAGCGGATGTAGCTCGGTAGTTGCCAAAAGGACACAGTCTCGGGTGTGGAAAAACTGTTGCGGACCTGCGCCTCGGTCAGCGTCGTCGGAATCTCCAGGCTGGCCTGATCGACCGGCGGCGAATCCAGCGAGAAGCGGCGAACGCCCTTGAACAGCCAACGGCCGGCCTCGAGCGTCGCCTCGCGCGCCTCGACTCGTTCCTTGAAGTGCTGCTCTGTGTCAAACCGGAACAGCGTGAGCCCCGTGAGCCGGACGCCCTGCTGTTCGCTCCGCGCCGCGTTGATGATGGTCTGGCCGTCATTGGTGACCTGATTGAGCCAGAAGCCGGAGGCGTCCTGAATTCCGCCGCCGGGCGCCGAGCCGAACAGCTCGGCTTCCATGCGCTTGGAGAGCTCGCGCAGATTGGCCGACATCGGATTGTAGGCGACGGTGGCGATCACGCCGATCAGCAGCGCGCTGCCCAGCGCCGGCGAGATGAATTGCCATGCGGAGACGCCGGCGGCGCGCGCGACCACGAGTTCGAGCCGGCGGGAGAGGGCGAGATAGCAGGTCATGGCGCCGATCAGCATGCAGAACGGCGTCAGCTTCTCCAGGAGCTGCGGCACCCGGAACAGCGAGGTCTCGGCCACCATGACCGCGGAGGCGGATGCGAGCCCTGAGGTCTTGCGCACCATCTCGATGTAATCGACCAGCACCAGCAGCAGGAAAATGCTGGCGAACACGCCGAGCGCCGCGACCACGAAACGGCCGGCGAAATAGCGCCCGAGTGTGTTGGTGAGCATGCTCATGCGGTGGCCGGCCGTCCGAACAGCCGCGCGATGCGTGCGTTCGACCTGTTGATGGCCTCCATGAGGCGCGGCGGCGGTTCGACCACGAGGCCGCCAATGATGATCGCCAGCCCGATGCCGATGGCACCAATGACCATCGCATATTGGACCAGCACCGCGCCCGGCGATTTCACCGCCATCACCGAGCAGGCAAAGCCGGCCATGCGCAGGCCGAACACGGCGAGAATCGATGAGCCGATCGAGAAGTTGCGGCTCTGGCGCGTGGTGCGAGGCGCCCCCAGAAACGCGAAGGTCAGCACGGCAAAGGCGAAGGGATAGATCGGCGCCAGCAGGCTGTCATGCAGGGCCGAGCGGAACTGGCCGGGAATCTGCTTGTAGACGGGATCGTCCTCGGACGGCGAGAGCAGCTCCCAGAGATAACGCTCGCGGATTCCGAGGGTGACGTCGCGGCCCTGGCCCGAGAACTTCGACATGTCGAAGCCGTAGCGGCCGAACGCCACCAGCGCGGGATCGCGCTTGCCGGCCTCGAAGCGCTGGAGATTGCCGGTCTCCAGCACCAGGAACGATCCGTTGTCGTTCTTCACGACTTCGCCATGCTCGGCGACGATCGAGACCCGCTCGTTCGGATCGCGGCGGTCGTCGATGAAGATGCCGGCGAGGATGCCGCCGGGCTGGCGTTCGCGAATCCGGATCGTCAGGTTCTTGTCGAGCTGGGCGAAGCGGCCGGGCTGCAGGATGTTGGTGAGCACGTCGGCGGTGATTTCGGCGTCCCACTGCTTGATCCGCCGCATGCCGTCGGGAGCGAGATAGGCCGCGATGAAGGCGACCAGCAGCGCCACCACGCAGGTGGCGTAGAAGAACGGATAGAACAGCCGGAACGGCGAGAAGCCGGCGGCATTCATCACGATGATCTCGGAATCGGTCGCGAGCTTGTTCAGGGTGTGCGAGATCGCGATCATCAGCGCGATCGGCGAGATGATCAGGACCAGCGCGGGCACGACGAGGCTGGTGATGCCGAGGAAGGTTAGGATGGTCTGACCCTGGCTCGTCATCAGGTCGATGCCGCGCAACGCCTGCGTAATCCAGATCACGCCCGTGAGGCTGACCAGGACCAGCGCAAACGACGCGAGCGTCGTGCGGAAGATATACCTATCGATTGACCCCATGCGCTACCGCACGAATCCCACCAAGTCCCCAATTCCGGCCGGAATTCCGGCTGTCCAACCAATCCCCGCAAGGGGATCCCCAAGGTCGGCCAGCCATCTCATCCGCCGGCTTACTCTCTCAGTACCATCCCTTTGATCCGTCAACAAAATGGCTGCCCCGTGGCACCCTCAATATATGGTTAATATTTCCCTCGTTGTGGCCCCTCGGCCACGGGGGTGCTTGGCATCTGCCGGGCCGGTGGCCCATAGTGCGGCACGCTCAGTGAATCGCCGTTCAGCTCCGGCCCGTGGCCGGGACCGCCGATCGGTAAAAAGCGCAATGTTTTTGAGGAGTTATTCATGTCCGATGCCATCAAGGTCGGCTTCGTTTCCTTGTCTGCCGCCGTCCGTGGCATCATGGTCGTGTTCTGCGACGACACTCTGAAGCTCGGCCCGGCGACTGCCAAGGCGCTCGGCGGGGCCACCGAACTCGTGAAGCGGGCGGCGGCCGCCGCCGCCTTCAAGGGCAAAAGCGGCGTGGCGCTCGACATCCTTGCGCCGGAGGGCGTGAAGGCCACCCGCCTGATCGTGATCGGCGCCGGCAAGGCGACCGGCCTGAAGGCTAACGACTTCCTCAAATTCGGCGGCGTGGCGGCAAGCAAGCTTCCGGCCGGGGCGGCGGCCATGACCATCATGGCGGAACTGCCCAATGGCGCCATGACGAGCGAGCAGGCGGTCGCGATCGCCTCGGGCCTGCGGCTGCGCACCTACAAGTTCGACCGCTACAAGACCAAGAAGAAGGATGGAGAGGAGGGCGGCTCGCGCGCCGACGTTTCGCTTGCGGTCGGCGATGTCGTCGCCGCGAAGAAGGCGTTTGCATCGGCCGCTGCGATCGTCGATGGCGTGATCATTGCGCGCGACCTCGTCAACGAGCCGCCGAACGTGCTTTTTCCCGAGGAGTTCGCGCGCCGCGCAGGCCTGCTCCGCAAACTCGGCGTCAAGATCGAGGTGCTCGACGTCAAGGCGATGGACAAGCTCGGCATGGGCGCGCTGCTAGGCGTCGGCCAGGGCTCGGCGCGGCCGAGCCGTACTGTGATCATGCGTTGGGACGGCGGCAAGAAAGGTGAGGCGCCGGTTGCCTTCGTCGGCAAGGGCGTCTGCTTCGACACCGGCGGCATTTCGATCAAGCCGGCCGGCAGCATGGAGGACATGAAGGGCGACATGGGAGGCGCGGCCTGCGTCGTCGGCCTGATGCATGCGCTCGCAGCACGCAAGGCCAAGGTCAACGCCGTCGGTGCCATCGGCCTCGTCGAGAACATGCCGGACGGCAACGCGCAGCGCCCCGGCGACATCGTCACCTCGATGTCGGGCCAGACCATCGAGATCATCAACACCGACGCGGAAGGCCGCCTGGTGCTTGCCGATGTGCTCTGGTACGTCGCCAAGAAGGCCAAGCCGAAATTCATGGTGGATCTGGCGACGTTGACCGGCGCCATCGTGGTCGCGCTCGGCACCGAGCATGCCGGCATGTTCTCAAACAATGACGAACTTGCCGAGCGGTTGCTGGCGGCCGGCATCGAAAGCGGCGAGAAGGTCTGGCGCCTGCCGCTTGGCCCTGAATACGACAAGCTGATCGATTCCCAGTTCGCCGACATGAAGAACACCGGCGGCCGCCATGGCGGCTCGATCACCGCGGCGCAGTTCCTCCAGCGCTTCGTGGACGGCACGCCCTGGGCGCATCTCGACATCGCCGGCACCGCCATGGGGGCGCCGAAGACCGACATCAACCAGAGCTGGGGAAGCGGCTATGGCGTTCGCTTGCTCGACCGTCTGGTCGCCGACCATTACGAACGCAAATGACCCGAGATGACTGAAGTCCTGTTCTACCATCTGCAAAACATGACGGTGGAGAACGTGTTGCCGCCGCTTCTCGAGAAATCGCTCGAGCGCGGCTGGCGCGTCGTGGTGCAGTCGACTTCGCCGGAGCGCGCCGATGCGCTCGACGCCCATTTGTGGACCTATCGCGACGATTCCTTCCTGCCCCACGCGACATGGCGGGTGAGCGACGCCGCCGATCAGCCGATCGTGCTTGCGGTCGAGGAGGACAATCCGAACGGTGCCAATGTCCGCTTCCTCGTCGACAACGCTGCGCTGCCGCAGGACGCCCAGGGCTATGAGCGCATGGTGCTGCTGTTCGACGGGGACGATCCGGACGCGCTTGCGTTTGCCCGGAGCGCCTGGACGGATTGCAAGGCGCGGGGATTTGATGTCACCTATTGGCAGGCCGACGAGCGGGGCCGATGGCAGAAGCGGAGTTAGCGGTCGCTCGCAATTAATGATAATTTGCACTTTTCGGGGGATGATGGCTTTTGTCACCTTCGTGCCGCAAAGTGGTGTTGGTACAATTGCTTAGGGCCGATCCTTCACTCGGGGAATTTAGTTTATCGTGCGACATCAAAAGCTTCCCAGCTCGCTCATAGTTGCGTTGGCGGCCGTAGCCCCGCTGGTCGCGGGCTGTTCGGGCGGGACCGATCTGTTGTCCAGGGATGCCCAGTGGTTCAACACGCCCAGCCGCCTGTTCATCAAAAGCATCTCGATCGAGTCGCCGCCGCTGACCCCCGACAAGCCGGTTGGGGCCGAGGATCTGGTCAGTGCCGACGGGGCTTGTGCTGGTATGGCGCCGCCGCCTGGGCCGGCTGATGCGAATGCGTCGACGACCGCGCCGGCTCCCATGGGCGGCACCGTCGCGCTCGGCCACACCGAATGCGATGTGGTGCGCGGCATCGGCGCGCCCTCGAGCGTCAACCTCTCCGGTGATGCCGCCGGCAGGCGCGTTGCGGTCGTGACCTGGACGACCGGTCCGCGCGCCGGCATCTACACCTTCACGGCCGGTCGCCTGTCCTCGATCGAGGGCACGCCGGAAGCTCCGGTCATGCCGAAGGCGACCAAGCCGAAGCCGAAGAAGAAGTCGGCGGCGTAACGGGTTGGCCTTTTGCCCTGATGCTGGTTGCAGCTGTCGCTGCAATCGGCCGCGTATGCTTGCCCCCAACCTCAAGCGATTTTGCATCCATTGATTGCGATGGGCGGGCGTGAACCGTGATCTCTCCGTTCGCGCTCGCCGGCGATCTTGTTCGCGAGTTTCGACATCGCGGATGCCGACCTTCGCCAAAGCGCCTTCATTGCCTCGAGCCGCGTTCTTCCGCGCGCGTTGAAAATCACGGGGGCGTTACGCGTGATCCGTGATCACGCGATTCGTGATGAGAGAGCCTTCGCATCCGCTTTCGAAAACTGCCCCGAAGCAAAACTGGAGGAAATCTCCAGAATAATCACGCGCGTCTCAAGCAACGGTTCAAGAATGTCATGTGCGCGAATGCTACGCACCGAGGGGAGGGGCTAGGTCGGAAGGATCATTTGGATGTCCATTACCTCTGTGTTTTCCCCGGTTACGGGGCAGCTCACCATTTTCGGCGACAGCGCGAATAACGGCCTCGTGATAAGTCGCGACAAGTCCGGCCGCATCCTGGTCAATAACGGGCACGTGAAAACGGTTGGTGGCGAACCCACCGTCGACAACACCACCGCGATCGACATTTTCGGTCAAGGCGGTGACGACACGATCAGCGTCGACGAATGCCACGGCCCGATGCCGGCGGTGCACATCTTCGGTGGCGACGGCAATGACAGGATCACGGGCGGCTCGGGAGCCGACCTCCTGTTTGGTCAGGCCGGCAACGATTTGATCAAGGGCGGCGGCGGCAATGATCTGCTGTTCGGCGGAGCGGGTAACGACATCCTCGACGGCGGCAGCGGCGACAACCAGCTGTTCGGCGAGGCCGGCGACGATGTCATGATTTGGAATCCCGGCGGCGGCACCAACCTGTTCGAGGGTGGTGAGGGCAACGATACGGCTCAGGTCAACGGAAGCAACGCCGCCGAGACGTTCACGATCACGGCGAACGGCACCCGTGTGCGGCTCGACGGGACGGGCGCGGCGCCGTTCTCGCTGGACATCGGCACGACGGAAAATCTGGTCGTGCACGGTGGCGGCGGCGACGATGTCATCACCGCGGGCAACGGGCTCGGCACCCTGATCTCGCTGACGCTCGATGGCGGCGCCGGCAACGACAGGATCATCGGCGGCGACGGCAACGACCTCATCATCGGCGGCAGCGGGGACGACATCGTCAATGGCGGACGCGGCAACGACGTCGCCCAGCTCGGGAGTGGCGACGACACTTTCATCTGGAATCCCGGTGACGGCAGCGACACGGTCGAAGGCGGATCGGGCAGCGACAAGCTGCTTTTCAATGGCGCCAACATCAACGAGACCATCGACATCTCGGCCAATGGCGGCCGGGTGCGCTTTACCCGCGATGTCGCCAACATCACGATGGATCTCAACAGCGTAGAGCAGATCGAATTCGATGCGCGGGGCGGGGCGGATAACATCAACGTCGGCGACCTCACCGGGACCGGCGTCAAGCAGGTGCTGGTCGATCTCGGAGCCGTTCCGGGAGGGACGCAGGGCGACGGCGCAGCTGATACGGTGACCGTCAACGGCAGCAACGGCAATCAGCACATCGATGTCACGGCCACGGGCACAACGGTCACGGTCACGGGGCTGCCGGAGCTCGTGACGATCGCAAATGCAGAGGCCGGCAACGACCGGCTGATCGTGCAGGCGCTCGGCGGCAACGACGTGATCGATGCATCTACGCTCGGCGCGGTGATCGGGCTGACCATCGACGGCGGTGCGGGCAACGACACCATCACCGGCAGCCAGGGAGCCGACACCCTGATCGGCGGCGACGGCAACGACAAGGTCATCGGCGGCCGCGGCAATGACGTCGCGCTTCTCGGCGCGGGCGACGACATCTTCACGTGGAATCCCGGTGACGGCAGCGACGTTGTCGAAGGCGGCACGGGAACCGATACGCTGGTGTTCAACGGCGCCAATGTGGCCGAGAACATGTCGATCTCGGCGAACGGAACCCGTGCGCTTCTCACCCGTGACGTCGGCGCTATCGTCATGGACCTCGACGGCATCGAGCACGTGCAGATCGCGGCAGCAGGCGGCGCCGACAACATCACCGTCAACGATCTGACCGGGACAGGAATCACGCAGGTTGCCATCGACCTCAGTGCCGGCCCCGGCAGCCAGAGCGGCGACGGAGCGGCGGACCGCGTGACCGTGAACGGCACGACCGGTGACGACAACATATCGGTGTTGACCTCCGGCGGATCGATCGTGGTCAACGGTCTCGCTGCGCAGGTGACGATTGCGCATGCGGACGCCGGTGATGTGCTCGGCATCAACGGCGGACAAGGCAATGACGTCATCGATGCGTCTTCCATAAAGGCGGGACAGTCGTTCATCCTCAACATCAACGGCGGCGACGGCAACGACACCATCACCGGCAGTGCCGGCAACGACATCGTGAACGGCGGACGTGGCAACGATTTCGCCAATCTCGGCGCGGGCGACGACACCTTCGTCTGGAATCCCGGCGACGGCAGCGACACCGTCGAAGGCGGCAAGGGCACCGACACGCTGGCATTCAACGGCGCCAATATCAGCGAGACCATCAACATCTCGGCCAATGGCGGCCGGGTGCTGTTCACGCGGGATGTTGCCGCCATTGCGATGGACCTGAACGGGGTCGAACATGTCGACTTCAATGCCCTCGGCGGTGCCGACAACATTACGGTCGGCGACCTCTCCGGCACCGGCGTGAGTCAGGTCGACCTCGATCTCGGCGCCAATGACGGCGCCGCGGATACCGTGACCATCAACGCAACCGGCGGCAACGACGTCATCACGGTGACCGAGCACGACGGCATCATCACGGTGTCGGGGCTTGGCCAGGACATCAACATCACCGATGCCGGCGCCGGCGACAGGATCGTCATCAACGGTCTCGATGGCGACGACGTCATCACGGCTTCCGGCTTGCACGGCGGCATCCAGCTCGTTGCCAATGGCGGCAACGGCGACGACGTGCTGATCGGTAGTCCCGGAAACGACACGCTGGCGGGCGGTGCCGGTGATGACGTGCTGATCGGCGGCGGCGGCCTCGACATCCTGGACGGCGGCACCGGCAACAACGTCGTCATCCAGGGCGGAGCGCTCGCGGCCGCGATGCTGCTCAACCAGGCCATGGCGGCGAGCTTCGTCCCGGCAGGTGAGGGCAACGGCGAGATGCCGCTGCCCGATCCGCACGCGGCGCAGAGTCAGGTGCTCGCACCGCCGCAGCACGCCTGACAATAAGGCCTGATGGGATGAGCCTCACTAGCGCCCCGACGGAGGTGCGTTCCCTCTCCCCTTGTGGGGGAGGGTTAGGGAGAGGGGTAGCCCAGGAAAAGGTGCCGATGGTTGAAGATGGGGTGATAGCGACCGAACGACGGAAACAATCCCCGTGGGGCACCCCCCTCCCTGTCCCTCCCCCGCAAGGGGGGAGGGAACGGATGGAGCGCTGTTGCTGGCCAAGCTCGATTCGACTTCACGCCATTGCGTTCTCGCTGCATCGGACCGGAGAACGCTCATGACGACGAACGCGGTCTCCACCGATACGGGGCTCGATGCGTTGCTGACGCTGCTGCATCTGCAGGGTGTTGCGGCCGATCGCGAGCAGCTCAGGCACCGGCTCGGCGCAGCAAGTTTCGGCGCAGCGGATATCGTCCGCTGCGCCAGGTCTCTCGGGCTTAAAGCGCGAACCTATCGAACGCAGTGGAGCCGTCTGTCAGACACCCCGCTGCCTGCGATCGCGATGCTGCGGGACGGCGGCTTCATGGTCATCGCAAAGGCCTCCGCCGACAAGGTGCTGGTGCAGTCTCCGGAGGCTAGCGCCCGGTGCTGATGGATCGCGACGAGCTGTGCGCGATCTGGGACGGCGGCTTGATCCTGATGGTCCGGCGCGCCGGCCTGTCCGACCTCGGTCGGCACTTCGATATCACC
Organism: Bradyrhizobium sp. Ken01; assembly: GCF_055807355.1. Taxonomy (NCBI): domain Bacteria; kingdom Pseudomonadati; phylum Pseudomonadota; class Alphaproteobacteria; order Hyphomicrobiales; family Nitrobacteraceae; genus Bradyrhizobium; species Bradyrhizobium sp. Ken01. Next base: position 19,942 of record NZ_JBVVPC010000002.1, read on the forward strand.
TGGTTCATCGGCGCGATCGGCAAATACCGGCGGCTGCTGAGCGAGGTGCTGGCGGCTTCGTTCTTCCTCCAGCTTTTTGCGCTGGTCTCGCCGCTGTTCTTCCAGGTCGTGATCGACAAGGTTCTGGTGCACCGCTCACTGTCCACGCTCGACGTCCTCGTCATCGGCCTCGTCGTCGTCTCCCTGTTCGACACCGTGCTCGGGATCCTGCGCAATTACCTGTTTGCGCACACGACCAACCGGATCGACGTCGAGCTCGGGGCACGCCTGTTCCACCATCTTCTGGCGCTGCCGATGGCGTGGTTTCAGGCCAGGCGCGTCGGCGATTCCGTGGCGCGGGTTCGTGAGCTCGAGAACATCCGCAATTTCATCACCAGCTCGTCGCTGACGCTTCTCATCGACCTGGTCTTCACCTCGGTGTTCCTCGCGGTGATGTTCGCCTATTCGGCGCAGATGAGCTTCATCGTGCTGGCGTCGTTCCCGTTCTACATCGCGATCTCGGCCGTGGCGACGCCGCTGTTTCGCCGCAGGCTGGACGAGAAATTCCGCCGCGGCGCGGAGAACCAGGCCTTCCTGGTCGAGAGCGTCAGCGGCATCGAAACGCTGAAGGCGATGGCGGTCGAGCCGCAGATGCAGCGTCGCTGGGAAGAGCAGCTCGCCGGCTATGTTTCCGCAAGCTTCGGTGTCACCAGCCTCGGCAACACGGCAAGCCAGCTGGTGCAGCTCGTCAGCAAGGTCGTCACCGCCGCCATTCTCTATGTCGGCGCCAGACTGGTGATCGGTGACGCCTTGACCGTCGGCGAGCTCGTGGCCTTCAACATCTTCGCGGGGCGGGTGTCGGCCCCGGTGCTGCGGCTCGCGCAGGTCTGGCAGGATTTTCATCAGGCGCGACTGTCGATCGCGCGGCTCGGCGACATCCTCAACAGCGCGGCGGAGCCGGCTTACTCCGCCGCCCGCGCGGGGCTGCCGCCGATCCGGGGCAACATCCGCTTCGAGCACGTCTCTTTCCGCTACCGGCTCGATGGGCCGGAGATCCTGCACGATGTCTCATTTGACATTCCAGCCGGACAAACCGTCGGCATCGTCGGATCGTCCGGCTCGGGCAAAAGCACCTTCGCCAAGCTGGTGCAGCGGCTCTACGTTCCGCAAGGCGGCCGCGTGCTGGTCGACGGAATGGATCTGATGACGACCGACCCGGCGGGGCTCCGTCGGCAGATCGGAATCGTGCTCCAGGACAACATGCTGTTCAACCGGTCGGTGCGCGACAACATCGCGCTGGCTGATCCGAGCCTGCCCATAGACCGCATCATAGACGCGGCGAAGCTGGCGGGCGCGAATGATTTCATTCTGGAGCTCCCCGAGGGCTACGATACGGTGGTCGGCGAGCGCGGCTCGACGCTCTCGGGCGGGCAGCGCCAGCGCATTGCGATCGCCCGCGCGCTGGTGGGCAATCCCCGGATCCTGATCTTCGACGAAGCCACCAGTGCGCTCGACTATGAGAGCGAGCGGATCATCCATGACAACATGAAGGAGATCGCGAAAGGCCGCACGGTCCTGATCATCGCGCACCGTCTGTCCACCGTCCGCGGCGCCGATCGCATCTTCACCCTGGAACGCGGCCGTCTGGTCGAGGACGGCACGCATGATGCGCTGATCAAGACCGGCGGCCGCTACGCCGCCCTGCATCGTCTCCAGGGAGGCATTTATGAGGTCGGCTAGCACTGTGCCGGCCCCGCGGCCGGAGCAGACCGTGATCCCGTTCCGGAATGGAAAGGGTCGGCGCGCCGAGGAAGTCGCCTTCCTGCCGGCGGCGCTGGAAATCACGGAAACCCCGCCGTCGCCGATCGGCCGCGCCATCGCAATGGCCCTGATGCTTCTCGTCTGCGCGGCGCTGGCCTGGTCGGCTTGGGGCACGATCGACATCGTGGCGTCCGCAACCGGCAAGGTCGTGTCGAGCGGGCGAAGCAAGGTGGTCCAGCCGTTCGAGACCGGCGTGGTGCGCGCCATTCACGTGCAGGACGGGCAATCGGTCAAATCGGGCGACCTGCTGATCGAGCTCGATCCGACCGTGAACGCCGCGGAGCGCGATCGTCTGCACGACGATCTCATGGCCGAGCGGCTCAACGTCGCGCGCCTCCGCGCCGCATTGACGGGCGGCGAAGGGGCGTCCGCCGATCTCGTCGTACCAGAGGACGCCGATCCCATGCTGGTCGCGACGCAACGGCAGCTCCTCGCCAATCAGGTCAGCGAGAACAGGGCCAAGCTCGCGGCGCTGGCGCGTCAGGAAGCGCAAAAGGAGGCCGAACATCAGACGATTGCGGCGACGATTCACAAGCTTGATGCGTTGCTGCCGGTCACCCAGCAGCGTGTCGAGATTCGCAAGACGCTGATGGAGAAGGAGATCGGCTCGAAGCTGACCTACTATGAGACCCTCCAGCTCCAGATCGAGCAACAAGAGGAGCTTCGCGTCCAGAGCAGCCGCTTGAAGGAGGCCGATTCGGCCGTCGCCGCGATCCGGGAGACCCGCATTCAGGCCTTGGCCGAGTACAGGAAAAGTCTCTCCGACGAGCTTGCCAAGAGCGAACAGAAAGCCAATGGCGTCGCACGCGATCTGATCAAGGCGCAGCAGAGGACGAGGCTTCAGCAACTGACGTCGCCGGTCGACGGCGTCGTGCAGCAGCTCGCGGTCCACACTGTGGGCGGCGTGGTCACGCCCGCACAGTCGCTGCTGGTGATCGTGCCGACCGATACGCGGCTCGAGATCGAGGCGATGATCTCCAACCGCGATATCGGATTTGTCGAGGTCGGGCAGGGCGCCGCCATCAAGATCGACACTTTCAATTTCACCCGCTACGGGCTTCTCGCAGGCCGGGTCCTGAGCGTCTCGCAGGACGCCATCATTCGCGACCGGCCTCAGGAGCGCGGGAGCGACCGTGCGCTTGGGACGCAACGCGACAGCAGCGAGCCCAGCGGGCAGGAGTTGAGCTACAGCGCCCGCATCTCGCTCGATCGCAGCCAGATGCAGGTGGACGACCGCCTCGTCAACCTGTCGCCGGGAATGGCGGTGACCGTCGAGATCAGGACCGGTTCGCGCACCATCCTGAGCTACCTGCTATCGCCGCTGCAGCGCTACCGGCACGAGATCATGCGGGAGCGCTAGTTCCCGCATAATGCCGACGAAGCTTCGCCATGCGGGCCGGCTCGGTCGGTGCGGCAAAGAACAGGTTATTCAACGACTAATTACCGGGTAGCAAAATACCGGTACTGTGCATGGGGTTGTTTTTCGGATTTTAATGTCGGCCCTTATAGGGGCGTCAACCCGCCGCCTCGTCGAACTGCGTGCTCGCCTCGAGCCACTGCTCCTCGGCGCGCGCCAGCGCGTCGGCCGCATTGGCGCGCGCTTTCGACAGTTGCGCGGCCTGCTTGGGGTCGCGGCTGAAGATGTCGGGCAGGGCCAGCGCCGTGTCGATTTTGCTGATGATCTCGCTGACGCGGGCGATCTCGGTTTCGGCTTCCGCGATGCGTTTTTTCAGCGAGCCGCGATTGTCCGATCTCGGACGCTGCGGCTTCTCGCTCGCCGCGTTGCGCTCGCGCGGGACGGGCTCGCCATTGCGCGCGGACAGCACCAGACGGCGATATTCGTCGAGGTCGCCGTCGTAATTGGTCACGGTGCGGTCGGCGACGATCCAGAGTTGATCGGCGCAGGACTCGATCAGATAGCGGTCGTGTGAGACCATGATGACCGCGCCGGGGAATTCGTTGATGGCTTCTGCGAGCGCGGCGCGGCTGTCGATGTCGAGATGGTTGGTCGGCTCGTCCAGGATGATCATGTTGGGGCCGAAGAAGGTCGCAAGTCCCAGCAGGAGCCGCGCCTTCTCGCCACCCGACAATTTTCCGACCTTGGTGTCGGCCGCCTTGCCGGAAAAACCGATGGCGCCGGCGCGGGCGCGTACTTTCGCTTCGGGCGCCTCGCCCATCAGCTTGCGGACGTGGTCGTAGGTCGAGGCATCCTCGTTCAATTCGTCGAGCTGGTGCTGGGCGAAATAGGCAATCGACAGCTTGTCGGCGCGGGTCACCTTGCCCGAGAACGGCGCGAGGCGGCCCGCGAGCAGTTTCACCAGCGTCGACTTGCCGTTGCCGTTGGAACCAAGCAGCGCGATGCGGTCGTCATTGTCGACGCGCAAGGTGACGCGGTTAAGTACGGGCGTGTTCGGATCGTAGCCGACCACGACGTTGTCGGCGGCGATGATCGGCGGCGACAGGATTTTCTCCGGCGCGGGAAAGCTGATCTCGCGTACGTCCTGGGTGACCAGCGCCGTGATCGGCTTCAGCCGCTCCAGCATTTTCACACGGGACTGCGCCTGGCGGGCTTTCGAGGCCTTGGCCTTGAAGCGGTCGACGAAGGCCTGCAAGCGGGCGCGTTCGGCTTCCTGGCGCTTGACCGCTTTGGCGTCGAGCATCTCGCGCATGGCGCGCTGCTCCTCGAAGGAGGAGTAAGTGCCTTTGTAAAGCGTGAGCTTGCCGCGCTCCAGATGCAGGATCTGGTCGACCGAGCTTTCCAGCAGGTCGCGGTCATGGCTGATCACGATCACGGTGCGCGGATAATGCGCGAGGTGATCCTCGAGCCACAGCGTGCCTTCGAGGTCGAGATAGTTGGTGGGCTCGTCGAGCAGCAACAGGTCGGGAGCCGCGAACAGCGTTGCGGCAAGCGCAACGCGCATGCGCCAGCCGCCGGAGAATTCGGCGCAGGGGCGGAGCTGATCGGTGGCGGAGAATCCGAGGCCGGAGAGGATGGCGGCGGCACGGCTCGGTGCCGAATGCGCGTCGATGTCGACCAGCCGGGTCTGGATTTCGGCGATCCGGTGCGGGTCGGTCGCGCGCTCGGCCTCGGTGAGCAGCGCGTCGCGTTCGAGGTCGGCTTTGAGCACGACCGAAATCAGGCTCTCGGGGCCGTTCGGCGCTTCCTGCGCGAGGCTGCCGACGCGCCAGCGGGGCGGCAGGGTCACCGTGCCGTGCTCGGCGGCGAGCTCGCCGCGGATCACCTTGAACAGGGTCGATTTGCCGGTGCCGTTGCGACCGACCATGCCAACGCGGGATCCGGGCGTGATCTGCACGGAACTCTGGTCAATCAGAAGGCGTCCGGCGAGGCGGATCGAGAGATCGGTGATGGAGAGCATGCGGCCTTGTCACCGCACCCGCGATCAAACGCAACCCGTTTTTCCGTGTCTGCAAGCCGGTGCTCGTCGACTCAGTGCGATTCGCGCTCGCGCTGCTTCAGCTCATTGAGGAGTTGCTCGAGGTGCGTCGGCAGCCTGGCTTCGGGCCGCAGGCTCTGCTGGAGCCGTTCGCCCACCGCATCGCGGATCGAGCGGCTGGTGCGCCGGTCGATTTGTTCGCTGTCATCGGCGAAAAGGGCAGGCATCGCAGGGTTCCGTGTTCTCAAAGAAGCGACACGGTACCAAGTCCTTGGCCCCCAAATGGTTTCGCCACTCGCGGCGATTGCGCGGCCTTCTAGCAAAAATTGTGTGAAGCCGTTTGATATCCCGCTCCGAATACAAAGCCCCGGCGCTGGGGGACGCCGGGGCTTCGCTTGGAAGGTACCTGGGGGCTCAGGTACCTTTGGAAAGGTGCTGTCGGGCTCAGTAGCAGCGGTTGATCATCCGCCAGCGGGGTCCCCAGGGGGTCGGGACCAGCCGGCGCACATAGCAGCCGCCATAGCCGTAGGAGACGACGGGGCCGCGGGCATAAAAGCGCGGTCCACCCCAGCCGTGGCCGTGGTGCCAGCCACCGCCGCCGTGCCAGCCGCCGCCGCCGCCATGCCAATGAGCGGACGCGGAGGTCGGCGCCAGCGCGGCACCAAGCGCGACCGCGGCGACGGCGGCGAGCGAAAGTTTCCTCAACATGGTGATCTCCTCAAAACTGCCGGCGCGGGGCTATCGCGTCGATGGAAAGGCCGCCGAAACGGTCCACCTCAGGAGGAGGCTTTGGTTTCGATGGACCTGAGATTATCCGGGCGAGGCTGAACCAAACCCTGACGCGGCCTTCAGATTGGGTTCATCTGGGTGAAATCGTCGTAATCCATGTTGGCATTCGAACCCCCGGGCCTGCGGCGAAGCGCCCGCGAGCCGGTTTTGGCGGTCGCTTGCCGTATGGCGAAGGCGCCGATATAAGCCCGGCAACTCCGAACCACCGTTTTCTCTTCAAGGACAACATCATGGCCATCGAACGCACCTTCTCGATCATTAAGCCCGACGCCACCGCGCGTAACCTTACCGGGGCGGTTAACGCCGTGATCGAGAAGGCGGGCCTGCGCATCGTCGCGCAGAAGCGCATCCGCATGACCAAGGAACAGGCCGAGACCTTCTATGCGGTCCACAAGGCGCGCCCCTTCTTCGGTGAGCTCGTGGACTTCATGACGTCTGGCCCCGTGGTGGTCCAGGTGCTGGAAGGCGAGGGTGCCGTCTCCAAGTATCGCGACGTGATGGGCGCGACCGATCCGTCCAAGGCGGCTGACGGCACCATCCGCAAGCTCTACGCAAAGTCGATCGGCGAGAACTCCGCGCACGGTTCGGATGCGCCGGAGACCGCCGCGATCGAGATCGCGCAGTTCTTCTCGGGCAACGAGATCGTCGGCTGATCCGTCAGCCGATCAGGTAACGAGACGCGGCGAAAGGACGTAGTGTGAACTGGCTCTGGCAGATCTTCGATCCCGCTACGATCGGGGCATTCTTCACCCAGTTCCGCGTTGAGATGGCCGAACCGACCTTCTGGGTCGCGGTCGGCAAGATCATCTGGATCAACATCCTCTTGTCCGGCGACAATGCGCTGGTGATTGCGCTCGCCTGCCGCGGCCTCAAGCCGCGGCATCGGCTGTGGGGCATGATCCTCGGTGCCGGCGCCGCGGTGCTGCTGCGGATCATCTTCACGGGCATCGTCGCGAGCCTGATGGAGCTGCCGTACCTCAAGCTGGTCGGTGGTCTTGCGCTGATCGTGATTGCGGCAAAGCTGCTGGTGCCGGAGCAGGAGGACGAGGACGGCGTCGAGTCGGCTTCGCATCTGTGGCAGGCCGTGCAGATCGTCGTCGTCGCCGACATCGTCATGAGCCTGGACAACGTCATTGCGGTGGCCGCGGCCGCCAATGGCAGCGCGCCCTTGCTGGTGCTCGGCCTTGCCATCAGCGTGCCCTTGATCGTCGCCGGCGCGGCGCTGATCATGGCGCTGCTCGCGAAGCTGCCGGTTCTGGTGTGGGCCGGCGCGGCACTGCTCGGCTGGATCGCGGGCGAGGTGATTGCGACCGATCCCGGCATCGCGCCGAGGCTGCACACGCTGTTTGACGGTCCGTTCGGCGCGTCGCTGGACAACATGCTCGGCGCCTTCCGCATCCCGCCGCAATTCGCCCATGGCGGCGGAGGCGGCGAATATCTCTGCGCAGCTCTCGGCGTCGTCGTCGTTCTGGTCGGCGGCTCCATCTGGCGCCGGCGCAGCATGAGCGCGGCCGCGCTGGAGTCCTCCGAGCGCCACGCCAAGGCCTCGGCGGAGTAGACTTACCTTTTGAGCATGATGTTTTCGGAAAAGCGCTTCACGCTTTCCGGAGCTTGCGCTAGCGCCGGACGATCGAGCCGGCGCGGTTGATCAGGCGGGCGAGCGCGCGGAAGCGGCTGCCGACGCGATCCGCGACGAGATCGCCGAGGCGGTGCTCGAACACCAGCAACAGCTTGCGGCCCATGCTGCGGAAATGCGTCGCGGGCAAGACGCCCGGACGTGCCGCCGAGATCAGATGCGCGACGCGGAAGGCCGCGCCCAGCAGGCGGGCGCGTTCGAGCTGCGCCGGCGTCAGCAGCTCCTGCATGGCGACCGGCGGCTGGTTCTCCTCGCTGAGGCCCGCATAGCGATAGAACACGGACAGGCCGACGAAGGCGCGCTCGGTGTGGGTGATTGCGCCGAAATTGCCGTTGACGACGAGGCTCAGCGTCTGCTCGCCGCGATGATCGGGATGCACGCGCCAGCCGATGTCGGACAGCAGGCACGCGGCATGGCGCAGACGGCGGTCCTCCTCGGTCTCGCGCAACTTCACCACGCGCGCGAGGCGGTCGGTCCAGGCGATCAGCTCGCGCGCGTGCTTGGCCGAACGCGACAGCAGCTGGTTCAGCTCCTCGGCCGCGCAGATCAGTCCGTCCTTGTTGCGTTCGGACTCCGGCAGCTTCTCGTGCAGCAGGCCCTCGCGTACGCCGAAGGTCGAGAACACGATGGTCTTCGGCTTCGCCACCCGAATGATGTGCTCGAGCACCAGTGCGGCATAGGTGAGGAGCGGGCGCCGGGCATCGGCGACGATCTCGATGTCGGCGAGCATGCCGGCGGCCGCAAGCCGGCGCAGGCGGCGGGAAAAATCGAGCGCCTCGGCCGCCGAAATCGAATAGCCGTGCATCACCTGGAGCGGATAGCCGCTCTGGATGATGTGGATGCGCGCAAGCGCGCGCCAGGTGCCGCCGACGGCGTAGAAGCTGCGGCCGCGGCCCGCGGTGAGCTGCGGCACCCCGTCGAGCGCTTCGCGCACGATGCGGTCGGCGCGTTTCAGGGATTTATGCGCGAGGTCCTGCAGCGCGAGGCCGCCGAGCGGCAGCGTCACGCCGCTGCGCACGGTGTTTTTGCGCACGTCGATCAGTTCGAGCGAGCCGCCGCCGAGATCGCCGACGATGCCGTCGGGATGGTGGATGCCGGAGATCACGCCGAGCGCCGACAGCCGCGCCTCGCGCGGGCCCGACAGGATCTCGATCTTCACCGCGCAGATGCGCTCGGCTTTGGCGATGAAGTCGGGGCCGTTGGAGGCGTCGCGGCAGGCGGCGGTCGCAATCGCAAACACCCGTCCGACCTGCATCACTCGGCACAGCGCACGGAAGCGCTTGAGCGAGGTCAGCGCCTTGTCGACGGCGTCGGGCGCAAGCAGTCCCGTGCTCTGCACCTCGCGCCCGAGACCGCACAGCGTCTTCTCGTTGAAGATGGGAATGAGGCTCCGCGTCAGCCCCTCGTAGACGACGAGCCGGACCGAGTTGGAGCCGATGTCGATGACCGCGACGCTCGAGCCGCGCTTGCGCGGCCGCTTCACGTCGACGATCCCGGATCAGGATTGATGACGTTCATTACGGCGCGTGAGGCGGCGCGGCGAGGATTCCTTGAGCGACTTACCACGGCCAGACAGACTCGGATTTGTCATGAAGTAGTTGTGGACGTTGAAAGGCTCCTCGCCCTTCGCGGTCTTCATACGCGTTGAGGACCCGTCCGGCAACAATTGCCAGCTCTGTTCATTGTCCTTGAGATTCGCGACCATGATCTGTTCGAGAACCTGCTGATGCACCGTGGGATTTTGCAGCGGACACAGCACCTCGACGCGGCGGTCGAGGTTGCGCGGCATCATGTCAGCCGAGGAGATATACACAGCCGCTTTCGCGCTCGGCAGGCCCTGGCCCATGCCGAAGCAGTAAATTCGGCCGTGTTCGAGGAATCGTCCGATGATCGACTTGACGCGGATGTTCTCCGACAGGCCGGGAATGCCGGGCCGTAGGCAGCAGATACCGCGCACCACGAGCTCGACCTGCACGCCGGCCTGTGAAGCCTCGTAGAGCGCATCGATGATGTCGGGGTCGACCAGCGCGTTCATTTTCATCCAGACCGCACCGGGCCGCCCGTGCCGTGCATGCGCGGTCTCGCCCTGGATGTGCTCGATGATGCGCTTGCGCAAGGTCAGCGGCGACACCGCCATCTTTTCCAGGTCGCTCGGCGCGGCATAGCCGGTGATGAAGTTGAACACGCGGGCAGCGTCGCGGCCGATGGTTGGATCCGAGGTGAAGTAGGAGAGGTCGGTGTAGATGCGCGCGGTCACCGGGTGGTAATTGCCGGTGCCGGTATGGACGTAGGTTGTGAGGCTGCCGCCCTCGCGCCGCACCACCATCGACAGCTTTGCGTGCGTCTTCAGTTCGAGGAAGCCGTAGACGACCTGCACGCCGGCGCGTTCGAGGTCGCGCGCCCAGCGGATGTTGGCCTCCTCGTCGAAGCGCGCCTTCAGCTCGATCAGCGCGGTCACGGATTTGCCGGCTTCGGCGGCTTCCACGAGCGCGCGCACGATCGGCGAGTTGCTGGAGGTGCGGTAGAGCGTCTGCTTGATGGCGACGACGTCGGGGTCGCGCGTCGCCTGCTGGAGGAACTGCACCACCACGTCGAAGGATTCATAGGGGTGATGGACGACGAGATCCTTCTGCCGGATCGCAGCGAAGATGTCGCCGCCTTGCTCGCGCACGCGCTCGGGATGGCGCGGCACGTAAGGGGTGAATTCGAGGTCAGGCCGGTCGAGACGGGTGAGTTGCGAGAGCTCGTTCATGGCGAGCACGCCGTCGACCAGGAACACCTCGTCGTCGGCGGTCGACAGCGCATGCTGCACGAAGCTGCGCAGCTGCTCCGGCATCTTGGCGTCGATCTCGAGCCGGATCACCGAGCCGCGGCGGCGGCGCTTCAGCGCAGTCTCGAACAGGCGGACGAGATCCTCGGCCTCTTCCTCGATTTCGAGTTCGGAGTCGCGGATGACACGGAAGGCGCCCTGGCCGTGCAGATTGTAGCCGGGGAACAGGCGGTTGATGAACAGCGCGGTGGCCTGCTCCAGCGAGATCAGCCGAACCACCTTGCCCTCGGCCGGCAGGCGGATGAAGCGGTCGATCTTGCCGGGCATGCGGATCAGCGCGTTCATCTGCTTGCCATCGGCGGCGCGCGTGAGCTGGAGCGCGATGGTGAAGCCGAGGCTCGGAATGAACGGGAAGGGGTGGGCCGGGTCGATCGCAAGCGGTGTCAGCAGCGGGAACACGTTGCTGAGGAAGTAGTCCTCGACCCAGGTTCGTTCCGCCTTGGTGACTTCCTTGCCCTCGACCAGCACGATGCCCTCGTCGGCGAGCGTGCCGCGCAGGTCGCGCCAGATTGCCTGCTGGTCGGAGGCGAGCTGCGAGACGGTTCGGTTGATCAGCGCGAGCTGCTCGGACGGCGTCAGACCGTCGGGGCTGCGCTCGGCAATGCCCTCGCGCACCTGGGCCTTGATGCCGGCGACGCGGACCATGAAGAACTCGTCGAGGTTGTTCGCTGAAATCGACAGGAATCGCACCCGCTCCAGCATGGGATGGCTGGGATTGACCGATTCCTCCAGGACGCGGCGGTTGAAGTGCAGCCAGGAGAGCTCGCGATTGATGAACCGCTCAGGGTTCGATGCGATCGCAGGCGGGCCCTCGGCTTCCTGGGCTTTCTCTTTAACTTCAATAGCTTGCGCAGAATCCATCAGAAGTCGATCCATCCAGTTCGCCCCAATTTGCGACTTACGCGCAAAACCCGCGGGAGCATGTGTTAGAGCGATGACGTTTCGATGACATTGATGTTCCGCCGCCCGGCCGCGTCAAGCCGCCTTGGTCAGACATCCCGGAGCAGCTCGGCCGCCAGCGCCCTTGTGACGGGGCGGCCGAGGCGCAGGGCCTCGCTGTCCAGCAGGTCCACAGCCCGTCGGGCGGCGGCCGAGGACCGCTCCAGGCGAGTGGCGAGGTAGCTGACCACGCTCTCGTCCACCGCGAGCTGGCGGTCGGTGCAGAATTTGACGATCAGGCCGCGGAAGAGCTGGTCGTCAGGCGGCAGCAGCGAGACAACGGGGACGGCGCGGAGCCGCGAGCGCAGGTCGGCGAGTTCGATCTCGAGAGAAGCGGGCGCCTCGCGTCCGGTGAAGAGGACGTAGGCGCCGTCCTCGCGGGCCAGATTCATCAGATGGAACAGGGCGCGCTCGTCGAATTGCCCGGCCTTGGGATCCTCGACCACCAGCGCGCCAGTGGCGAGCGCAGCCGGGACGGCCTCGGCGGTCAGCCCATTGGCCGTGGTCGAGCGGGCGCCTGAAGCCTCGGCCCAGATCGCGGCGAGATGGCTCTTGCCGCTTCCTTCCGGGCCGGCCAGCCACATGATCCGATTCGGCCATTCCGGCCAGGCGTCGATGAGGGCAAGGCCGGCGGCGTTGACGGGGCCCTCAAGGAAATTGTCCCGGCTCAGGCTCTCCGCATGCGGAAGCGAAAACGCCAATTGTCGGGGATGAACGCGGCCTGGCACGCTTGCTTTGCTCCGTGCCGGCGTGCCGGCTTCGTTTGAAGAGATGCGACTTGATCGAGCGGGAGTTGGCCTTTTGCGGGGCCGCTTCCCAACTCATTTGGCCTCGATCGTGCTCATGTGCCGCAACCACTCGACAAGATAGAGCGACACGGAGGAAAGCGTGAAGACCGTGACGAGGCCCATCAGGATGATATCATAAGGACCGGCTTTGAAGCCGAAGGCGAGGGCGGCCAGCACCAGCGCCGCGAACGCCACCTGGGCCACAGTGTTGAGCTTGGATACCTTCGAGGGCTTCATCTCCACAGGCCGGTCGAACAGCCACGATATGATCACGGCAGCGACGATCATGATGTCGCGCGAGACCACCAGGATGACGATCCAGCGCGGAATCGCGCCCCAGATGCCCAGCGCCATGTAGATCGAGACCAGCAGCGCCTTGTCGGCGAGCGGGTCGAGCAAAGCGCCGAGCTCGCTCGTCATGTTGAAGCGCTTGGCAAGGAAGCCGTCGACCGCGTCGCTGATACCGGCGATCAGGAAGACGGCGAACGCCACCTCCATTTGGCTCGACACGATGGCCCAGACGATGATCGGGACCAGCATGATGCGGCCCAAAGTAATGATGTTCGGTATACTCACACGGCGCTTCCCGGCACCCGGCCTGACCTCGAATTCGGCCCTTTGGAGGCTGAACCGGTTGATATCTCTACATAGTATACGGAGGCGCGCCATGCGAGCCATTGCGCGTCCCCGGAATTCGACGTAACCAGCCGCAAACCCACTGGAAATCGGGCATGACCGACCGCAAAAACGGCCTCACTTACGCCGATTCAGGCGTCGATATCGACGCGGGCAACCGCTTGGTCGACCTGATCAAGCCGATGGTGCGCGCAACCGCACGTCCCGGCGCCGACGCCGAAATCGGCGGATTCGGCGGCCTGTTCGATCTCAAGGCGGCCGGTTTCAAGGATCCCATCCTGGTGGCCGCGACCGATGGCGTCGGCACCAAAGTCAAGATCGCGATCGAGACCGGCCTGCATGGCGGGATCGGCATCGACCTCGTCGCCATGAGTGTCAACGACCTCGTGGTGCAGGGCGCCGAGCCGCTGTTCTTTCTGGACTATTTTGCCTGCGGCAAGCTCGATCCGGAGGCGACCGCGTCGATCGTCGCCGGTGTCGCCGAAGGCTGCCGCGAATCCGGCTGCGCCCTGATCGGCGGCGAGACGGCCGAGATGCCCGGCCTCTACAAGGACGGCGACTACGACCTCGGTGGCTTTGCCGTCGGCGCCGCGGAGCGGGGCACGCTCTTGCCGCGCAAGGACATCGCCGCCGGCGATGCCGTGATCGGGCTCGCCTCGTCGGGCGTGCACTCCAACGGTTTCTCGCTGGTGCGCAAGATCGTGGAACAATCCGGCCTCGGCTTCGGAGCGCAGGCGCCGTTTGCGCCCGTCATGACGCTCGGCGGCGCGCTGCTGACGCCGACACGTCTCTACGTCAAATCCTGCCTGCGCGCGATCCGCGAGACCGGCGCGGTGAAGGGGCTCGCCCACATCACCGGCGGCGGCTTCACCGACAACATTCCGCGCGTGCTGCCGAAGCATCTCGGAGTCGGTATCGATCTGGCGCGCCTGCCGGTGCTGCCGGTGTTCAAATGGCTGGCCGCGCAGGCCGGCATCGCCGAGCTCGAAATGCTGCGGACCTTCAATTGCGGGATCGGCATGATCGCGATCGTCGAGCCGGACAAGGTCGAAGAGGTCGTCGAGGTCTTCGCCGATGCCGGCGAGACCGTGGCACAGCTCGGCACTGTGATCCCGGCCGAGGGCGAGCACCGCGTCGTCTATAACGGCCATCTCGATATGGCGCTGTAGTGACCGGCGCTGTGATGAAACGCCGCGTCGCCATCCTGATTTCCGGCCGTGGCTCCAACATGGCTGCGCTGATCAAGGGCGCGGCCGCGCCGGATTTTCCGGCGGAGATTTCGCTCGTCATCTCGAACAAGGCCGATGCGCAGGGGCTGGAAAGGGCCAAAGCGAGCAGCGTGAAGACGCTGGTGATCGAAAGCAAGCCGTTCGGCAAGGACCGCGCCGGATTCGAGAAGGTGCTGCAAGCAGCGCTCGATCAGCACGGCATCGAGCTGATTTGCCTCGGCGGCTTCATGCGCCTGTTCACGGCCGAATTCACCAAGGCGTGGTACGGGCGGATGCTCAACATCCATCCCTCGCTCCTGCCGTCCTTCCCCGGTCTCGACCCGCACGGCCAGGCGTTGCGCGCCGGCGTCAAGCTGTCCGGCGCGACAGTGCACTTCGTGATCCCCGAGACCGACGCCGGCCCGATCGTGATGCAGGGCGCGGTGCCTGTGAGCGATCACGATACCGCGGCCACGCTGTCGGAGCGTATCCTCGAAGTCGAGCACCGCATCTATCCCGCAGCACTGAGCCTGCTCGCGACCGGCAAGGTCCGGATCGAGGGCGATGTGTGCAAGACCGCCGGCAGCGGGCCGTCGGAGAATTTTCTGGTTGCGCCGTTGGTGCGGTGAAGCGCCGTCGCACTCGGAAACTTCCCATCCCAAACAAAAACCCCCGGCAGAGCCGGGGGCAACGTCATGATCTCTTGCGCAGACCGCGAGAGAAATCAGGAAACCTTGAGGTTCTCCGCGGATGCCTTGCCGCGGTTCTCCACGAGGTCGTATTCAACCACCTGATTTTCATTGAGGGTCGAGAGTCCGGCGCGCTCGACGGCGGAGATGTGGACGAAGACGTCCTTGTCACTGCCGTTCGGCTTGATGAACCCATAGCCCTTGGTCGGGTTGAACCATTTGACGGTGCCCTTTTGCGGCATCCTCAGTCTCCTCCGCTAGATACAAAAACGACGCGGCCGCTTTTCGCGTGCCACGCCACAAACGGGCTTCCGGTAGTCTGTTCGAGTCTTGAGTCTCAATGTCGCGAAACGCACAGTCGAGCGGCCAATTCCGATTGTGTCCGATATTGCAACATGAAAATCGCCCGTTAGCAAGCCGCGCGCGAATTTCAAGAGCCCGACCGGAGTACCCGACCGCAATTTGCGACCTGTGGCCGCGGAACCACAATCGGAAGCAATGCCTTTGCCTGGACGCGCCAGCCGGTTGACCCTCAGTAACAGTTCGGCACAAATCGCGGCACGCGTGCGCAGCTCCTGTTGCATTTTTGCGCGCCGCCCTTTGCTTCGGGATTTGTCGCCATGTGCTGCATTTCGCAGCCCTCAGAGACACGGCAGGCGATCAGGCTGAACCGCGTCCGCTGGATCGCGGCTGCCGTGGCGTTTGCTCTCATCATGGTGCTGTCGACAACATCAGGCTTTGCGCAAAGTTCGACGCCCACGCCGACCCCGACACCCACGCCGTCACCGACGCCGATTCCGATGCCGACAGCGACCAATCACGACCAGTCGGCCGGCAACAGCGCGCTCAATCTCGGCTCGAATTTCCTGGAGCGGCTCGGCAACCAGGCGTCTGGCGGCGTCAACCGGGCGTTTCGGACCAATCCCGGCGGCGGCGGCGCATCGGCGAGCACGGAAGATCCGCGCTACCGCACCTGGTTCGAGGGCTACGGCATCTCGGTCCGGACAGATGCGCAAGGAGACTTTGTCGGCGACAAACGCAAGACGTTTGGCGGTGTCGCAGGCTTTGGCGCGCGGCTCGCGCCGGGTGTCAATCTCGGCTTCTCCGTCGACCAGAGCCACACCGACATCGACGTGCCGCTCGCACTTCAATCCGCGACGCTGGACCTGACGCAACTCGGCTTCAGCGGCTCGGTCGACAAGGGTCCCTGGACCTGGGCGTTCGCTTTGGTGCACGGCTTCGGCAAGGTCCGCTCCAGCCGGGATACCGGCCTGGGACTTGCGACCGCAGGTTATCGTGCCGCAGTCGACGGTGCGCTGACCGAGATCAGCTATTACTGGACCAAGGACCAGATGCGCATCGTGCCCAAAGGCGCACTGGAATATGTCCGCGCCACCAGCGTCGCGTTCCAGGAGGTTGGCGGCCTCGATCCACTCAATGTCGGCTCGACGGCGCTCTCGCGCGGGCGCGTCATGATCGGAGCCGAGGTCGGGCGCTACTTTATCTTCGACCAGAAGATCCTGGACCTGTCCGCCTATGGCAAGTTCGTCGACAATTTCCATCAGAACCTGGGATCAGTGCAGGTCAGCCTCGGGACCCAGAGCATCGTCGTGCCCGGTATCGGCGAGAGCCGCTACGGCATGGATGCCGGCGCCTCGGCCTCGCTCAGCCTGACCAACACGGCGCGGCTCTACGTCAATTACGACGGCAAGTTCCGCAACGAGCTGACGTCGCATCAGGGCACGGTCGGCTTCGAACATCGGTGGTGAGGCGAAGCCTGCCCACGTCCGCCCAAAGCAGGATCCGGAAAACTGTGAAGCGGTTTTCCGAAAAGATCATGCTCAGGCTTTAGGTCGGCATTGCCGCGACATATCCCGTCAATCCAAAACCCTCGCGCGCGGCCGTCATCATCGGGGCCAGCGCGTTCGGGTGGATGAACTCGTCGCGGAAGCAGGGATGGATCTTGGGGTCGAAGATTTTCTTCAGCCAATCGACCACGATCTTGTGGCGCTCGGAGGCGCGGAACTCCTTGTGGTAGGTGAGCCAGAGATCGGCGTGGTGGCTGACGCCGAGATCGACGGCAACGAGCGGGGCACCGAGCGCGATCGAGACTGTCGGCAGGAACCCGATGCCGGCGCCGCGCTCCACCGCATAGAGCACGCCGACCGAGGAATTGGTCTTGATCCCGACAATGCCCTCCAGGGACTTAAGTCCGAGCACGCGGGCGTAAGCGCCGTCGTCGACCTGCGGGGCGCTCTGCTTGATGATGCGGTGGTTCTTCAGCTCGGCCAGGCTCGCGGGCACGCCGTAGAGGTTTTCGTACTCCTTGGAGACGAAGGGATAGATGTGCAGCCGGCCGAGCTTGGCGACGATCAGATCGGGATTGGTCGGCGGCTCGAGCTGGATCGCAATATCGGATTCGAGCCTCGCGACGTCGGCCTGTTCCATCGCGCAGCGCAGGTCGACGGTGATCTTGCGATAAGTCTTCTGGAAGTCGATCAGTCGCGGCAGGATCCAGAAATTGCCGGGGCCTTCCGTCACCGCGACGCGCACTGTGCCTGACATGTCATTCGACGATCGCGAGGCACGCCGGAACACGTTGAAGGCATGACGCTCCATATGCGCGACGTCGGCGATCATCGCGCTGCCTTCGTCACTGAGTGTGAGCCCGCTCTGGTCGCGCAGGAATAGCTTGCAGTCGATGCTCTCTTCGAGCCGGTCGATCCTGCGCATCAGGGTGGTGGAGGTGAGCCCGAGCTCCTCGGCGGCGTTGCGGAAACTTTTATATTTTGCGCAAGCTAAAAATAGTTTCAAATCGTCCCAGGACATATCCAGGGCTTCTTCACGGTGCTGCATCATCGCAGCACCCCGGTGCAATAACTGCTGCATACGCCTGATCCCCAGCCGCTAAGCTCTTGGTCATAGCGGGGCACGAAAGCCGCGAACGATAGAGGGGTGATATGGGTATGGAAAGGGGCTCGTTTGCCGCAAGGCATGATTTCGACGCGCTGCCGCTCAGTCCGGATGTCGACGTCCGTCGCGCCCAACTTTCCGAAATCGCCGCGCTGTCGCAGTTGGCGCACCGGCTGGTGCCGGGCGTTCGGATCGGGGCGGCCGAGCTTGCAAAATATTTCGCCTTCGACCCCGAGAGCATCCTGACTTTCAGCCGGAAGGGCAACCTTGTCGGCGGCATGGCCTTCCTGTTTCTCAACGATCGCGGGCATGATGCGCTGCTGCTCGACGAGATCTGCCTCACCGCGCCGGAGACGCGCCATCTCGCGTCCGCGAAGGAAGACGTTTCCGCTATCTACATCTGGGCGATCGCGGCGACGGGGCGCGGCGTCGCTGGTCTCGGCAAGGCCGCGGCTCATCTTAGACAGCTAAGGTTTCGCAACGCGGATTGCTATGCGCAGCCGTCAACCGTGGCCGGCCGCGATATCATGAAGGCGACAGGATTCGAGCCTGTTCCAAGCTTCCAGCCCGACCTCTGGTGCTACGAGCGGCCATGGCATCGGCAGCCGATGCGCATGCCGGGCGCGATCATCCAAGCAAGGAGTTTTGCAGATGCATGGTACTAGGATTCCTCTCGCGAAGCCCGATTCCCGCGCCATCACCATTCGCCTCGCGCGCGATCTCAGCGATCTCATGCTGGTCACCTCGATCCGCTCAGCCGTCTATCTCGCCGAGCAGGATTGCCCGTTCGATGAGGAGTTCGACGGCAACGACATGGTCGCCGCGCATTTCATCGGCTATGTCGGCAACGAGCCTGCGGGCTGTCTGCGGGTGCGGTTCTTCGGCGACTTCGCCAAGGTGGAACGGCTTGCGGTGCGGCACCAATATCGGCGGTCGCGGGTCTCGTTCAAGCTGGTACAGGCGAGCGTCGATTATGTGAAGCGCAAGGGCTTTCGCAAGATCTACGGCCAGGCGCAGGACCGGCTGGTCGATTTCTGGGCCCATTTCGGCGCCAAGCCGCTTGGCCACAATCGCAAGATCACTTTCTCCGACTTCTCCTACACGGAAATGCTGCTGGAGATCGAGCCGGGCCCGGATGCCATTACGCTGGACAGCGATCCGTACGTGATCATCCGCCCCGAGGGCGATTGGGACCGGCCGGGCGTGCTCGACGCCTCGGCAGGACGGGCCGTGACGTCGCCGCTGCGGGACGTCGCGCTCGCTGGCCGTTGAAACTGGTGCAGCTGCGCGCAAAACCATGCTGGTTTCCATCACCGACGATCCGCCGATCCTGGTCTGCGCGGATCTCCAGGTCGAATATCTGACCCCCGGACGTCGTCACGTCATCCTCGACGGCGATGCCGCCACGGCGCGCTGCGTGGAACTGCTGACGCTGTGGCGCGACAATCTCTGGCCGGTGATGCATCTGAAGCGCATCGCGCAGGCGGCCTGGTTCAATCCGGCATCCAGGCTGACCGATTGGATCGCGGAGGCGAAGCCGCGGCCGGGAGAAATGACTTTCGAGCACCCGCTGCCGTCGGCCTACAGTTCGGCGCGTTTTGTGGACTACATGTCCAATATCCGCAATGTCCGTTGCGTGCTCGCGGGCTTTTCCCTGGACGAAACTGTCCTGGCCACCGCTGTCGACGGGTTTCATCGCAGCCATCGCTTCCAGGTGGTGGCCGACGCGGTCGCTTGCCGGCAGCCGGGGACTGCCGATGCTGCCGCCTACAAGCATGCGGTAGTGAATGTGATCGGAAATTTTGCTACAATCCAGTCCAGCGCCGAACTGATCAGAACCAGCGGCGCCGTTGCGGTGTAGGCGGCCGCGATCGACGGACGGAGTGGGACATTGTCACGGGGAGATCAGCTCGAGGAGCTGGCAAGCGACCTGTCGCGTGCCGCCGAGGCGGCGCGCCGTCTTGGTCTTCCCACGACGGTGTATCTGCTCTCGATGGCGCTGGTGGAGGTGCGGGAAGCCGCTGCTGCCGATAACGATGGGAATGACGAGGGCGCGGCGTGACAGCGGCCCGATGTGCGGCTTTGTGCAACGCTGCTGAGCGCTTGCTGCCGACGAATTGACGTTGCAAGTTCTGCGCTGTGGCAATAGCCAAGGAACTGGATCATCGAGTGATGACGCTGGCCGCGCCGGCGACGTGACGCTTTCAAGGATGCCCGCAAATGTCCATGTTGCCCAATTCGCAAGAGGCCCGGGATGTGGCCTACCAGCTCCATCCCTACACCAACGCGCGCGCCCATCAGGAGGCCGGTCCCCTGGTGATCGAACGCGGCGAGGGCCCTTACGTGTTCGACGCGTCGGGGAAGCGCTATTTCGAGGCGATGGCAGGCCTATGGAGCGTCGGGCTCGGCTTCAACGAGAAGCGGCTGGTCGACGCCGCGCACAAGCAGATGCAGGCGCTGCCATTCTATCACACGTTCTCCGCCAAATCGCACGGGCCTTCGATCGATCTTGCCGAGAAGCTGGTCGCGCTCGCGCCTGTTACGATGAGCAAGGTGTTCTTCACCAACTCCGGCTCGGAGGCCAACGACACCGTTCTGAAGTTGATTGCCTATCGCTCCAATGCGCTCGGCCAGCCACAGCGCAAGAAGGTGATCAGCCGGATGCGCGCCTATCACGGCGTCACCATTGCGTCCGCCAGCCTCACCGGGCTGCCGAACAACCACCGCTCTTTCGACCTGCCGCTCCCCAACATCCTGCACACGGGCTCGCCGCATTTCTACAAGGACGGCGCGCCGGGCGAGAGTGAGGAGGCGTTCGCGACCCGGCGGGCCGAGGAACTCGACGCGCTGATCCAGAAGGAGGGGCCGGACACGATCGCAGCCTTCTTCGGTGAGCCGGTGATGGGCGCGGGCGGTGTCATCGTGCCGCCGGCGACCTATTGGGACAAGATCCAGAAGGTGCTGAACAAGTACGACATCTTGTTGGTCGCCGACGAGGTCATCTGCGGCTTCGGCCGCACCGGCAAGATGTTCGGCTGCGAAACCTACGGCATCAAGCCCGACGCGATCGTGGTCTCCAAGCAGATCACCTCGAGCTATTTCCCCCTATCGGCCATCATGATGAACGATCGCATGTTCGAGCCGATCGCCGATGAGAGCAACAAGATCGGCGTGCTCGGCCACGGCTTCACCGCGGGCGGCCATCCGGTCGGCTCGGCGATTGCGCTGGAGAACTTGAAAATCATCGAGGAGCGGGGTCTGGTGGCGCATGCCGCCGAGCTCGGTGGCTACATGCAAGGCAAGCTGCGTGAACTCACCGGCCATCCGCTGGTCGGCGAGGTCCGCGGTGTCGGCATGATCGCTGCGATCGAACTGGTGCTGGACAAGGCGCGCAAGACCGCAGCGGCAACACCGGGCGCCGTCGGCGGCATGGCAAGCCGCATGCTGCAGGAGCGCGGCGTGATCTCGCGCAACATGCTCGACGCCATCGCCATCTGCCCGCCGCTGATCGTCACCAAGGCCCAGATCGACGAGCTGGTCGCGGCGATTTCAGGTGTGCTGGACGACATGAAGGGCGAAGTGGCGAAGCTGACACCGGCGTAGGGGGCGTCGCTTTACGCGTGAGCGGAGCGCTCTATCACACCCCCGGTGTCGTCCTGGCGAAGGCCAGGACCCATACCGCGTGATCTATCGAGAAGGGTGGTAGCAGTCCCGAACGACGAGTCTTCGCCAAACTGCTCCCTGGGGTAATGGATCCCGGCCTTCGCCGGGACGACAAGGAGGCATCGGGCCTATTCCGCCCGCTGAACCCCGATCACGCGGCCTTTCTCGACCGCCAGCGCCAGCTCGCCGCGCTTCAGTTTCAGGGCGGCCTCGCCGAACAGCTCGCGGCGCCAGCCGCGTAGCGCCGGCACGTCGGCCTCGTCGTCGGCCGCGATCTCCTCGAGGTCGTCGACGGTCGCAATCACCTTGCTGGCGACCGCATGGCGCTCCGCGGTCATGCGCAGCAGCACCTTCAACAGCTCGACGATCGCGGCGCCATTGTTATTGTTGCGCGGCTTTTCCAGCTTCGGCAGCGTCGCGTGATCCCGCGCCAGCCCGCGCTCGACGGCGGCGACGATGTCGGCGCCCCATTTGGATTTCTCAAAACCCTTCGGCACCGAGCGCAGGTTCGCGAGCTTCTCGATCGTATTCGGCGCGTGGGTCGCGATGTCGCTGACGGCCTCGTCGCGCAGCACGCGGCCGCGCGGCACGTCGCGGCTCTGCGCCTCCTGCTCGCGCCAGGCGGCGACCTCCATCAGGACCGCGAGGTCCTTGGGCTTGCGCACCCGCGTCTTGAGCCGTTCCCAGGCACGCTCGGGGTGGAAGTCGTAGGTCTTCGGCGAAGTCAGGACTTCCATCTCGATCGAGACCCATTCGCTGCGCCGGCGCTTCTTGAGGTCGGCATCGAGGGCTGCGAACACGTCGCGCAAATGCGTGACGTCGGACACGGCGTAGTGCATCTGCTCCTTGGTCAGCGGCCGGCGCGACCAGTCGGTGAAGCGGTGGGTTTTGTCAGGGCGGTGTCCAGTGACCTTCTCGACCAGTGCGTCGTAGGCGATGCTGTCGCCGTAGCCGAGCACCATCGCCGCGACCTGGGTGTCGAACACCGGGTGCGGAATGATATTGGCCTGATGCCAGATGATCTCGATGTCCTGGCGGGCGGCGTGGAACACCTTCAACACGCCCTCGTTGCCCATCAGCTCGAAGAACGGCTTGAGGTCGATGCCCTCGGCCAGGGTGTCGATGACGATCGCTTCCTCGGCGCTGGCCATCTGCACCACGCACAGCAGCGGGTAATAGGTGGTCTCGCGCAGGAACTCGGTATCGACGGTAATGACGGGGTGCTTGGCCAGCCGGCTGCAGGCAGCCGCAAGGTCAGCGGTGGTGGTAATCAAATCCATGAACGGCCCATGACAAGTCCATCAGCCGTTCTGCCGAAAGCGCTGTGATGTCAAGGGGCTCGAAGCGAATTCGAGCCTTGCATTTGGGCCGGAATCGCATTTTCCGACGAAAATCCTATTCGTAGCGGACCCGCCGGGAGGGTTTGCGCGCACAAGGCAGTGCCACCACGACCACGCACATGGCGACCAGCGCCAGCCCCAGGAACTCGAAAACCAACAGATCCACGGCAAACCCCCTCGGAAACATTGCTAAACTTGTCTAGGGCGAATTGAGGGTCTGTTAATTCTCGTGGTTACCGGCGGCGGGTCGGGCCGGATGGTGGACGTGGGGTTAACGGGGGCGGCCGTCCAAAACGAATTCGGCGCCCCGCATGACGGAGCGCCGACGTTCGTTTGACGTTGCATCCGGCCTTACGGCAGCTTCAGCGAGGTCTCCGCGTTATACGGCTTCAGCGTCTCGTCGGCGGCCTTCTGGGCGGCGGCGAGGGCCTCCTTCGGTTGCTTCTTGCCGTTGAGGACCAGCATGACCTCGTCCTCCAGCGTCTTGCGCACCGGCACGGTCTTGTAGGTCGCAAACCACGGTTTTGCGACGTCGAGCTGCTCGACGGCGGTCTTGGCGTCCGGGTTCTTGTTCAGGAATTCGACCATGTCCGGCGTCTTGTAGGCGGCCATGTTGGGGGCGAAATACCCGGTGGCGCGGCTCCACCAGCCGCTCTTCTCGGGCGAGGTCATCCACTTGATCAGCGTCCAGGCGGCCTTCTGCTTGTCGGCTCCCTGGCCCGCCGGAACGATCAGCGAGGCGCCGCCGATCGGCACGGCGTTGCGGACGTTGCGCGGGATGAAGGCCACCTTGTAGGCGAACTTGGCGTTGTCGCGCACGTAAGTGAGCGAGCCCGTCGAGAGCATCATCATCGCGGCGTTGCCGGAGATGAAGGAGGTGCTGACGGCCGGACCGGGCGTGGCGCCGGGCGCGTGAACCTTGTGCTTGGTGACGAGGTCGTTCCACCAGGTCAGCGCGCCGAGCATCGAGGGCGTGTCGTAATAGACCTCGCCGCCGAACTCTTCGTTGTAGTAGCGCCCGCCATTGCTCATGGTGAGCGTTTCCATCATCCAGCCGCAATAATCGTAGGCGCAGGGGATCGCGATGCCCCATTGGGTCACCTTGTCACCCTCGCGCTTGGTGAGTTTCTTGGCCCAGTCGGTCAATTCGGCCCAAGTCTGCGGCGGCTTGTTCGGATCGAGGCCCGCTTCCTTCGCCTTGTCGGCGTTGACGTAGAGCAGCGGCGTCGAATTATGGAATGGCACGCCGTAGACCGAGCCGTTGATCACCGCGTTGCCCTGCAGCGCCGGAAAGAACTGGCCGAGAAACTGCTCCTTGGTGGTGCCGTCGGCGGCGATCAAGGGATCGAGGTTTGCGAGCTCGTTCTCGATCTGCATATCGAGCAGAAAGTTCGCCGACATGATCACCGCAGCCGGCGGCTTGCCGGCCTTGATAGAGGCGCGCGTCTTGATCAGCGTGTCGTCATAAGAGCCGGTGTAGACCGCGGTTGCCTTGATCGCGGGATGGGTCTCGTTGAATTCCTTTATCAGGGTGCTCATGTCGCGGGCGAGCTTGCCGTCGACGGGCACGGGGAAGAACAGGTCGATCTCGGTCGGGCCTTCGGCCAGCGCCGGGAAGGTGAGGGCGCCTGCCAAAGTGCCTGCGATGGCAAGGCCAAGCATGAGCCTGCGGGAAAACAGCATCGAGAAATCTCCTATTTGATGCCTGAGGTGACGAAAGAGCTGATGAAGCGTTTCTGGAAGATCAGGAAGGTGATGAGCAGCGGTGCGATCACCATCAGCGTGCCGGCGGCGATGGTGCCCCAGGCCTGCGTTCCTTCCGCGGTCGCCGTGAAGACCGAGAGCCCGACCGTGAGCGGCCGCTTGTCCGGCGAGTTGATCACCATCAGCGGCCACAGGAAGTCGTTCCAATGGCTGGTCACGGAGATGATGGCAAAGGCTGAGAAGCTCGGCATCGACAGCGGCACATAGATGTGGCGGATGCGCTGGAGCAGGCTGGCGCCGTCGATCAGGGCAGCGTCTTCCAGCTCGGTCGGTATAGCCTCAAACGCTTGCCGCATCAGGAAGGTGCCGAAGGCGGAAGCGAAGAACGGCATCATCACGCCGGTGAGCGTGTCGTAGAGGCCGAGCTGCGCCACCAGGCTCAAATTGGGCACGATCAGCAGCACCGGCACCAGCATCAGCTGCATCAGGAACAGATAGAAGATCAGCGTCTTGCCCGCGAAGTCGAGCCGGGCAAAGGCAAAGCCCGCCAGCGTGATCGTGACGACCTGCACCAGGAGGATGCCGGTGCAGATGATGATGGTGTTGAGGGTGTAGCCTGGGAAATCGCCGATTTCCCAGGCGTCCCTGACGTTGTCGAGCGTCGGCTTCAGGCTCGGTATCAGCTCGGCTATGAGATTGATGCCGTCGGATGCCGGGCGCAGCGTCGCCACACCCATCCACAGGAACGGGATCAGCCAGACCACCGCGAGCAGCACGGTCAGCGCAAAGCCGAGCTTTGGCGTGATTTCCCGGCGGGTGGCGAGTGGGGCGTCCCTGAACAGACGGTCGAACAGCCTCATGACCCGCCCTCGCGGTTTGCCATCGTCCGGAATGAGAGCGCGGTGAGGCCCATCAGCGCCGCAAGCGTCAGCAGTGTAGCTGCCGAGGCCTTGCCGATGTCGTAGTGCTCAACCGCCTGCTGATAGATGTAGAACAGCACGAGATTGGTCGCGTTGGACGGCCCGCCCTTGGTCATGACGAAGACGTGGTCGACCTGCGTGACCGCGTTGAGCGTGGCGATGACCGTGACGAACAGGAAGGTGGGCTTGAGCTCGGGCAGGATGATGTGGCGCAGCCGCTGGTACGGCCCGGCGCCGTCGAGATAGGCGGCTTCCATGACATCTTCCGGCACCGCCTGGAGGCCGGCCAGGAAGAACAGCATGTAGTAGCCGGCGTTCTTCCAGATCGTGATGACCATGATCGCGTAAAGCGCGATGTCGGAATCGCCGAGCCAGTTCGGCAGCACCGGCAGGAAGCGGCCGATGTAATAGTCGAGCAGCCCGACATTGGGCAGGAAGATGAACAGGAACAGCGCGGAGGCCGCGACCATGGGGATCAGCACCGGCAAAAACAGCGCGGCGCGCAGCGCGCTGGTCACGGCATTGGTGCGCGCCAGCGCCAGCGCGAACAGCAGCGCGAGGCCAATGCTCGGGACCGCGGTGCCGACGGCATAGACGAGATTGTTGACGACCGCGCCAGTGAAGGCGGGGTCCGCAAGCACCGCTGCGATGTTGTCGAGGCCGACGAAACGGACCGGCGCCCTGGGCGTGGCGCGCTGGTACAGCGCGTCGACGAGGACGCGGCCCATCGCACCATAGGTGAACAGTGCGAGGAAGATGAGCGAGGGCAGCAGCAGGAGATAGGCCGGCAGCGAGGTCTTGAAGCGGTGAGAGAACCGCTTCACGACATGCAGGCGCGGCGCCGCCGAGGCCGCGACCGAGAGAGCCGCGGGTTCTGCGAAGCTCATCTCACCGCGCCGGGAAATTGAGCGCATAGTCGCGGTCGTCCACTCCCGCCGGTGGCTCGAAGGGAAAGCGCAGACTGGTGTCGAGGAAGTCGTGGCTGTGCACGACCAGGTTCTCGCCGTCGATCAGCACCACGCCGTAAGCCGGCGGCTCATGGCTGGCGAGATGCTCGGCCGCGGCAGCGTCGAGCTCGAACCAGACCTGGTGATTCGTGCCGCGGAGCGTCGAGAACGGGATCTTGCCGTAGCTGCCGAAGATCGGCCGGTGCACATGGCCGAAGAAGAGGTGGCGGATGCGCGACCGGTAGGGCGCAATCACCTCAGCGAACTCGGCGCTCTGTGCCAGCGAAATCTCGTCCATGGCATGGACGCCGACCGGGAACGGCGGATGATGCATGAAGACCACGAATGGCATGTCCATCGGCGCGGCCGCGAGCGTGCTCGCGAGCCAGCCGAGACGCCTGGAGCACATCTCGCCGGCATGGCTGGTCTCGTCCAGCGTGTCTAGAAACACGAACAGGCCGTGCTCGGTGGTGCGCGTGCCCTGCACGAAACCGTTCGGATCGCGCGGGGCCGCCTTCAGACTATCGAGGCAGGTGACGCGGCGGTCATGATTGCCGACCATGGCGATGTAGGGAATTTTCAACGCCGCCATTGCGTCGGCGAAATTGGCGTAGGATTCAGCCTCGCCCCAATGGGTGAGATCGCCGGTCACGACCGCGAAGGCGGCGTCGACGTGATGCTTGTTGAGGTCGGCAATCGCAGCGTCCAGTCGGGCGCGCGGATCGAGGCCATACAGCAGCAGCCCGGGGTTCGCGAGATGCGTGTCGGTGATGTGGATGAACTTGAAGGGCATGGCGCTTGTCAGGATCGTTGGAGGGTGGGCGCCTCCGGCAAGACGACCCTGACAGGCCGTTAGAGTGCGAGTGTTTCAGTTTGATGACAGCGGTTCCGGTGGCGCGAGGCGTCCACAAGCTCGGCTCGCTACGCCTTCGCCTAATCCACCCTACGCACCGAGTTTGTCATCACGTCCCGCAGAACGTCTGCAGCACCCGCTGCTCCGGCAGCGGGGGATCGGCGTAGGCGGCGTAGTCCGGCTGGTCCTCGAACGGTTTGGCCAAGACCTTCACCAGCTCCTCGAATGGCGCGTAGTTGTCATCGTTGACCGCGGCCTGGATCACGGCCTCGACGCGGTGGTTGCGCGGGATGAACATCGGGTTGACGGCGTGCATGACAGCCTGCCGTTCGGCTGCGGTCTGCGGCTCAAGCGCCGTGCGCTCGCGCCAGCGGCTGGCCCACTCGTCGAACGCCCCGGGGTCCATGAACTGGGCGCGTGCATCGTCGGCAGCCGGATCGCCGGCGGCGTCACCAAGCTTGCGGAAGGTGAGGGTGAAGTCGGCCTGGTTCTTGGCCATGGCATCCAGCAGGTCCTGGATCAGCGCGTCGTCGCCGTCGCGCTCCGTGAACAGGCCGACCTTCTTGCGCAGGCCTGCCTGATAGGCGTCGCTGAACGTGTCGGAGAAGGCGGCGAGAATGTCCTGGGCCTCGGCCACCGCCTTTTCCTGATCGTCGGAGAACAGCGGCAACAGGCATTCCGCCAGCCGGGTCAGATTCCACAGCGCGATGCGCGGCTGGTTGGCATAAGCGTAGCGGCCCATCTCGTCGATCGAGGAAAACACCTGCGCCGGATTGTAAGTGTCCATGAAGGCGCAGGGGCCGTAATCGATGGTCTCGCCGGAGATGGAGCTGTTGTCGGTGTTCATCACGCCGTGGATGAAGCCGACCAGCAGCCAGCGTGCGACCAGATTGGCCTGGCGCGCAACGACGCCACCGAGCAGGGCGTGATAGGGCCGCTCGGCGCCAAGCAGCTCCGGATAGTGCCTGGCGATGACATGGTCGGCGAGCCGGCGGATCGCGTCGGTGTCGCGGCGGACGGCGAAGAACTGGAAGGTACCTACGCGGATATGGCTCGAGGCAACGCGGGTCAGCACCGCGCCGGGCAGCGCGGTTTCGCGGATGACGTGCTCGCCGGTGACGACGGCGGCGAGTGAGCGCGTGGTCGGGATGCCCAGTGCGAACATCGCCTCGCTCACGATATATTCGCGCAGCACCGGCCCGAGCGCGGCACGGCCGTCGCCGCGGCGGGAGAACGGGGTGGGTCCCGAGCCCTTGAGCTGGATGTCGCGGCGGATGCCGTCCTTGTCGATGACTTCGCCGAGCAGCACCGCCCGTCCGTCGCCGAGCTGGGGTACGAACTGTCCGAACTGGTGGCCGGCATAGGCCATGGCGATCGGATCGGCGCCGGCGGGAACCGTCTTGCCCGCCAGGATTTCGGCGCCCTCAGGGGTCTCCAGCACGTCAGGATCGAGCCCGAGCTGGACCGCCAGCGGCCGGTTCAGCTTGATCAACCGGGGCGCCGCCACCGGCGTCGGTGCGACCCGGGCGAAAAAGCTGTCGGGCAGCGCCGAATAGGAATTCTGGAACGGGAAATGGACTGTCATGGTCTCAAGATAGGCGTGGAACGCCTGATGGCAAAGGCTTGAGCCCAGATTGGGCAAAAATGGCCACTTCCAGCCGAAAACGGGCCGTCCCCTTGGTTGCCGCCCCCGTCCTCCCGGGGTAAACCCTGCCGCAACTTTGGACCTGCCGTTTCGGCGGTTCGATTCGATCCTCCGACATTGAATTTGGGACGACCATGCATCGCTACCGGTCACATACATGCGGCGCGCTCCGCGAGAGCAACATCGGCGAGACGGTCCGCCTTTCGGGCTGGGTCCATCGCGTTCGCGACCATGGCGGCGTGCTGTTCATCGACCTGCGCGACCATTACGGCCTGACCCAGTGCGTGGTCGATCCGGACTCGCCGGCGTTCTCGCAGGCCGAGAAGCTGCGTTCGGAATTCGTGGTCAAGATGGACGGCAAGGTCCGCCGCCGCCCCGAAGGCACCGACAATGACGATCTGCCGACCGGCAAGATCGAGATCTATGTCAGCGAGATCGAGGTGCTGGGCCCGGCCGGCGACCTGCCGCTGCCGGTGTTCGGCGACCAGGAATATCCTGAAGACATCCGCCTGAAGTACCGCTTCCTCGACCTGCGCCGCGAGAAGCTGCACCAGAACATCATGACGCGCGTCGACATCATCAAGTCGATGCGTCGGCGCATGGAGGGGCAGGGCTTCTTCGAGTTCAACACGCCGATCCTGACCGCGTCCTCGCCGGAGGGCGCGCGCGACTTCCTGGTGCCGTCGCGCATTCATCCCGGCAAGTTCTATGCGCTGCCGCAGGCGCCGCAGCAGTACAAGCAGCTCCTGATGATGTCGGGCTTCGATCGATACTTCCAGATCGCGCCCTGCTTCCGCGACGAGGACCCGCGCGCAGATCGTCTGCCGGGCGAATTCTACCAGCTCGACGTCGAGATGAGCTTTGTCACGCAGGAAGACGTCTTCGCCGCGATGGAGCCTGTCATCACCGGCGTGTTCGAGGAGTTTGCCAAGGGCAAGCCGGTGACCAAGGGCTGGCGCCGCATTCCGTTCGCGGAAGCCTTGCGCAAATACGGCTCCGACAAGCCGGACCTGCGCAACCCGATCGAGATGCAGGACGTCTCCGAACACTTCCGCGGCTCCGGCTTCAAGGTGTTCGCGCGGATGTTGGAGGACCCCAAGAACCAGGTGTGGGCGATCCCGGCGCCGGGCGGCGGCTCGCGCGCCTTCTGCGACCGCATGAATTCATGGGCGCAGGGCGAGGGACAGCCGGGCCTTGGCTACATCATGTGGCGGGAGGGCGGCGAAGGTGCCGGTCCGCTCGCCAACAACATCGGTGCTGAGCGCACGGCCGCGATCCGCGCGCAGATCGGCGTGAAGGAAGGCGATGCCGCGTTCTTCGTTGCCGGCGATCCCGACAAGTTCTGGAAGTTTTCAGGCTTGGCCCGCAACAAGGTCGGCGAGGAGCTGAACCTCACCGACAAGGAGCGGTTCGAACTCGCCTGGATCGTCGACTTCCCGATGTATGAGTACAATGAGGAAGACAAGAAGGTCGACTTCTCGCACAACCCGTTTTCGATGCCGCAGGGCGGTCTCGATGCCTTGAAGGGCCAGGACCCGCTGACCATCAAGGCGTTCCAGTACGACATCACCTGCAACGGCTTCGAGATCGCCTCGGGCGGAATCCGCAACCACGTGCCGGAAGCGATGGTGAAGGCGTTCGAGATCGCCGGCTATGGCGAGCAGGAAGTCGTCGATCGCTTCGGCGGCATGTACCGCGCCTTCCAGTACGGCGCCCCGCCGCATGGCGGCATGGCCGCCGGTGTCGACCGCATCGTCATGCTCTTGTGCGGCACCAACAATCTGCGCGAGATCTCGCTGTTCCCGATGAACCAGCAGGCCATGGACCTCCTGATGGGCGCACCGTCGGAGCCCAGCCCCAAGCAGCTCCGCGAGTTGCACGTGAAGGTGAATCTGCCGCAGAAGTGAAGTTCGCGCGGGAAGATGTCCGTGCCCCGGACGCAGCGCAGCACGCAGTGGTGCGCTGCTGAGCCGGGGCCCACGTCTGAGCGAGCAGCAGGCTTCTGGATCCCGGCTCTGCGCAGCAGCGTTACACGCTGCAGCGCGTCCGGGACACGAATCCAACTACAGCCCCGTCGACGCCTCGATATTGAACTGCGCCAGCGTGCCCTCCGGGTCGGCATTGAAGAGCTGCATCAATTGCATCAGCGGCACTTTCGCGCGCGGCGTTACCTTGATGACGAGCGTCTGGCCCGGCGTTTCGATGAAGCTTGCGACCGCATCCACCGCCGTGCCTGCCTCCGGATTGGCGGCGGCGATATCTGCTCGGTAGGCTTTGACGCTATCGACGAGTGTCTGGCGTGCGACGTCGCGGCTGACATTTCGCCCTCGAGCATTCTGCGTCACCGTGGAATCGACGAAACCATTGTCGCGCACTGAGAACTCGAGCGCGACAGCCTCAATCCGGGCCGCCTGACCCATCGGCTGGGCGGGATCCGTCGAAAACACCTCGCGTGGTACGTTGCTGAGCGCGACACGCAATTGCACTTTTGCGATCCCGATGTCGAGCGTCGCGGGCGTCAGAGCGAAGCTGCTGGACGACTCTGTCCACGCCGCGCCGAGATCCAGGTCGATCGCGAGCTTGTCGATTCCGCTGAGGATCAATGTAAGCTGCTTCGGATCGGATGGATCGGTGGGCATGACCATCTTGGCAACCACATGCGCCTTGCTCGGGATTGGGCCGATCATCTGCCCCCAGTCCACGCTCAGCGTGTCGATCGTGACCAGCTTCTTGGTGTTTTTGTAAGGCGCCGACACGCCCTTGATCTCCGCGCCCGAGAGCACGCCGAACAGGCCTAGCATCTGAGCCGGCGAGGGGGGCTGTCCGGGATGGGTGAGGCTCGCCGCCCACCGCATCAGTTTCGCGATGCTGAGCGATTTGAGCGCAAAGCGCTCCATCTTGATTTGCCCTTGTGGCGTCGGCGCATCCAGGCCTTCGAGCGCGAACTCGCCCTCTTGGTATCTGATGGCCCTGAGCCGGGGCGTCCCCTGCGGGGTCGTCATCGACATGGTGCCGATCTCGATCTTGCCGACGCGAAGGCCCTCATAGAACCCGGCGAGCTTTTCCATCATCTCGCGCGATTGCGCCGGCGTCGGCGGGACCGAGCTGTCCGCCGGCAGCAGTGCCAGGATCTCGGCCGGCCGGAATTTCGATGGTTGCACCGCGATGTCGGTGATGGCGATCCCGTCGACCTGCATCCGGATGCCGAGCGTCGAGGTAACGACATAGGTGCCGCTGGAGATCTGCCCGTAGACACGATGATAGCTTTCGTCGTTGGCCTTCTGGGGATCGAGCACGGCGGCGATCGCGGTCGAATCGAAATCATTGATGATGATGTCGGACACCTCGCCGGTCAGCTTGTCCGTCTTGCCCGGCTGCGGCACGTTGATGGTGAAACTGGCGCGCTCCGCCTTGATCGCGGCGATCTTGCCTTGGCCGAGCTTCTGGATCGCGAGACCCGAATAGGCGACTTCGCCACTGCCCCCGGCGCTTTTGCCCGCATCGAAGGCGACCGCGAGGGTCGGCGCTATGACGGAAGAAGCCGTCACGTTTGCGTACTGGTCGAGCACGAAACGGTACATGTCGATCAGGGAGCCTGACGTTGGCGCGTTCTGAGCATGAAGGGGACCGACGTAATCCCGCATGGTCAGCTGCGGGACCTTGTAGGAGACTTTCAGCTTCCCGGGGCCGACCTCGTCGAGCGCGACCTCGAAGCCCGAGACATCGATGCTGTCGGCCGCGAAGCGTGTCTCCTCGACCTGGCGGATGCCCACGCCCTTGATGACGGCGATCTTGACACGCGCTTGTGGCTGGTTGGTAGGCTCAACCGCGATATCCTCGATCGTCAACGTCCGACTCGTCAGATCGAACGCCACCTTGCCGTGGCTTGCCTTGCCGCCGCCGGAGCGGATCTGCTCGAAGACGGCGTCGATCTCGGCGGTGACGCGATGCTTTGCGTAGAAGCTGAAGCCGAACCATCCGCCCGCGGCCAGCGCGGCCACGACGATCAGGCCGATCAGGATTCGCTTCATTCCCAGCTCCAGTTGCTCGCGTTGCAGGACGCAACCTGCCATATTCGCAAAGCAACGCGCGGTCCAGGGAAAGCGAGCGCGATCAGATATTTGACCGCGCGGCCTGTTGATGGGGCCGCAATCGGATGTTGCCACCGGGGCGCCCGGCGTGCTTCATCCCGTTTCCATGACCCGGAAATACCACCCGAAGGCGGGCCGGTCAGGACAACGTAGTTTGAGGCCGGTAACGCGAGGCGAGACACCGCATGTCGTCTTATTCCGATGATCTCCACCAGGCGGCGCTCGCCTATCACCGTCTGCCGCGCCCCGGAAAGCTCGAGATCCAGGCGAGCAAGCCGCTTGCCAACCAGCGTGACCTGGCGCTGGCCTATTCGCCCGGCGTCGCCGCCGCCTGCATGGAGATCGCCAAGAATCCGGCGGAAGCGGCGACGCTGACGATCCGCTCCAATCTGGTCGCCGTGGTTTCGAACGGTACCGCCGTGCTCGGCCTCGGCAATATCGGCCCGCTGGCCTCGAAGCCGGTGATGGAGGGCAAGGCGGTCCTGTTCAAGAAATTCGCCGGCATCGACGTGTTCGACATCGAGATCGCTGCCGACACCATCGAACGCGTGGTCGAGACGGTGGCCGCGCTCGAGCCGACCTTCGGCGGCATCAATCTCGAGGACATCCGCGGACCGGAATGTTTCGAGATCGAGGCGCAGCTCAAGGAGCGCATGAAGATCCCGGTCTTCCATGACGACCAGCACGGCACTGCGATCATCGTCGCCGCCGCGATCACCAACGGTCTGCGCCTGAACGGCAAGAACCTGTCGGACGTCAAGATCGTGGCATCGGGGGCAGGGGCCGCTGCGCTCGCGACACTGAACCTGCTGGTGTCGATGGGCGCGCAGCGCAAGAATATCTGGGTCTGCGACATCGACGGCCTTGTTCACGAAGGCCGCAACACCACGATGGACCGTTGGAAGGCGGTCTATGCGCAGAAGACCGACAAGCGCACGCTCGCCGACGTGATCGGCGGCGCCGACATCTTCATCGGCCTCTCCGCACCGGGCGTGCTCAAGCCCGAGATGGCCAAGGCGATGGGCGACAAGCCGCTCATCATGGCGCTTGCGAATCCGACGCCGGAGATCATGCCGGAGGAGGCGCGCAAGGTGCGTCCCGACGCCATGATCTGCACCGGCCGCTCCGATTTTCCGAACCAGGTCAACAACGTCCTGTGCTTTCCCTTCATCTTCCGCGGCGCGCTCGATGTCGGTGCCAGCGCCATCAACGAGGAGATGAAGCACGCCGCCGTCGAGGCTATCGCGCAGCTCGCGCGCGAGGCGCCGTCCGATGCGGTCGCGCAAGGCTTCGACACCGGCGAGACGCAAGGGTTTGGTCCGGGCTCGCTGATCCCGAGTCCCTTTGATCCGAGATTGATCCTGCGCATCGCGCCGGCGGTGGCGAAGGCGGCGATGGAATCGGGCGTTGCGACCCGGCCCATCACCAATTTCGACGAGTACACCGCGCTACTCGAGCGCTTCGCGTTCCGCTCCGGCCTCGTCATGAAGCCGATGTTCGCCAAGGCCAAGACCCAGCCGGTGCGGGTGATCTACGCCGAAGGCGAGGACGAGCGCGTGCTGCGCGCGACCCAGGTGGTGCTGGAAGAAAAGCTGGCGACGCCGATCCTGGTCGGACGTCCGTCGGTGGTCGAGGCGCGCATCAAGCGCTTCGGCCTGTCGATCAAGGCCGGCAAGGACTTCGACCTCGTCAATCCCGAGGACGATCCGCGCTACCGCTCCTACGTGCAATCCTATGTCGAGGTCGCCGGTCGCCGCGGCGTGACCCCGGATGCGGCGCGCACGGTGGTGCGCACCAACAACACCGTCATCGCGGCGCTCGCGGTGGTGCGCGGAGAGGCGGACGCCATGCTCTGCGGCGTCGAGGGCCGCTACATGAGCCATCTGCGCCATGTCCGCGAGATCGTCGGGTTCACGCCGGGGATCAGCGACTATGCGGCGCTTGCGCTGCTGATCACGAGCAAGGGCGCCTTCTTCATCGCCGACACCCAGGTGCGGCCCAATCCGAGCGCCGAAGAGCTCGCCGAGATCGCCTCGCTCGCGGCGGTCCACGTCCAACGCTTCAACATCAAGCCGAAGATCGCCTTCGTCTCGCATTCGGATTTCGGCAGCTACGACACCGAATCCTCGCGCAAGATGCGCCGCGCGACCCAGCTCCTGAAGGAGAAGCATCCGGAGCTCGAGGCCGACGGCGAGATGCAGGGCGACACCGCGCTCTCGGCCGCCGCGCGCAAAATGGTGCTGCCGCACTCGAACCTCGAGGGCGAGGCCAACATCATGATCATGCCAAGCCTCGACACCGCCAACGTCGCCTACCAGATGATCAAGTCTCTGGCGGACGCGCTTCCCGTCGGCCCAATCCTGATCGGCCCGGCGCGCCCGGCCCACATCCTCACCCCGTCCGTGACCGCGCGAGGCATCCTCAACATGACCGCAGTGGCTGTGGTGGAAGCGCAGGAGCGCGCGTCGCGGCAGCAGCCGACGTTGTTTACGTAGGGGCGGGCTCTTCACCTCGCCCCACAGTGGGGCGAGGGAGCGCACTTGCCGCGCGTCGGCGCTTCAATGCTTTCAAAACGACTTTCGCCATTTCCCCGTTTGTAAACCGGCGAATGACTCTCCATAATCCCTCAGTGCTTTCGCAAAAATCCGGTTTCAAAAGCCTGAGCAAAGAGGCCGATCATGCCAGCGTTCGTGACTTTCGGGCGGATCCTGTTCGCCGTGCTGTTCATCTACACGGGTGCGGCAAGACTGTTTGCCATGCAGGCGACCGTTGATTTCATCGCCGCCAAGGTCGTGGTGCCCGACATGATTGCGCCTTACGCCAAGCAGATCGAGACGGCGACGGCAATGACCACGCCGCAGCTGCTGGCGATTGCGATCGGCGCGCTCGAGATCATCGCGGGGGTGATGATCGCGCTGAATTTCGGCGCGCGCTTTTTCGCGATGCTGATGATCGTCTTTCTCGCGGTCGCGACCTTCCTGTTCGACGACTTCTGGAACCAGGTGCCGCCCGACAACGCCAAGATGCTGGTCGACGCGCTCAAGAACCTGTCGATCATCGGCGCGCTGTTCATGATCATGGGCTACGGCCGCGCTACGCGTCCGGCCGAGGCAGCCTACGGGGACGTATAAAGGTCAAACCACTACGTCCTGCGCCACGGCGTGACGGTCACGTCATGCGCGGCGTCGAGCAGATACGGCGCGCCCGGCTTCATCCCGTGTGAGGCCAGCACCTCCTGAGGCGTGCGCCCCGGGACTTCGACAAAACAGCCCTCGCCGCCGGGCAGCCGCAGATGCGGGGCTTCCGACAGCCAGAACGTGTCGTAGCGATCCATGAACATGTCGAACACGACGGGGCCGCCGATGATTGCGACGGTGCCGGAAGCGACATCGGCGAACGCGCAGGCGTCCTCGAAGCTGGCGTGATCCGGATTCCACAAGGTCGCGTTCGGCATCTCGGGATCGACGGTCAGCGCCTTGATCTTGCGGGTCAGGATCAGGCGTTTGCGCTTGGGTGAATTCGGCTGCTGCTCGTGCGAGTGACGGCCGTGCACGATCAG
Source organism: Bradyrhizobium sp. Ken01 (assembly GCF_055807355.1). Taxonomy (NCBI): domain Bacteria; kingdom Pseudomonadati; phylum Pseudomonadota; class Alphaproteobacteria; order Hyphomicrobiales; family Nitrobacteraceae; genus Bradyrhizobium; species Bradyrhizobium sp. Ken01. The sequence continues at coordinate 56,287 of NZ_JBVVPC010000002.1, forward strand.
CGCAGCGCGATCGAGCGCCTGCTCGAAGAACAGCTTGTCGCCTTCGAACTTCAGGCTGTCGGGCATGACATGCGCCGCGTCGGCGAGCATGCCGTCCGCGGAGATGATGACGTAGCCTTCGATGCGAAAGGACAATGGCGCGGGCTATTCGGAAACCGTCGTCACGACGCTGTTGACCGGCCGGTTGCTCACCGTCGGCAGCTTGACGTCCTTGAGCAGCTCCTGGTCGTATTCCGGCAGCGTCGAAGCCGGGAACTTGGCGCGCATCGCCACCACCTTGTAACCGCCGGCCTTCAGGCGCTTCAGCAATTCGGGCAGCGCTTCCGCAGTGTGCTTCTGGAAGTCGTGCATCAGGATGATGCCCTTGCCCTTGCTGTCGAGCTTCTTCATGACGGTCTCGATCACCTTCTCGGGCTTCGAGGCCTTGAAGTCGAAGGAGTCGATGTCGCAGGAGAAGATCGCCGTGTTGCGGTTGCCGAGATAGGTGACCATCTCCGGCGGATGCTGGAGCGCCGGGAAGCGGAAGAACGGCGAGGGCGAAATGCCGCCGAGCGCCCATTTCACTGCGGAAAGGCCCTTCTCGATCTCCTCCTTGCGCTGCGTTTCCGTGAGCTTCTTGTTGTTGAGGTTGGCGTGCGACCAGGTGTGGGTGCCCACGGTGTGACCGGCCGCGTAGACCTGCTTGAGGATCTCCGGCTCGTAGGTCGCGTGCTTGCCGATGGAGAAGAAGATGCCGGTGGTGCACTCGTCAGCGAGCGCCTTCAGCACCGCGGGCGTGTTCTTAGGCCATGGGCCGTCGTCGAAGGTCAGCACGACCTCCTTGTCGCGCAGGAAGTCGAGCTCCTTGAAATGCTCGAAGCCGAAACCGGGACCGCCCGTGGTATCGATCTCGACGGTGCGGGCGACCCCGAGCGCGCCCGGCGTGTTGCAGGCTGCGCGCGCGGGCTGCGGCGCCTGTTTAGGCGGGGGAGGATTGACGAACCCCGCCGGCGCGGCGGCTGCTGCAGGAGCGGGTGCGGGAGCTGCAGCGGGCGCAGCCGCAGCCGGTGTTGCCGCCGGTGCGGCCTGCGTCGCGACAGCGGGCTTCGCAGCCGGGGTCTGCGACCATGCCGCGCCCGTCATCGCCAGAGACATCGCGCTTGCCAAAATCAGTCCTGCCGCCACACGCATGGTGTTGTCCTCGAGATTGATCCCGTTGTTCCGCCGCGGCTTTTCGCCTCCGGCAAAACCATCCTGCCCCTAACGATCCTAGCCTAGATGGTGGGCCCTCGCCATTGCAACGGCTGTTTGGCGCGCCAGCCCAATTGTGCCCAACCGGGTTGGGGACGCGTGGCGTCAAGTGTCGGCCAACGCCTTGGCGATTGCTGTCTTGATCCGGGTGTCGGCCGGCTCGACCGTCGATGCAAAGACATCGGCAATATAGCCGTCCCGGCCAATCAGATATTTGTGGAAGTTCCAGCGCGGAACTTCTCGCGGGCGCGCCTCTGCCGCCCATTTGTAAAACGGATGCGCCTTCGCACCGACCACGGCGGCCTTGGCGGCAATAGGGAAGGTAACGCCGTATTGGTGGTGGGCGGTTTCCGATATCTCGCTGGTGCCGCCGGGCTCCTGTCCGCCGAAGTCGTTGGAGGGTACGCCAATGACGGTGAGGCCGCGTTCGCGAAACTCGCCCCAGATGTCTTGCAGGCCGGCATATTGCGGCGTGTAACCGCAGAGCGAAGCGGTGTTGACCACCAGCAGCGGCTTGCCGGTGAATGCCGCAAGGCGGATGTCGTCGCCTGACAATGCCGGGAAAGAGAAGGCATAGGCGGAGATTCGGCTCATGCCGCCATCCGCCAGTGCACGCGTCGCCGGCGCCAGCGTGCCAGCAAAGGCGGCGATGAGCATGGTCCTGCGGTTCATCATGACGGCGTCCCCCGAAATGATCCGGGGCGGATGTTACCCCCTCGGCGCGAGCGGCGTCGTCAACACCGCGTTATCTGACGCGATGAAGCGCTTAGTACAGGCGGACTATGAAATCGGTGCCTTCGCCAGTCTCGCCCTGGTTGATGCCCTGATCGGAGACGATGATCGAGCCGCCTGATGTCAGCATTTCGTTGATCCTTGCGATCGTGTCGGCCGGGATCGAGACGCGGTCGAGCGCCTCGGCAGGGCTGTCCGGCGTGACCACAGGCTTGGCAGCGACGGGAATCACGGCCGCGCCACGCTGGCGGACTGTCAGGCGGACGTTATCTTCGCGTGCGGCAGAGCGGACGGACACTGGCAAGGACACCACCGACCAATGCAGCGCATTGGAATCCGTCTTGTCGACTTCGGCGGTGAAGACATGCGTGCCGAGCGGCCGATCGCTCGCAGCGATCGTGACAGGCACCTCGAACAGCGGCGCAAAGTTCTGCCGGACGTAGAGCTTGGAATCCTTGCGGCTGATGAAGACCGCGATCTGGCCCGCCCGCTTGGGCGCGTCGGGTTTTGCCACGGGCGCCGGATCGGCAACGCGGGTTTCGTCCTTCTTGACCTCGGGCGTCGCCGCCTGCGCTGGCGCCATGACCGGCGCATCGGGCGTCTTCGCGGGTTCGGACTTGGCCGGTTCAGGCTTGGCGGTTTCGGCCTTCGGCGCTTCCGCGGCGTCGACAGGCTTCGCTTCAGTGTTCGCGGGCAGCGCGGCGTCTCCGGCCTGGGGCTTGGCCGCGTCCGCCGCCTCAGCGGTGTTGGTCTCGGGCTTTGCCGTTGTCTCGGTCTGGTCGACCGATGCCGCCGCCTCCTCGCGGGCCGGGACATATCCGGTGGTCACGTCCGACATGACGGTGTGGCCGACCGACGAGCGCAGCTCGAGCACGCCGTCGGCGCTGGCGGTCTTCGTTTCGGCCGGGTTTGCTGCGGCGGCTCCGGTATTGGCAGCGACCTTGTCGGCCTTGTCGCCGGCATTGGTCTGCGGCTCGAGGCTGGCCGCGGATTGGAGCGGCACGCGCAGCGAGGCAAGCAGCGGATGTGAGAAGTTCTGCGGCGACATCTGGCCCGGCGAAACTATCACGCGCGCGCCCATCCTGGTCCAGTTCCACATCTTCACAGCGAACGCCATCGGCATGCGGATGCAGCCATGCGAGGCCGGATAACCCGGCAGCACGCCGGCATGCATGGCAACGCCCGACCAGGTGATCCGCTGCATGTACGGCATCGGCGCGCCGCTATAGATGTTGGAGTGGTGAAATTTGTGCTTCTGGATGACGCTGAACACACCCATCGGCGTCGAATGGCCCTTCATACCCGTCGACACCGGGGATTCCGCGAACACGCCGTTGGTGTCGTAGACCGTGACCCTCTGCCGGTCGATCGAGACGACGATGACCAGAGGACCTTGCGGTTTCGTGCCGGCTTCCTTTTCGGCAACAAGGTCTTTCTTGACGGCCGCACCGCGCTTCTGCGGCTTCTGGCGCGGGACTTCGGGATGGCGCTCCTGGCGCCCGTAGGACCCGTCGGAATAATCCGTCCAGTAATAGAATGCTGCATCCGCCTGGCTCGCCGTGCCGATCGCACCTGCCGCCGTCAAAATGGCGACCTGCCAAAATCGCGCCGGCTTGGCAGAAAAACCAGACCCGTTCACGCTGTTCATCATCGAATCCATAATCCAAATCAGATGTTAGTCTCTCAGAGGGGATACGCGTTCACCAGCACGGCGGTTCTGCGATCAGCTACTTTTGTCCAAAGCGTAGCAAAAAAGCCTCACGGAGCGGTAAACGGCGGCCGCGTCGGCTGGCCGGCCGTCTTCCTGATCGGTCGCCCGATGCCTACATTGCTGGGACTTGTTACTGGAGAACTTCATGTCATCTCGTTTCCCCGGTCTTTCCAGCATCCGCTTGAAAGGCCTCGCTTTATTCCTCCTGGCGCTGACCGTACCGGCAGCGTCCGCCTTCGCCGCGGACGAGCCGGATCTGATCTTCCGCCGCTCGACGGTGTTCAAATGGATGAGCCCGAACGACAAGCTTGCGACCTATGGCCTCGACGATCCTGAAGTCGAGGGCGTGGCCTGTCATTTCACGGTGCCGGAGAAGGGCGGCTTCAAGGGCTGGCTGGGTCTTGCCGAGGAGGTCTCGGACATTTCGCTGGCCTGTCGTCAGGTCGGCCCGATCAAGTTCAAGAACAAGATGGAGCAGGGCGACGACATGTTCCGCCAGCGACGCTCGCTGTTCTTCAAGAAAATGCAGATCGTGCGCGGCTGTGACGCCAAGCGCAACGTGCTGGTCTACATGGTCTATTCGGACAGGCTGATCGAGGGTTCGCCGAAGAACTCGACCTCGACCGTGCCGGTCATGCCGTGGGGACCGGCAGACGCCAATGTCCAGAAGTGCGGAGAGTTCTTCACTCAGTGACGCTCTTGCGTTCACTCACTGAGGGGTTTGCGTTCACTCGGTGATGTCAGCGCGGCTGGCGCGCGGTTTTGCAAGATGCGAGCCGGTCAGCCGCACGAATGACTGCGGCGTCGCCTCAAATCCACGACTTGATTGCAGCGCCATTTCGCCAGGCGAATTGGCGCTGCTGTGAACAGGTCGTTGCTCCCGGCGGTCCGTTCGTTGGTCCGCATCGCGCGCCGTTGCGCGATTCTGCGCCGTCATGATGGCCGTTCCTCGCATGAACGCGCTCGGCGATGCCCGGGCGTCCTCGGTCTCGATAGCTTGGGTCGCAGTCGAAGCGCCCCCGGTTCGACAGCACCCAGCCTTCGTTCGGCTTCTCTTCAGCAGAAAAACGTAAAACGCATGTGAAGGGTGTGAGGCGGGATCATGACGGCGCCAGCGTTCCGGCGCGCATCCGATCTCGCCCGGAACCCGCCAAATCACTTTGGGCTGCCGCACGACCCATCTGAAAAGATTGAGATTTTCCGTCGAATATGTCGTCGCCGCGAGCGGGACGAAACAATTCTCACGGAGATGAAACCATTTTCCGGCTTTGGCGCATCACGCGCGAAACCGCCCATGGTTATCAACCTCACAACGACGACGGCGCACGCCGGCCACCGAATTCGGAGAGAAGTTCATGCGCACGCTTAGCCTCATTCTTGCTTTTGGTTTCGTGCTCGCCGGCTCCTCGTTCGCAGGCTCGCCGGATGGCAATGTCCCGGGCATCGGTACGTTCCAGTACAGCGGCTCGCCGATCATGACCCCGGCGCCGCAGCCGATCGTGGTTGCCGCGCGCTTCTGATCGTCAACAAGAAAAATCAGCCGATAAAGGCCATCATGCTTGTTCGTGCTTTCGCTGCGGCGTTCATATCCCTTCTGACGATCAGTGCCGTTCAGGCGCAGGTGCGCTCTCCCTCAAGATTACCCGATCCCCGTACTGAGTTCGTGAGGCAATGTGCGCCGCGCATGCTCGGACGGTGGGAGCATCCGGAAGAGGTCTGCGGCTGCCTGCACGATCATGCTGCCGCCGTCGTCGAGGATCGCGATCTCCGCGAGGCCCTGCTGCGCGGCATCAGCGAGACCGGGGTGCCGACGATCGAGACCGACTGGGTGCCGGCCGCAAAGCAGACCGAAATCGGCCCGACCTTCACCAAGATCGCCAAGCCGACCCTGCAATGCATGTTCGATCCGGCGAAGTAGCGCTCATCGCTTTGATTTCGGACCAAACCGCGACACGCAGGTGCTGGTCCGTGCGATGCCCTTGTCGGTCATCTTGGCGCCGCGCACTTCCTTGACCTGTCCGGCGGGACAAGTTCCGTCGTCCACTTGCACGCGCTGGCCGAGCTTGAGATCGACGATGTCCTGCTCGCGTCCGACCGTGCCTGCGCGCGCCGTCGCGGCAAGTGCGATGAAGATCATGAGCGAGAGGCAAGTCGCACGGCGTAGCAGCATGGTGTGAGCTCCCGGCATCGGTGCCGCAATGTAGGGACCGGCAGCCGATTCTCATAGTGAACGTTCGTCATGCGCGCCGGGCCGGCTTGCGCCTTGCACGCACGGCTGCTCGCGATTCCTGCGCGAGCCGCGCGGCGGATGCCACGAGCTTCGGAACCGCGTGGCCGGAAAATCCCAGCACGAAACCGGGCAGTGGACGTGAGCGTGAATAGGTGTCGGCCAACAGCCAGCCTTCGGCGCCGGCGGCCTGCTTGGCTTCTGCCGCCACCAGCAGGTCGACCGAGGGATCGAAGCGGGCGACAAGATGCAGGCCCTGTGATGGGACCGGCACCGACAGCACGCCGCCGGATACGGCTTCGAGCGTCCCGGCCAGCGCGTCGCGCGCCTCGCGGTAGAGCTTGCGCACGCGCTTCAGGTTGGCCGCGAAGGCGCCGGAATTGAGCATGTCGGCCACCGCGGCCTCCATCAGCGTGCCGGGAAAGCGGTCGAGCGCGGCCCGCGCTGCGGTGACATCCGCAATCAAGCGCTCGGGCAGGGCGCAATAGCCGATCCGCAGGCCCGGAAACAACGTCTTGGCGAACGTGCCCATGTAGATCACACGCTGGAGGTGATCGATGCCGGCCAGCGACATCAGCGGCGCGCCGTCGTAACGGAATTCGCTGTCGTAATCGTCTTCCAGCACGAAGGCGCCGGCCTGCCTGGCCCAGTCCAGCAGCTCGAGCCGCCGCGGCATCGACATCTGCACACCCAGCGGAAACTGGTGCGACGGCGTCACATAGGCTGCGCGCGCGGACGGCGCCGCCGCGCGGCCTCTGGCGATCCGCATGCCGTGCGCGTCGACGGGCACGGACACGGCACGATAGCCGCAATGCGCGATAGTCTTGCGCGCGGCGGGATAACCTGGGTCCTCGCACCAGACCTGGTCGTTGGACTTCAGGATCGCGCTCAGCACGATGCGCAGCGCGTGCAGCGTGCCCGACGTCAGCATGATCTGATCGGGATCACAGCGCAGGCCCCGCGCCGACAACAGATGATCGGCGATCGCCGCACGCAGCTCGCGGCTGCCGCGGGGGTCGCCATAGTGCAGATGCTCCGCGCCGAAGGCGCGCATGCGGCGGCCGACAAAGGCCCGGAAACGCTGCACTGCGCGCGCGTCAATATGGGTGCAGCCGAGCGAAAACGCGCCTTGCCCGGGCGCTTCCACGAAGATCTTCGGCCGCTTCGGCTCGGCCGCGCGCGCGGGGATGCGCGTGGCAACGAAGGTGCCGGAGCCGACGGTGGCATCGGCAAAGCCGTCGGCGATCAGCCGCTCATAGGCGGTGACGACGGCATTGCGCCGAAAGCCCGTCTGCTTGGCCAGCGTGCGCGACGGCGGCAGCGGCTCGCCGGGTTTCACCAGGCCGCCGACGATCATCTCGCACAGCGCCTGGTACAGCCGGTGCGCCGACGAAGCGCCGGCCGTGATGTGCGGGCCTGCGAGGTCGAGCGGCAGCTCGGCTTTGGCCGGCGAGGGGACAGAATTGGTCGGAATTTTTTGCATGGAATTGGCACTATCGCAGACCAAATCCGCGGCTACAACTGCGCTGGAAGTGATCCAATCCGACAGGAGCGGCCGTGAGCCAGACCGAGAGCCCAAATTCCTATCCGACGTCCGCGCGCAGCCAGGTGAAGCGCCGTCACGACCGCGGCTTCTACGATCACGACACCGTTCATCGCATCCTGGATTCCTCGATGCTCTGCCACGTCTCCTATGCGATCGACGGCCAACCCTATTGCACGCCGACCTTCTTCTGGCGCGAAGGGACGAAGCTGTATTGGCATGGCTCGAGCGCCAGCCGCATGCTGCGCAACCAGACCCGGGGCGAGCGTGTGTGCCTGACGGTCGCCCATCTCGACAGCATGGTGCTGGCGCGCTGCGGGTTCAATCACTCCGCCGACTACCGCGCCGTGATGGCGTTCGGCACCGCCTATCTCGTCACCGATCCCGAGGAGAAAGAACGCGCGGTTATCGCGATGGTCGACCGCTTCTTCCCCGATCGCACCGCAAGCCTGCGGGCGAGCAACACGCAGGAGATCAAGGCGACCTCCTTTATCGCGATGGAGATCGAGGAAGCCTCCGCGAAAATCCGGGCCAAGGGTGTGGCCGACGATGAAGAGGACTATGCGCTGCCGATCTATGCCGAGCGCATCCCGGTACGCACCGTGCTCGGCGCGCCGGAGCCTTGCCCGCGGCTGCTCGACGGCGTCAGCCGGCCAGCGACACTGAACGGCTATTCGGAAGGCCGGCTGCTCGAAGATGCATTGCGGGATGCCTATTTTGCAGAGTACCCGAACGGCTGAAATCGGTTAGCTTGCGCTCCATCGATGATCTCAATGCCCGATTGGAGTTGCCTGATGAATGCCGAAACGCAGCAGAGGATTCTTGACGCCGTCGATGCCGGCTTCGAAACCCAGCTCGCGACAACCCGCGATTTCGTGGCGATCCCCTCGACCCGCGGGGCGGAAGGGCCTTGCCAGGACATGATCGGCGACCTCCTGCGCGCGCGCGGCTACGAGGTCGACGACTGGCACATCAATGTCGACGACCTCAAGGATCTGCGCGGCTTCGGGCCCATCGAGCACGATTTTTCGAAGGCGCGCACTGTGGTCGGCACGTACCGGCCCAAAACCGAGGCGGGCAAATCGCTGATCCTCCAGGGTCATTGCGACGTCGTACCGGCCGGGCCGCTGGAACTGTGGGACACCCCGCCGTTCTCGCCCGTCATCGAGGACGGCAAGATGTTCGGTCGCGGTGCCTGCGACATGAAGTCGGGCACCATCGCAGCGCTCTCCGCGCTCGATGCTATCAAGGCCGCAGGCCTCAAGCCTACGGCGCGGATTCACTTCCAGTCCGTGATCGAGGAGGAGAGCACAGGCGTCGGCGCGCTCTCGACGCTTCAACGCGGCTATCGTGCCGATGCTTGCTTCATTCCTGAGCCGACCGGCGGCAAGATGGTGCGCTCGCAGGTCGGCGTGATCTGGTTCCGCCTGCGCGTGAAGGGCCATCCGACCCATGTCGCCTTCGCCGGCTCCGGCGCGAACGCAATCATGGCGGCCTATCATTTGATCCAGGCGCTGCAAAAACTCGAGATCGAGTGGAACGAGCGCGCGAAAGCCGATCGTCACTTCAAGACGCTGAACCATCCCATCAACTTCAACCCCGGCATCATCAAGGGCGGCGACTGGGCCTCCAGCGTGCCGGCCTGGTGCGACGTCGATTGCCGGATCGCCGTGTTGCCGGGCTGGTCGATCGCCGATCACCAGAAGGAGATCATGGCCTGCGTTGCGGCTGCCGCGCGCAACCACCGCTTCCTCGCCAACAATCCCCCGGAGGTCGAATGGTCGGGCTTTTTGTCGGAAGGCTATGAGCTGACCGACGCCGCCGCGCCTGAGGCGGCGTTCGGCAAGGCCTTCAACACCGTCTATGGCGGCGCAGTCGAAGATCTCGTCTTCACTGCGCTCACCGACACCCGCTTTTACGGCCTCAATCACGGCATCCCGAGCCTGTGCTTCGGCGCGAGCGGCGGCGAGATGCACGGCTTCAATGAATATGTCGATCTGGACTCGCTTAAGAAGACGACCAAGGCAATGGCGCTATTCATCGCGAATTGGTGCGGGGTGGAGAAGGGGTAGGGGCCTTCCGCCGTCATTGCGAGGAGCCCTTGCGACGAAGCAATCCAGTCTGTCACCGCGGAGACAGTCTGGATTTGCTTCCGCCTTCGCTAAAGCTTCGGCGGACAAGTCGCTGCGCTCGCAATGACGGGGATTGCCCAATCCACCGGCGTTCCAAAATCCTTTAAGCTTAAAAGAAAGACTAGGATGCCGCCCGCGCCGGTGGCAGACTGGCGCCAGGTCCAGAAGGCCTTGAGTCCGTCGAGGAAGCACGATGCGCGATTGGGATGACGCTTACGCCAATTCGGCCCATATCCCAGGCTCCGACAAGATACCGGCGCTGTGGGCGGAGCGGGCGGCGGCTTATCGCGCCGGGCTTAAGGAGTTTCGCGCTGACATCGCCTATGGCGCGGGCGAGCGCCAGCGGCTCGACCTCGTCCTGCCCGACGGCGACAGCAAGGGCCTCGTCGTGTTCGTCCACGGCGGCTATTGGATGCGCTTCGACAAATCGGCATGGACTGATCTCGCCGAAGGCGCGCGTCATCATGGCTGGACCGTGGCACTGCCAAGCTACACGCTGACGCCGGCCGCGCGCATCTCCGACATTACGGCAGAAATCACCACGGCGACCGCCAAGGCGGCCTCGCTCGTCGCGGGTCCGATCCGGCTCGCCGGCCATTCCGCCGGCGGCCATCTCGTCACGCGCATGCTGTGCGACGACAGCCGGCTGGAGCCGGCCGTCGCCGACCGCATCGCCGGCACGCTTTCGATCAGCGGCCTGCATGATCTGCGTCCACTGCTCAAGACCAGGATGAACGACACCCTGCGCATGACGATGGAGGAGGCGACGCTGGAAAGCGCGGCGCTGCATCTGCCGCGCGGGCCTTCGCCGGTGACCGCCTGGGTCGGTGGCAACGAGCGACCCGAATTCATCCGCCAGTCCGATCTGATGGCCAATGTCTGGACTGGATTCGACGTGCCGACTCGTCTTGTCGTCGATCCCGGGCTGAACCATTTCACCGTGATCGACGCCCTCAAGGACCCGTCGTCGCCAATCACCGCGCGCCTGATCGGCCTCAACTGACGGGGCCTCAAAGATCGATTGAAAGGGCCTGCCATGACGTCCAGCCAATACGATCCCGCAAGCGAAGGCGCCGAGACCGATTTCGCCCGGCGCATGTCCTACGGAAGCTATCTGGCGCTGGACGCGATCCTCGGCGCGCAGCATCCGCTGTCGGAAGCGCATGACGAGATGCTGTTCATCATCCAGCATCAGACCACCGAACTGTGGATGCGGCTCGCCATCCACGAGCTCAGCGCCGCACGCCGTTCGATCGCGAAGGACGAGGTGCAGCCTGCAATGAAGATGCTGGCACGGATGTCGCGCATCTTCGAGCAGCTCAACGGCGCCTGGGACGTGCTGCGCACCATGACGCCCAGCGAGTATACGCGCTTCCGCTCGCAGCTTGGCCAGTCCTCAGGCTTCCAGTCGCGGCAATACCGGTTGATCGAATTCCTGCTCGGCAATCGCAACCACGCCATGCTCAAGCCGCACGCGCACGATCTGGAAACCACGCAGCTGCTCGAAGCCGAACTCGCGACCCCGAGCCTTTATGACGAGGTGCTGCGGCTCGCCGACCGCAACGGGCTCAAGATGCCCGCGGCGGTGCTGGCGCGCGATGTTCGCGAAACTCATAGCTTCAATGAAGGTGTGCTGCAGGCCTGGCGTATCGTCTACGAGGCGCCGGAAACGCACTGGATGCTCTATGAGCTCGCCGAAAAGCTGGTCGATTTCGAGGATTATTTCCGGCGCTGGCGCTTCAACCATGTGACGACGGTCGAGCGCGTTATCGGCTTCAAGCGCGGCACCGGCGGCACCGGCGGCGTCAGCTACCTCAAGCGGATGCTGGAGGTCGAACTGTTTCCTGAACTCTGGCGCGTGCGCACGATCCTGTAGAGATTTTCATGACCAAGCTTCGCGTCTACGACGACACCAAAGCGCTATTCCATATGCCGGACGGTGTAATCTATCTCGACGGCAATTCGCTCGGCGCGTTGCCGCTTGGTGTCGCCGAGCGCGTCAGCCGCGTCATCACCGCCGAGTGGGGTGATGAGTTGATCCGCGCATGGAATACGGCGGGCTGGTATGCCCAACCGCGCCACGTCGGCGATCGCATCGCGCGGCTGATCAGTGCGGAAGCCGGCTCCGTCATGGTCGGAGATACGCTGTCGCTCAAGGTCTATCAGGCGCTCGCCGCCGCGCTTGACATGAACGCATCGCGCAAGGTCGTCCTGTCAGACACCGGCAATTTTCCGACCGACCTCTACATGGCCGAAGGCCTGATCGCGACGCTCGGCCGTGGCCATCAATTGCGCCTGGTGGCGCCGGAGCAGATCGAGGCTTCGTTGTCGGAGGAGATCGCGGTGCTCTACATCACCGAGGTCGACTACCGCAGCGGACGCCGCCACGACATGGCGAAGCTGACCGCAAGAGCGCATGCGCTTGGCATCGTCACGGTCTGGGACCTCGCGCATTCGGCCGGTGCGCTGCCGGTTGACCTTGCGGGTACCGGCGCTGATTTCGCCGCCGGATGCACCTACAAATACATCAACGCCGGCCCCGGCGCGCCGGCCTTTCTCTACGTCGCGCCGCGCCACGCCGACAGCGTGCGCGCCGCTTTGTCGGGGTGGATGGGACACGCAAAGCCGTTCGCATTCGAGCTTGCCTATGCGGCCGCAGGCGGCGTCGAGCGCATGCGCGTCGGCACGCCGCCGGTGCTGGCAATGGCGGCATTGGAGGCCTCGCTCGACATCTGGGACCGCGTCGATATGGCGGAGGTCCGGGCCCGCTCGCTGGCGCTAGGCGATCTCCTGATTGCCGAGGTCGAACGCCGCTGTCCGTCCTTGAAGCTCGTTACGCCGCGCACCCATGAGCGCCGCGGGTCTCAGGTCTCCTTTGCTTTCGACGGCGGCTATGCCGTGATGCAGGCCCTCATCGCCCGCGGCGTCATCGGCGATTTCCGCGCGCCTGACATCATGCGATTTGGCATCGCGCCGCTGTATATCGGCGAGAGCGAGATCATGCGGGCGGCCGAGATCACGGAAGAGGTGATCGCGGGCGAGATTTGGCGGCGGCCAGAGTATCAGGTGGTGAATGCGGTGACGTGAGGGGGCCCGTGCCCCGGACGCAGCGCAGCGCCTCTCGGCGATGCGCTGCAGAGCCGAATGTCACGGCGGCGATTACCTCGGACGTCATTGCTTTGCCGCGCGGAGCAATTCACCCTGAGAGCAGAATGATTTGGGAGGAGATCCGATGACGCCGCTCGAGAAACTTAAAGCAATGAAGATGCCGTTTGCCGAACTCAAGGGCGTCGAGTTCGTCGAAGCCGGAAAGGATCGCGTGGTGGCGCGGATGATGGTCAGGCCCGATCTCTGCACACTTCATCACACGATTCACGGAGGCGCGGTGATGGCGCTGGCCGATTCCGTCGGCGCGGCGGCCACCGTGATCAATCTGCCGGAGGACGCCAAGGGCACGACCACGCTCGAGAGCAAGACCAATTTCATCGGCGGGGCCAAGGAGGGAACCACGGTGATCGCGACCGCTACCCCAATCCACAGAGGCCGGCGCACCCAGGTCTGGACCACCCGGCTGGAGACCGAGGACGGCAAGCTGATCGCCGTGGTGACGCAGACCCAGCTGGTCCTCGTATGAATACGGGGGCTTGATTTTATTAACGAATTAGTCGCCTCCAATGCCCGAAACTTGGGCAGGTTCCCGTCTTGAAAAGTTTGTTGCGATGCACAATATTGGAGGCCTAGGGATTCGAACGCCTCCTCGAGGGACACCAAGAGGAGTTTTGACTTGTCACTCGCAGCAGATTTTGGACTTGAAGTAACCAGCCGCCCGAAGTCCGTCCAGGGCTACGTGCGGACCTTGAGCCAGCAGGAAGAATTGCCGCTTTTGCGCGATCATCTGCTGAGGCTCGATGCCGAAAGCCGGCACGACCGCTTCAACGGTTTTCTCGACGACAGTTTTATCGAGCGTTACGCCGCGCGCTGTGCCGAGGACGGCACCGTGATCGTCGCCTACATCGTCGATGGCGTGGTCCGCGGTGCGGCCGAGCTGCATCCGCCAGAGGGCGATTCGCTGCCCGAGGTCGCCTTCAGCGTGGAAGCCTCGGCGCGGCGCCAGAACGTCGGCACCGTGCTGTTCAGCCGTTTGATCGCGGAAGCGCGCTGGAAAGGCTACAAGCGCCTGCGCATTACAACCGGTGCCGAGAATCACGCAATGCGCGCGCTCGCCAGGAAGTTCGGGGCGCATCTGCAATTCCGTCATGGCGAATCGACCGGTACGATCGATCTCGCCAAGGCGCCTGAGGACGAGCTCGCTGATCTCGCGGCCTCGCCATTCGCGGCCGGCCGCGCTCTTATCAGCTTCAACTCGACCTGCTGGAAGATCATTTCCAGCATCTATGGCAATCGCGCCGCCTGACCTGAAAAAGCCGACTGGAATCAAAAAGCGGACCGGCAAAACCGGTCCGCTTTTGTATTGGAAATAGGGAACTAAGCCTTCAGGTGCCGGTGCGCTTGTCGTTGCCGAAGCGGCGCACGACACGGCGTTCGACCACCACCGAGCGCTGCGCACCCTGTTCGCCGGCGATCACGCGGGTCGAGGTGATGCGGCTGTTGGTGCGAACCTGTTTCTTGACCTCGGCCTGGACGACATCAAGCGGCATGCCCATCAGGGCTGCGGCGATCTCGGCCTGCTGCTCCTGATCATCGGTGATGCCGACGGCGGCGAAGATCGCCTCGTCCAGGGTCGGCGGATCGTGGCGCACGCGCCGCGTGCCATATTTGGTATTCCAGTCTGCGTTCATAACGGCCTCATTTCGATGCCGGGATACCTAGTGCCGTCTATGTTGCATTGCAATATGAAATCGGTGTGGCATCTCAGCTATGCACCGGTTGGGTGTCAGGGTGGTGACGCGACACCGGCAACATCCGCAACCCGCTGCTGTGGCCAGCGTTTCAGCGCCGCGTGGCCCGCTTCCGTCAGCCCGTAGATTCCCCGTTCGGTGCGTTCGAACCAGCCATACACATTGTTAAGCATGATCTTGCCGGCATCGGGACAGCGTTGGCGCAACTCGCTCACCCTCCGCGGGCCTGCCGCAAGCTCCGAGGCGCAGGCCAGCGCCTGCTGCCGATAAGCCGTCATGATCGGCGCGCGCGTGCTGCCGCCCAGCACCGGATCGCCCTGGCGGCGCTGATGCTCCGCAACGAGGCGCGAACGGACCTTCGGCTCGCGGCGTGGGGCTGCCGTCGGCGGCTTCACCAGCACCTCGACCTGACCCCGGTCGGTCACCCCGAGCATGCCGAAGCCGAGGCGGCGACAGAGATTGCGATAGCGCGCGTCGGTCTCGCGTCCCTTGCCGCGCACCGACATCTTGGCTGCGATCCAGACCTCGTCGCCGGCCGGTGCACGATCGACCGCCTGAAGGATCAGCTCGAGATTGAAGGTGAGCTTGAGCTCGCCGATCACCACCACCGGCGGATCGCCGGCGCTGAGGCCCACGAGATCGCAGCCGCCGATCTCGCCCTTGACCGTGAAGCCGAGCTCTTCGAGGAAGCGTTTGACAGGCAGATAGAGCGTGGTTTCCAAAGCAAGCTTCCGAGTGTCACGTCCGAGAATCAGTCTGCGGCAGTTTAGCCCCGGAATGGACTTAGAGCTCTGCGCCATTTGATCGGGAACAGATGATCCGGCTATCCTGAGGGTAGGATAATCGGGCGGTTCACGAAGATGACCATCAGGAATGGGCTCTATCATATCCGCATCGAAATGTTGGATGCCGTCCAGGGCGGCAACCAGGGCGTCATGGTGATGCGCGACGGCAGCATGCGGGGAGGGGATTCGTTCTTCTTCGCCTACGGCAGCTACACCTCGGCCGACGGCAAGTGGAAGGGCGAGCTGACCAACGAGGAACATCCCCCTTCGTTCGACGAGCGCCCGGTGGGGGGCCGCAAGGTCGTGACCATCGGCTTCAGCGGTACCTATAATGACGAGACCGCGTACGGCGAGGGCATCGCGCTCGCCGGCAAACAGAGCATCCGTTTCAAAGGCAATCTCCGGCTCTTGGTGCCGGATTGATTACACCCGGCCGCCGACCGGGATCAGCGCGCCGGTGACGCCGCTCGCGGCATCGCTGGCGAGGAACAGGATGACTTCGGCGAGTTCTTGCGGTGTCACCCATTTGGTGAAGTCCGCTTTCGGCATGTCGGCGCGATTGGCCTTGGTGTCGATGATCGAGGGCAGCACAGCGTTCACGGTCACCTTGCCTTTCCACTCGCTTGCCAACGCCTCGGTGAGGCGATGGACGCCGGCTTTCGACGCCGCATAGGGGCCCATGCCGGAGCCGGCCTGAAGCGCGCCCATGGCGCCGATGTTGACGATGCGGCCGGCCTTGGACGCGGCCAGATGCGGAAGCGCCGCGTGCGAGGCGTTGAGCGCCGTCAGCAGGTTGAGCGCATGCATGCGCTGCCATGTCTTGATGTCGCCGTCGCCCACGGTCTCGAAGGCGAAGCCGCCGGCGATGTTGATCAGCCCATCGAGCTTGCCAAAGTGTCTTGCCGCCGCCTCGACCGCCGTCTTTGCTTGTGCTGCGTCGGACAAATCGACGCCGCCGATCTCGATGCGCTCAGGCGTCGCGGAGATTTGCGATGGCGCATGGTCGATGCCGGCCACGCGCGCGCCGCGCGACTGCGCGGTCTCGGCGACGACTTTTCCAAGTGCGCCGAGTGCGCCGGTCACCACAATGACTTTTCCCTGCACGAGACTCTCCGTCCATCAATGGGCCGGACTATTGCGCGGCCCGCATTGGACTTGCAATGGCGGCCGGTTCCAAATTGGGCTATAGATGCAACTTCAGATAGTGGAGGAGGCTGTTTCATGGGCGACAATTTGCCGACCCTCGAGTTTCCTGCTGCGATCGTTGACTTGCAGTATCCGCTGCCGAACTTCAGGAAAGCATTGGGCGGAAGGGGGCCCGTGCGCATCGTGGCGATGGGGTCGTCCTCGACGGCCGGACTTGGCAACGTGGTTGCATATCCAGCGCGGCTCGAGCTGTATTTGAGAAAGCACTACAAGGATGACGATCCCCATCGGGACATCCGGATAGATGTGCTCAACCGTGGCAAGGGCGGCGAAGAGGCGCCGCAAGAAGTGGCTCGGTTCAACGATGACATCTTTGCCGACAATCCTTCGCTGGTGCTCTGGCAGGTCGGAACCAACGCCGTGTTTCGCAGCAACGAATTCGACTTCGATAAAGTGTTGGCTAAGATCGCCGAGGGATTGGCCCGCCTGCGCGATCATCCGGCCACAGATGTCATTCTCATCAACCCGCAATACGTCACGGCCATGCTCGGCGACAATGCCAAGCTCTCGGAGAAGATGGTCTCGGCGATCCGGGCCGCCGCGCAAGAGGCCAAAGTCAATTTGTTCCAGCGCTGGGCCCTGATGCGGCACTGGAACGAGCACAACAACGCCTCGCTCGAGCAACTGCTCGCGCCGGACGACGAGTTGAAGCTGCACCAGAGCGACTGGAGCACCATGCAAGTCGCGCGGGCTCTGCGTTCGGCGATCCTAACGGCGACGGGTGCAACACAGAGATGCCCGTGTATGATTACGACGTGAGATAGCGTTCCTTGAGCGCCGTCCGCTCGGCCGCGCCGAGCTTGAGCCCGTCCCGCAAATAGGTTTCGAGATCGCCATATTCGGCGCCGACAGCTTCGAAAGCCGCGGCAAGGTACGACGCCTCTACGCTACCGATGGCATTGCGTACGTCCTCGGGCAGATCGGTGGCCGCCGTCGCGTCGCGCTTGTAGTGCTGGTTGGTCAGCAGATAGTCCTCGGCAATGACGTCATCCGGCACGCCGAGCGCATGCAGGATCAGCGCGCTGGCAAAGCCGGTGCGGTCCTTGCCGGCGGTGCAGTGAATGACGAGCGGCGCGCGGTCCTCCAGGAGATGACCGAACAGGTTGCGGAAACTGGCCGTGTTGTGGCGGACATAGTTGCGATAGGATTCGCGCATGAGTTCGAGCGCGACCGGCGCGGTCAGCCTGCCTCTGGCGAGCTCGGCGCGCAGCGCAGCCACGACCGTCGGCTCGATCGGCAGCGAATGCACGGCGATCTCGTTGATCACGCAGACGCCCGCCGCGCGCTCCTCGACGCCGCGAAAATCGAAGGCGCTGCGCACACCCAGCGCGCGGACGATCTCGACATCGGCAGCAGTGAGCTGGCCGAGATGGTTGGAGCGGAAGATGTGCCGCCAGCGCGTGGTCCGGCCATCTGCGGTCGGATAGCCGCCGAGGTCGCGAAAATTGCTGGCGCCTTGCAGGGCGAGATGGCGGGCAGGGGAGCCCTGTACCGAGGAGTCTTGTCCGGAGGAGTCTTGCAGGGACTTGTCTTGCATGAGATCAGTTTGGGTTATGGTTCCATTGGACGCACAACGGGCGTCCTTGAATCTATTACAGGGGGCGATCATGGGCCGGCACAAGGCCATTCTTTTGACGGTCGCCATGCTGGCGGGCGGAATGATCGGAGCGCGGCAGGCCGATGCGCAGACGTTCCGGACCTACCACTGCGCCGATGGTACGCAGTTCATCGTTGGGTTTTATGACGCCGACAAGCGCGCCTTCCTCCAGATCGACGGCGAGCCTGTCACGCTTGCGAAGCGGCTGACGGTCTCCGGCGCGCGCTATTCGGGGGCGGGCATCACGCTTGTGATCGGCAAGACCGGCAGCACCACGGTCAAGCATCTGAAGCGGCCGGTCACGGCCTGCGCGGGGATCTGAACGGCGGCATTCCACAAAAATCAAAAAGGGCCGAAACTTCGTTGTTTCGACCCTTTTTCAAACTGACGCCGGACGCTTGAGAGGGCGCGGCGGTATCGAACCGAACGCAGGCATCAGCGATCCCATTTCGGCTTGGCTTCATCGATTGCTTCCTGATGGTACCAGCTGCCGCTGCAAATCGTCTCGTTCACGGGGAGCGAGGCGTGGTTGGCGGGAAGGCGGGTCTCACCGTTGCGGCGCCCCCCGAGAGCGGAGCGGCCCCCGACAGGGAATTGGTAGATCTGTGCAGATCCGTGACTCAGTCCATTGTTCATCATTGCGGTATCTCCCGAGATCGCAGCGCTGGCCTCCATGGTGCGCCCGACTCGTTGGCTTGTGGTTACTGGAATCCCCATATCGGCCGCGCATTCCGAAATGCAAAGTGCTGAAAAGGAAATCAGCCTTGGCCTATTTTGTAGGCAGGGTGCATTCTGCTTCCTCTAAGGCAGCGGTCGGGTGGCTAACGCGTGGGCCATTGCGAAGGTTGCGGGCGACGGGCGCAGACTTGGCGAATATTGCCGGACGTTGATGCGCGTTTAGTCGGCAACCTCAGGCACCGGCCTGCCTGCTCCAGAATCGGGCGTTTTCCGCGGGATTTTTGCGGTGCAGCTTCACGCAAAGGTGCGCCGCTATGACGCACGGCGCAGTCGACGATCCGACGGGCGGGAGAGGAGGCCGGCCGCGGTGGAAAACCTCCCGCGCTGCGGCCTTTTGGCACGTTAAATGCTTGGAAAGGGTCGGCCGATGTTGGCCGGGTAAACAATCGTGCGGGGGCCTGCGGCCCCCACCTTTCGCATCATCTACAGAGAGGCTCAATGACCAAGTATAAGCTCGAGTACATCTGGCTCGACGGATATACGCCGACTCCGAACTTGCGCGGCAAAACTCAGATCAAGGAATTCGCGTCGTTCCCGACGCTCGAGCAGCTTCCGCTCTGGGGCTTCGATGGCTCCTCCACCCAGCAGGCTGAAGGCCACAGCTCCGATTGCGTGCTGAAGCCGGTCGCGGTGTTCCCGGATGGCGCCCGCACCAACGGCGTGCTCGTGATGTGCGAAGTCATGATGCCCGACGGCAAGACCCCGCACTCGACCAACAAGCGCGCCACCATCCTCGACGATGCCGGCGCCTGGTTCGGCTTCGAGCAGGAATACTTCTTCTACAAGGACGGCCGTCCGCTCGGCTTCCCGGCCTCCGGCTATCCGGCGCCCCAGGGTCCGTACTACACCGGCGTCGGCTTCTCGAACGTCGGCGACGTCGCCCGCAAGATCGTCGAAGAGCATCTCGACCTCTGCCTGGCCGCCGGCATCAACCATGAAGGCATCAACGCGGAAGTCGCGAAGGGCCAGTGGGAATTCCAGATCTTCGGCAAAGGCTCCAAGAAGGCCGCTGACGAAATGTGGATGGCCCGCTACCTGATGCTGCGCCTGACCGAGAAGTACGGCATCGACATCGAGTTCCACTGCAAGCCGCTCGGCGACACCGACTGGAACGGCTCCGGCATGCACGCCAACTTCTCGACCGAGTACATGCGTACGGTCGGCGGCAAGGAGTACTTCGAGGCGCTGATGGCGGCCTTCGACAAGAACCTGATGGACCACATCGCCGTCTACGGCCCGGACAACGACAAGCGTCTGACCGGCAAGCACGAGACCGCGCCCTGGAATAAGTTCAGCTACGGCATTGCCGATCGCGGTGCTTCGATCCGCGTGCCGCACTCCTTCGTCAACAACGGTTACAAGGGCTATCTGGAAGACCGTCGTCCGAATTCGCAGGGCGACCCATACCAGATCGCTTCGCAGATCCTGAAGACGATCGCCTCCGTGCCGGCCGACAAGAAGGCCGCCGCCTAAGATCCTCCCGGCCCGGGCTGGGGGGCTGGCCCGGGTTGGACTTCGATCCGCCGAAGCCGAAAGGCTTCGGCGGATTTTTCGTTCTGATGACAGCCGTTTGCGGAGCCGCCTCGGACCTCATGGCGGGAAACTTGTCCATCGCCGCCGAAAGCGGGATAGAGTGCGCCTGGGTGCGCGCAGGGCCGGGGACGGCTGGTGTTTGAAGGCTTCTACAAGGTGAGATTTCAGCTCGGCGACGCCGTCGGCCGGAGCGTGATGCATGCCGGCAACGGCAAGATGCTCGGCGGCAATTCGGCCTTCGCCCATATCGGCACCTACGCGAAGACCGAAGGCGGCGTCGACATCGTGATCAACACTGTCCGCCACAATCCCGATCCGAACTATCGCGCCATGGCGGGTACGGACGACGCGACCTTGCTCGCCAAGGGCTGGGCCGACGGCGATCTCTATCGCTTCAAGGGCGAGCTCAAGGAGCTGCCCGGCGTACCCTTTCAGTCGTTGATGACACCCATCACCGAAGACGAGATGCCGATCGCCGGCGGCGTCGGCGAGGCCGGCATCGCCGACGGGCTCTACTCGGTGCATCTGCGCATGCTCGATGGTGTCGACGGCGGTCTCACCGGCGTGATGCTGCTCAACAAGGGCCGCATCCTCGGCGGCGATGCATCGTTCTATTATCTCGGCAGCTACACCGCCGCCAACGGGCGCTGGAAGGGCCAGATCCTGAATCAGGAGCACACGCCGGCCAAGGACGATCCGATCTTCGGCGGCCACGAGGTCGGCATCGGCTTCTCCGGCACTTATGATGCCGAGCAGGCGGTGCTGGAGGCAACGGCGCTCGCTGGCAAGCGTAGCCTGCGCCTGACCGCCGCGCTCAAGCTGATGCACCGCGCCTGATCGCCACAGGAATCGCTGATGGAAAAAATTCGCATGCTTTCGACGCTCGGCCTGATGGGCGCGATGCGCAGCCTGTCCTCCGCGTACGAGACCGCAACCGGCGTCCACATCGACGCCGATTTCGCGCCGACGCTGGCGCTGCTCAAGCGGTTGCGCGACGGCGAGTCCGCCGATCTCGTCATCCTCACCCGCGAAGGGCTCGACGAGATGATCGACGAGGGTCGCGTCGTCGCAGGGAACGCAGCCGATCTGGCGCGCTCCTTCGTCGGCATCGCGGTGCGGGCAGGGCAAGCACATCCCGACATCGCCACCGCATCCGCGCTGCGCAGCACGCTGCTCGCGGCGCGGTCCGTGGCCTATTCGCGGCTGGGTGCGAGCGGCGTCTATTTCGCCCGGTTGATCGCGCAGATGGGCATCGCGGCAGAGATCAACGCCAAAGCCACCATCGTCGAGCAGGGCTTTACCGCGGAGCGGCTCGTGAGCGGCGAGGCTGAGCTCGCCGTGCAGCAGATCAGCGAACTGAAGCAGGTCGAAGGCATCGAGGTGATCGGACCGATTCCGCATGATCTGCAAACGCCGGCCGTGTTCTCCGCCGGCCGGATGACAAACGCCGAGCATGCCGACGCCGCGGATCGGCTGCTGCGCTATCTGGCATCACCCGAGGTCGTCCCCGTGCTGCGCCAATCGGGACTCGAGCCTTGAATTTGCCGGGGCGACGACGCAACTTGGCGTCCATGCGGACTTTCCTCGTTGCCATCCTTCTCACGCTTGCGGCGCCGTTGTCGGCGCATGCGCAATCGGCCGATCTCGTCCTGTGCGACCGCGTCGCCGCGGACCCCAGCGATCCCGACAAGCCGGCCGATATGAAGGGCGTGACGGAGATTGCGGCCTCCGACGTTGCGACCGCCATCAAATTCTGCAAGCAGGCCGCACCCTCATCGCGGCGCGCGATGTTCGCGCTCGGCCGCGCCTATGCCGCCAACCGGCAGACGGCGGACGCGATGGCCGCCTGGCGCAAGGCCGCGGACAAGGGATCGAGTGCGGCAATGGTCGAGCTCGGTGTCGCCTACGGCACCGGCTCCGGTGTCGCCAGGGATGAAGCGCAGGCGCGCAAATTGTTCGAGAAAGCGGCGCAGGCCGGCAATCCCCGCGGCATCAGCAATCTCGCCGCGCTCGGCGGCAGCGGCGGTGCCGCGCCGGCCGATCCCGCACAGGCGCGCGCATTGCTCGGCAAGGCCGCCGAGACCAATGCCGAGGCGCAATACCAGCTCGGCATGATGCTCTCCGAAGGTACGGGTGGTGCGAAGGACGACGCCGCGGCGCGTGCGCTGTTCGAGAAGGCTGCCGCGCAAAACCATCCCGGCGCGCTGGAGCGGATGGGCGCCTTCGCGCAGGAAGGCCGCGGCGGACCAAAGGACAAGGACGCCGCGAAATCCTATTACGAGCGCGCTGCGGCGCTCGGCGACGCGGATGCCAAGCAGGCGCTGGAGCGGCTGCGCTGTCCCTATGCGATCAAGGACAAGCAGGGCAAGCTCGTCACCACGCTGTGCTTCTAAAGCGCGATGAACGCGCTTTGGATTCATGTGTGAGCATGACCTTTTCGGACAACCGCTGCGCACTTTTCCGGATCATGCTGTCGCTCACTTGTAGTAGTAGGCGAAATTGTTGCGGGCGTCGTGCTTGTGTCGACGGGGTCGAATGCGTCAGGAACCAGCTCGGACACGGTCCGTTGAATCCTCGACAGCAGGAGGCGTAACCATGATCCGCAAGCTCGCATCCGGCGAATATCGGCTCTATTCGCGCAAGGTGAATCCCAAGACCGGCAAGCGCCGCAACCTCGGCACTTTCAGGAGCCGCGCGGCGGCCGAGAAGCATGAGCGCGAGGTGCAGTATTTCAAGCGTCACTAGCGCCTGAGGAAGGCCGTCGCGACCGCCCGAACAAAAAACGCGAAAAACAACCCCATGCACAGTAGCCAAGTGCTTGAAATCTCAGCTCTCGCAAATGGTGTGAAATCACCATCTACGGAATTGCCGAATTCGGTTGCGCCGTCGGGCAAAACAGGCGCATGATGGCATCATGGCAGGGGTGTGGCTTCGCGAATGGCCCTGCGCGAAAAAGCCCGATGGTCTTGGTGCGACGGCGGTGCTAGGTAGCGCGTGCTTTCCTTCTGATATTGCGGGTCAATTGCGTTGCTGGATGGGCTCTACAAGGTTGAATACGGCGTCAACGATGCCTTCGGCCGCAGCATCATGTGCATGCATGACGGCAAGCTGCTGGGCGGCAATTCGGCCTTCGCGCATCTCGGAAGCTATGTCGAGCGCGACGGCGAGATCATCGCCGAAGTCATCACCGAACGGCACAACGACGATCCCAACTACAAGCCGCTGATGGGGGCTGACGTCGCCTCGATCGGCGCGCGAGGGCGGCTCGTCGGCAACCAGATCCACCTCGCGGGCAGCGCGGACACGATGCCGGGCGCCGGTTTCTGGGCCAATCTCACGCGGCTCGATGACGATGGGCTGCCGCCGCAGGGGACGATCGGTCCGGGCGGGGTCGTGAACGGGCTCTATGCAATTCATCTGCGCGCACTCGACGGCGTTGATGCCGGACTCTCCGGCGTCATGCTGCTGATGGACGGCCGCATCCTCGGCGGCGATGCTTTCTTCTACTACCTCGGCTCCTATTCCTCAGCTGACGGCCGCTGGAAGGGCGAGATGCTCAACCAGGAGCACACGCCAGCGAAAGGCGAAAACCCCGTGTTCGGCGGCTACGAGGTCGGGATCGGCTTCTCCGGCACCTGCACAGAAGACAGCGGCGAGCTCGAAGGCATTGCGCTCGCTGGCAAGCGTAGCTTGCGGCTGGCAGCATCGCTCAAGCTGATGCGAAGGGCGTAGGCTACCGATCATCTCGTCGCGTGCTAGTCCTGGTTCTCCAATGCAGAGGGTTGCATGTTTTGGCTGGATCTCTCGAGCCACTCACGCGTCGTGACCAGATTGACCGCATCGGTGAGGTACATCCCCACTGCGAGGCCACGGTCATAGCTTGCCCAGAAACGCGGAAGAATCTCGATGTTGCGTCCCCCGCGTCCGATGATCCTGACGAGCCCGGCTGATTCAGCGGAGATCATCAAGTTGCGGACATGGGTTCGGGAGACGCCAAAACGGCTGGTGGCCTCGATATAGGGCACGACCGCGCTCGGGTCGCCGGCATCCATTGCAGCCTTGAGCACCGCATTCTGGATGAGCGGCCCGGCGGCATGGCTGAAGAGCAGCATCGTGTCCGGCAGCGTCATCATGAGGCGAGCCGCTGCAGGATTGAAGGGCGGAGATTTGCTGCAGTTGAGGACGTAAAAGTCCCGATCGCGCGAAAATATCGGGCCGTAATCGTGACCGGGATACAGCGTGGCAAGGGGCACATAGTGAGCCACCAGCCATTCGATGTGATGCGCGCGCAGCCTGTCCGTGGTTGCCAGCAATCGGACCCGGCCGTCGTCGGGGGCTCTGCGCAATTCGAGAAACCCGACCTCCCGCAACCGCGCGATCAAATGATCCACCTGCCGGTCGCTCGCGTATCCGAACAAGGCAAGTTGCTGTTTGAGGGCGCTGACGGTGAACCAGGTCTCGTGTCGGGAAGGGTCATGGGCGGCTTCGAGGACTGCCGCACAGTGGAAGACAAAGAACCGCCCCGCCTCCAGGAGAAGCCGAACCAGAAATGGTTCGCCCTCGTACACCTTCACGAAGCTTGCCAGATAAGCGTGCCGCGCCTCAGGCAGGCGAGAATGCTGCACGATCTCATCAAGCGTCAATCGCAACCGGCCGCCAACCAAGCGCTCAAGTTCGTCCTGCTCCAAAGCCGCCCCCTGATCCTGACGTGAGGAAAATATAAAAGGGGCGAAGCGATAGGCGCAATGTTTTCCATTCAATCCTGAGTAGAAGCCGCTAGGTTTCTGGCGATTGCTCGGGCACCGGCCGCCCCAAGGAAGTTTAGCTGGGGCGCGGCCGAGCCCGTGCGGCGTCGCAGTTTGCAGCGATAGGCCGGCAGCGATCTCAATGAGTGCGTGTGTTGTTTCCGATAATACAAAATACTACTTAAAATTGTCTTTCATGAGGCGTGCCATTACGGAGTCCTTCAAAATGCCTGATACGAACACAGATTTCCCGCTCGTCCCCGAACTCGCGAACGCGAACAGTCAGCCGCCGGACAGGTCAGCCTATGTCCAGCTTCAAAGCGTGGATCGGCCCTTGGTCATGTGGGCCAATTCCGACAATTCGAGCAAGAGCGCCTATGTCTGCGACGAGCCGAACGAGAATCTGTCAAACACCACCGCGATCATCGAGAACTACTGGGACGGCAAGGGGCCGCCGGTCTACCAGCTGGTCTTGCGGCAGTTCTGGCGCCCCGTTGGGAAGTCGTACCATCGGATTCCAGTGGGCAACACCCTGACGATCAGTGTCACGAAGACTCAGGGGGTATCCTCGACAGTCTCACAGTCGATTACCGCATCGCTGGGCATCTCGTACGGCGCACTGAGCGCCGAGGTGTCAGCGACGTTCTCGAAATCCGTGACGACTAGCGACGAAAGCTCGTACACAGAAACGGTCCAGATCAGTCCGCCAGCGGACGGAATGGTTCGGGTGTGGGTGCTGTGGCAGCTGGTGCACGAGATCGTGGCGATCCAGGGCTCGTACGACACCGGCGGCAAGTTCGTTTCCAACGGCAACGTGCTTCCGAAGGGGGACCGGAACTACGCCAATCGCAAGGCTCAAGTCGCGTGGAACGGGCGCGGTCGTTACAGTAGCGGGGCGTGGGTCAACTACGACGATACGTCCTGGTTGTTCCCGTCCGATACGTTCGTGGCCTACCAAAAGGACTTCCCCGCAAGCGGGGCTGTTGGCAGGCTGGCATAGGCTCGGGCGAGTGCGGCTAGGAAGAGTGGCGCATCCGTGACGGAAAGTTCCTGCTGTGCGGTGACAGTGCACTCAATGATCCCAGCCACACTCGTGCGCTCGAAGTGCTGACTGAACCAAAGTGCACTGTCACCGCAATATACTCCTCGGCGGATTGCCGTGGAAAGTTGAGATGCTGAACCCGGCGCAAACGTCGCCGAAAGGCGAGAACCCCTCGTTCGGCGGCTACGAGGTCGGGATCGGCTTCTCCGGCACCTGCACGGAAGACAGCGGCGAACTCGAAGGCATCGCGCTTGCCGGCAAGCGCAGCCTGCGGCTGGCGGCCTCGCTCAAGCTGATGCGGCGGGCGTGAAGGTGCGGGTACACATAAGCTTGCAAGTATCTGCTTTTCACGCGCGCAACACGGCCATGAACATTGGTTCCTGTGGTTTTGACGCTCGCCGGCCGCAGATCCTTCGCCACTCCTCGAAGTGGCGTTTGGGACAAGGGCTCACCTTTTCATTCGCGCGCAACACGTAGGCGGCTGCGTCAAGAGACTTTTCCGCGCGCCTTGTTTGCCGCGGACCACCGCCGCTCGATTTCCTTCACCGCCGCCCGCATGTTGGGCAGATACTTTTTGGCGGCCACCTCCGGCGTCATCGACGACGAGAAGAAAATCAGATTCAGGCTGCCGAGGACGGGGCCGCCCCCCGGAATGGCCAGCGCGATCGCGCTGATGCCCGCCTCCGATCCACCGACGGACGAGGCGTAACCGTCCTTTTTCGTCTGTGAGAGAATGTCCTCGATGAAACGACGGTCTTTCGCCAAAGCCGCGTCCTCCTCGACGAGTGATGCGGTGAGGTCCAGCATCTCTCGTCGCAGAGCAGGCGCGGAGGCAGCCAAGATGGCTTTCCCAAGCGCGCTGCGCACCAAGGATCTCCTCCGTCCGACCATGGACCGATGAACGGAGAACGGACTGAAGGGATGTGTGCTTTCCCGAATAAGTACCGACCCGAGTTCGAACACTCCGAAGTCGCTTGGCCAGGAGACGCCATCCAGTAGGCCGAACATCGCGGGCAGTGCCGCCTGGCTCGATAGATCCCGTGAAGACACGCCTTCGCTCAAGGTGCGTACTTGGGACGTCAAGCCGAACAAGGCATTCGTCTCGTCAAAGGTCACGTAGCCATCTTCGCGCAGCGTATCGAGCAGACGATAGCAGGTGGTACGGTTGAGTCCTGTCCGCTTTGCGAGTTGTACGACGTTGGATGGGCCGCTTGCATTGAGCTCGTTGATCAGCGCCAAGCCACGGGAAAGTGCCCTTACGCTGCGGTGCATGATCCCTCCAGACGTGTTCGCACTGCGAACATTTCATAGACTCAGATGGAATCCTAGTTCAATCGGCGGCAATCCATCCCGGCACGCCCAAAAGGGCGGCGACGGGAGGAAACGATGGTTCATTCAAGCTTTTATTTGTCTGCGGCCGTGTGCTTGGCTCTCGCGGCGCCGGTCGCGGCGCAGACCGCCGGCGGCCCCCCGAATCTCAGCGGTGGCAAGGTCAAGGTCGGTGTCCTGACCGACATCGCCGGCCCCACGGCCATGGCGAACGGCAAGGGTTCGGTGATCGCGGCTGAAATGGCCGCCGAGGACTTCGGCGCCGGCCTCAACGTCGAGGTGATCTCGGCCGACCATCAGGGCAAGCCGGACGTCGGATCGCAGATCGCCGCACGCTGGTTCGACGTCGAAGGCGTGGACGCGATCGCCGACATGCAGGGATCCCCGATCGGCTTCGCCGTGCAGAACATGGCGGCGCAGAAGAGCAAAATCATGCTGTTGTCCGGTTCGACCTCCTCGGACTTCAACGGCAAGGCCTGCTCGCCGCTAACGGTCCAGTGGACGGTCGACACCTACAATCTCGCGAAAGGCGCCGCCAAGTCCGTGGTCGAGGCCGGCGGAACGAAATGGTACTTCCTCACAGTCGATCAGGCGTACGGCAATGCCCTGACGCGCGATACGTCTGAGCAAGTCAAGCTCAATGGCGGGCAGGTGGTCGGCAATTCCGTGTTCCCGCCGAATACGTCCGACTTCGCTTCGTTCCTACTCACCGCGTCCAATGCCGGCGCCAACGTGATCGCGATCGCGGCGTCGAGCGGCGATACGGTGACCGCGCTGAAGCAGGCGGACGAATTCGGTCTGAGCTCAACGGCCAAGATCGTTCCGCTTCAATCGGTGCTGACGGACGTCTACGCGGTAGGTCAGAAGATTGCGCACGATGCCTACGAAGTGTCGCCGTTCTACTGGGACCGGACGCCCGAAACGCGCGCTTGGGCCGAACGCTTCTTCGC
This sequence comes from Bradyrhizobium sp. Ken01, assembly GCF_055807355.1. NCBI lineage: Bacteria > Pseudomonadati > Pseudomonadota > Alphaproteobacteria > Hyphomicrobiales > Nitrobacteraceae > Bradyrhizobium > Bradyrhizobium sp. Ken01. The sequence goes on from NZ_JBVVPC010000002.1 coordinate 84,646, forward strand.
CAAAGCCAAGATAATGCCGACCGGATTCCATGCGGGCGTCTACTCCTCGGTCGCGCACTACCTGAAGGCCGTCAAGGCCACCGGTACCGACGACGCCCCGACGGTCATGAAGCAGATGGAGAAGGAACACGTGCACGACTTCTTCGCGGCCGACAACTACATCCGTGCCGACCGCAAGATGATCCACGACATGTACCTGCTCCGGGTCAAGAAGCCTGGCGAAAACAAGGGTGCCTGGGATCTCTACAACGTCATTCAGACGCTGCCCGGCGAGTCCGTCAACCGCCCGCTATCCGAAAGTCCGTGCCCGCTGGTGAAGAAGTAGCCGCCAGCCATCGATCGACCATCCAACTCGGCGCGAGGAATCCGAACATGTCAGTCGCCATCGTCTGCGCTTCTCACACGCCTCTGATGTACAAGGGACCGGCCAGCAACGAAACCGAGCAACGCGTCCGAACCGCGTTTGGACGGCTCGGGACCTTCGTGAAGGAGTTCGCACCCGACTACATCATCCAGTTCGCTCCCGATCACTTCAACGGCTTCTTCTACGACCTGATGCCCTCGTTCTGCGTCGGGGCCGGCGCAGTCTCGCTGGGCGACTGGGGAGGCGGGACGGGACCGCTGGATGTTCCGGAGAAGACGGCGCTCGAGCTCATCGACCACGTGAGGGCCGAGGACTTTGACGTGGCCGTATCTTATCGCATGCCGGTCGATCACGGCTTCGTTCAACTGTGGGAGGCGATGCTCGGTGACTTCAAGTCGATCCCGATCCTGCCGATCTTCGTCAACGCCGCTGCGCCGCCCGTTCCGACCTACCGCCGTGCCCGGCAAATCGGTGAATCGGTAGGGCGGTTCGCTGCGCATTCCGGCAAGCGAGTCTTGTTTGCCGCGTCGGGGGGCCTCTCGCACGATCCGCCACTGCCATCGATCAAGGACGCGCCACCGGAGATTCGGGAGCGGCTGATTAATGGGCGAAATCCGACCGCGGAAGCCAAGGAAGCCCGCGAGAAGCGGGTGCTCGAGGCGGGCGTTCTCGCAGAAGCGGGAGAGGGGCCGTGCCAGCCGCTCAATCCGGATTGGGATGCGCAGTTCATGGAGATCCTGCGTAGCGGCCAGATCTGGCGTGCCGACGCGCTCGACACCGACAAGGTCCGCGAAGTTGCGGGACGCGGTGCCAACGAGGTGCTCGCATGGGTCGCCGCCTTCGGCGCCTTCTCGACCGGCGGCCGCTTCAAGATGGAGCAGGAATTCTACGAAGCCATTCCGGGCTGGATCGCCGGCATGGCGATGATGGCGGCCAAACAGGCTGACGGCGCTCACTGATCACGAAAACACCGCGCGAATGCGGAAGCATCGCGGAGCAGGCAAATGGCATACGAAACAGACGTGCTCATCATCGGCGCCGGGCCAACGGGCTCGACGACCGCTCTGGCGCTCGCGAACTGCGGCGTTCGCAGTCACATCGTGTCACGCGGCAACTGGATGGCCGACAGTCCGCGAGCCCACATCACGAACCAGCGGGCCAACGAGGTCTTCCGCGATCTCGGGATCGCGGACGACGTGGCCAGGTACGCGAGCCCCTGGGAACTGATGGGCGACACGACCTTCACGACCAGCCTGGCCGGCTCCGAGTTGATCCGGATGCGGACGTGGGGAACCGGCGACGATCGCCGCGGCGATTACCTGCGTGCCAGTCCGTGCGGAATGGTCGATATCATTCAACCGCTGCTCGAGCCCATCCTGTTCCAGAAGGCGGCCGAGAAGGGTGCGACCTTCGCATTCAACACCGAGTATATCCGTCATGAGCAGGATGCGGACGGCGTAACGGCGACGCTGCGAGATCGCCTGGATAGGCGTGAGTACACCATTCGCGCACGCTACATGGTCGGCGCGGACGGCGCTCGATCCATGGTGGTGGACCATCTCGGGCTTCCGATCGAAGGCCAGATGGCGCGCGCCGGCACCGTCTACACCATCTTCAACGCAGATCTGTCCAGGTACAGCAAACATCGGCCGAGCATCCTGAACTGGATCGTCACTCCGGACGCGAGCTTCGGGGAGATTGGCATGGGGCTGCTGCGGGCCGTGCATCCGTGGACGCAGTGGATCGCCGGTTGGGGCTTCGATATCAGCAAGGGCGAGCCGGACCTCGCACCGGAAGCGATCATTCCGAAGATCAAGGTGCTGATCGGCGACCCTTCGGTCGACATCGACATCGTGAGAACCTCGATCTGGTACGTCAACCAGGCCTACGTGACCCAGTATTCGAAGGGTAGGGTGTTCTGCGGCGGCGACGCGGTCCACCGGCATCCGCCGTCGAGCGGGCTCGGCAACAACACATGCGTACAGGACAGTCACAACCTCGGTTGGAAGCTCGCGTACGCCGTGAAGGGTTGGGCCGGTCCGAAGCTTCTGGAAAGCTACTCACAGGAGCGGGCGCCGGTTGGAAAGCAGATCGTGCTGCGCGCCAACCAGTCCCGGCTCGACTATGCCCCGCTGAACGCATGCTTCCGCGTGCCCGGCGCCGAGAATCCGGTCGCCGCCGGCATCGCGCGTTTTCGCGATCCGGGCCCAGATGGCGTCGCGGCCCGGAAGGCGGCGCAGGCCGCGCTTGATCTCAAGCAGACGGAATTCAATGCCCAGGGTACCGAGATGAACCAGCGATACGAATCCTCGGCCGTGATTCCCGACGTCGGTGGCGAGCCCGAGCAATGGCGGCGAGATCGCGGCCTCTACAATCAGCCCACGTCGCGCCCGGGTGCCAAGATCCCGCATGCGTGGCTCGTCGATCGCGACGGCTTGCGGGTGTCGACCCTCGACGTGACGGGTAAGGGCCTCTTTGCCGTCGTGACGGGCCTCGCCGGCGTCGCGTGGAAGGAAGCGGCACTGCGCCTTGACCTCCCGTTTCTCCGGGTCGTCGTGACGGGCTCGCCCGAAGCGCAGGACCTCTATTGCGAGTGGCAGCGCATTCGCGAGATCGACGAAGCTGGAGTTCTTCTTGTTCGCCCCGATGGTGTGGTCGCCTGGCGCGACATGGAGGGGACTTCGGACACTGGAGAAGCCGTGGACCGGCTGAGCGCTGCGATACGGAGGGTCCTCGATGTTTCGGACCTTTCGGCGATCCCGCGCGAGAAGCCGCAGCCGCCATCGAGGCCCAGCGGCACCCCGCTCTTCGCCTGACACACAAACCAACGAGATCGAGTCATGAGCGACACAAGACCAGCGAACTTCTCCAGCGTCTGGGCCGACCTGCGGGGCGCTTCCTTCAAGCAGCACTACATCGACGCCGGCGGAATCCGGACCCGCTGCATCGAGTCGGGCGACCCGTCCAAGCCGCTCGTCCTGGCGCTGCACGGTGTCGGGGGCCATGCAGAGGCATATTCGAGGAATTTCGGCCCTCATGCCGATAGCTTCTGGTTCGTTGCCATCGACATGCTGGGACACGGTTGGACCGACAAGCCCGCGATCCACTACCAGGTCAAGGACTACGCCGACCACGCGCTCGCCGTCCTCAAGATCCTCGGCAGGGACAAGGCGATGATCAGCGGTGAATCGCTGGGTGGATGGGTCGCGACCTATCTCGCCGTACATCATCCCGCCGTGGTGGAAAAACTGGTCCTCAACACCGCCGGCGGTTGGACCGCGCACCCGCAGGTGATGGAACGACTGAAGAAGCTGTCGAACGAGGCTGCTTCCGATCCCTCATGGGAGCGGATCAAGACGCGCCTTGAATTCCTGATGTGCGACAAGAGCATGGTCTCGGACGACCTGATCGAGACCCGTCGTGCGATCTACGCGCAGCCGGGATTCGCCGACACGATGAAGCGGATCATGTGTCTGCAGGACATGGAAATCCGTCGACCGAACATGATCACCGCCGACCAGTACCGATCGATCAAGGCTCCGACCATGGTCGTGTGGACCTCGCATGATCCGACCGCCACGCCCGAGGAAGGCAAGCAGATCGCGGACATGATTCCGGGTTCGAAATTCGTCGTCATGAACCGCTGCGGCCACTGGCCTCAGTTCGAGGACGCGGAGCAGTTCAACCGCCTCCACATCGAATTCCTCCGGACCGGCAAGTAAGGATCGTTCAGATGAACCAGCAAACCAAGCACGGCGGGCTCGCCGCCGAGATCCGCGCGGCTTACGCCGGCACCCCGATCGCGCCCATCCGGACGCAAGTGGCAGAGCTCGATGTCGATGCAGCCTACGCCATCCAGCAGGAGAACACTGCGCACTGGGAAAACGAGGGGCGGCGCGTCGTCGGAAGCAAGATCGGATTGACCTCCCGTGCGGTCCAGAAGCAGCTCGGCGTCGATCGTCCCGACTTCGGCGTACTTTTCGCCGACATGATCGTGGGAGAAGACGAACCTGTCGTGGTGGGACGCGTCCTGCAGCCGAAGATCGAGGCGGAGGTAGCCTTCCTACTCGACCGCGATATCGAGGTCGAAACGCCGACCGTGGCCGACGTTGTGCGGGCAGTGGCCTATGCGATGCCCGCCCTCGAGATCGTCGGCAGCCGTATCACCAATTGGGATATTGGGATCGTCGATACCATCGCCGACAACGCCTCGTCGGGGCTCTTCGTTCTTGGAGGACCCGTCAGACGGCTGGATGGCTTGGATCTCCGCTCGCTCCAGATGCAGATGACGAGGAAGGACGAGGTGGTCTCGAAGGGGACGGGCGCCGCCTGCCTCGGCAATCCGCTCAACGCGATGGCCTGGCTCGCCGGCGAACTGGCCCGTCGCAAGCGACCGCTGCGCGCCGGCGACGTCGTTCTCTCCGGAGCGCTGGGGCCGATGGTGCCCGTGAATCCGGGCGACGCATTCGAGGCCAACATCGCCGGGCTCGGGACCGTTTCGGCGCGGTTCGCCTAGCCACACGAGCCGTACGCGTCGTGAACTCCTCGGGTGGCGGTGGTGCAGTCGACGTCGTCACGGCGCCGGGCAAGCCGCTCCGGTCTTCACCCACGCCTCGACCAGCGCGCCGGCCTGCGCTTGCGTGCCCGGCACGGGCGAGCGGCCGAAGCCGGGCTTCCAGGCCCAGCCGACGAGGGTGTCCTTGCCGATATGGTCGATCAGGACTTCCACCTTGCGCCCGCCATTGCGGGCGGGATCCCTGATCTGTTCGCAGATCTCGCCGACGGTCTTGCCCTCCCAGGCCATCTCGCGCGGGGCGAGATGCCAATCGGGATGGCCGGGCATGCGGCCGGGCTCGAAATTGGCCTTCTGATGGCAGCTGTTGCAGCGCATCGCCTCAAGGCCGTGGCCGTCAGCGCCGCGCGTGACCGGCGGCTGATGCAGGCGGGCATTGTCGCCCTGGTGCGGCCTGTCGCCGGCCGGATGGCAATTGGTGCAGCGCGGATTTGTCAGCACCTTGCCGAGCTCGCTGAAGATTGCAACCGAACGCTTCTCTGTGTCTCCGATCGAGGCAAAGCTCTCGGGCGAGGCGAGGGCATGGCTTGCCGTCTCCGAGCCCGCGTAGCCCGCACCGAGACTGCCGGCGAGGGCGGCGACCACGGCGATCATCTTGAACCGCACGTCGGAGATCATGATGCGTGTCACTTCGTGGCCATGAGGTAGCGCTTCGAATCGGCCAGGATCACGTCGCGCACCGCCTCGTGATATTTGACGTAGCCGGTGCAGCGACAGAGATGACCGTCGAGCGCATCCGCGATGGTCTGCTCCAATGCTTCCCGCGCGACCGGTGTCCGCGAGAGGCGCTCCAGCAAGACCTGGCCCTCATTGAGGAAGCCGGCGGTGCAATAGCCGCACTGAAAGGCGAAATGCGCGATGAAGGCCTTTTGCAGGGTCGAGAGCTCGCCGTCCTTCGCGTGCCCCTCGACGGTGCGGATCGACGTTCCGTCGAAATTCACGGCGGGCGCGACGCAGGTCGGGCTGGTGGTGCTGGTGCCGTCGGGCGCGTCGACGATGACGGCGCAGCTCAGGCATTGCGCGGCGCCGCAGCCGAACTTGGTGCCGGTCATGCCGAGCATCTCGCGCAGAAAATCATTCATCGAGAGGTCGTCGCGGACGTCCATCGGACCGTGCTTCTGGCCGTTGATGGTGAGGCTGAGGGTCGTCACGCGAGCACTCCCTTCAATAGGCTTGCGGTGACCGGCAGCGCGCGGAAGCGATGGCCGGTGGCGTCGTGGATGGCGTTGATCAGCGCCGGCACGATCGGGATCATCACGACCTCCGCCATGCCCTTCGGCGCTTCGTCTGGTACTAGCGGCTTCAGCATCTCGATCTCGAGATCGCGGAGCGGCAGGTCGGAGCCGCGTGCGACCAGATAGCGCCCGAGATTCCATTCGCCGTTGCCCGGCCCGCCCTCGAACGGGGGCAGGGTTTCGAGCAACGCGTAGCCGACGCCCATGGCGAAGCCGCCCTGGGCCTGGCCCATCACCACCTCGGGCACCAGCGCGGTGCCGCATTCGAGCACGCTATAGGCCTTGGCGATGCGAAGCGCGCCGGTTGCGCGCTCGATCTCGATGCGAACGACCGTGCCGCACATCGAGGTGTAGGCGGTGCCGATCCGGTTGTTGTCGGTCGGCGGAAACTTGACCCTGGTGCGGTTGATCCGCTCGAACTTGCCGTTGCCTTTGCGGATCGCCAGTGCGTCGATATCGGCGCGGTACTGCTCGCCGGAGAGCGGAAAGCGGGCCCGCGACCACGCCCAGCGCGAGAAGCTGTGCGCAACCGCACCGGTGACGAAGCCGCGCGCGTGAGCCGTTGCCGCGAGCGCAGGGAGGCCGAGCGGTTCGAGGCCGGGCATGGTGAGCTGGCCGTTCTGCCAGCTTGCGGTGGCCCATTGTCCCGCGCGCGGATCGGCCTTTGCGATGCGCCACAGCTCGAGCGCCGCGGGCCACAGGCCGAAGCGGAAAATGACCCGGGCGGCCTCCGCGGCGGAATGCGTGCCGGCATGGGCGCCGATCGAGGAACTCGTCGGCGAGCTGATCGCAGGCACCCAGCGCGGGTTTTTCTCCGCGGCATCCTGCGTCTTCTGGTCCATGGTGGAGGGATCGCCCGACGTGACCAGCCCGAGCACGTCATAGCTGTCGACGCGGGCGACCGAGACCTCGTCGGCGATGGCGCCGAGATGGCCGGCGACGCGGTTGGCCAGCGCCGTCCCGATGCCGTTGCCCATCTCGACATGATCGCAAAAGATCACGATCTTGCCGTCGGGGGCAAGCTCGACACGGCCGAGCGAGCCGTCCGCGCCGGAGCCATAGTCTTTCGTCACGCAGGCAACGCCGGTGCCGACGAGCCGATCCGACGAGGTCTGCTTGAACTGCGCCCGCTGCTGCCAGATCGGGTGCTTCTCGAGCTTGTCGAGGATTTCGGGCGTCCGCACCGAGACGATGTAGGGATTGCCCGTCATGGTCCGACCGTTCTGCGGCAGCGCATTGCGCCGCCGGAAATCGATGGGATCGCGCTTGAGCTCGGACGCGGCTTCGTCGATCAGGACCTCCAGCGCCGTCATGGCTTGCAGGATGCCGTAGCCGCGCATCGAGCCCGCGCTCACGCCGCGCGAGTGCACCGCGACGGTCCTGACGTCGACCTTCGGAATGTCGTAGATGCCGATCGCGCCGGTGGCCGCGACGACGGCGACGCTGGCCGAGAAATGGGCGAGCCCGCCGCCGTCGAGCACGTGATCGGCGGCGAACCCCTTGATCTTGCCGGTTGCGCGATCGATGCCGATGCGCGAGCGCATCTTGATCGAATGGCGCTTGATGCCGGCCTGAAACTGCTGGTAGCGGTCATGCGCCAGCCGCACCGGCTTGCCGGGAAAGCAGATCGCCGCGAGCGCAACATAGAGAATGAAAGGCGTGTGATCGCGGCCACCAAAGCCGCCGCCGACATGGGCGAATTGCGCGTTGATGTGCGCCGGCTTGTAGGGCGCGCGGGCCTTGGCCAAGAGATGCGCGATCGATTCCGCCGCCTCGTAGGGCGACTGGACCCCAAGCAGCAGTTCGAGATTGCCGCCCTTGCCGTCGTACCAGGCGAGCCCGCATTCGGGCTCCAGGAACATCGGGTCGACCGATTGCGTCTCGAACTCGCGGTCGAGCACCAGCATGGATGCGTCATCCGCGGCAAGCTCGGCACGAATCTGCTCGCCATGTTTCGCCGCCTTGGCGTAATCCGCCGGCATGTCCTTCGCGAGCGGCGACCACACCGGCAGCGCCGCGCTCTGGACCTTCTTGGGCGAGACCCAGCCGGCCTGGAGCGGCGAATAGACATCCGGCTTGTCAGGCGAGGGACCTGCCACGCGCGTGAAGCGGAAAGCCCCGTAATCCGGCGCGACGACAGGCCCGGTCTCCTCGCCGAACTGGACGAACGTGCCGTCGCGCAGCGCGAGACGCGCCTGGTCGAAGGTGTCGAACTTTTCGAAGATCAAAAGCGCGACCGGCTGGCCGAGGTAGAGCGGCGTCTTGCCGATCGGACAGAACAGGTCGCCCGCGTAGAACTCCGGCACCTGCGTCCCGATCCGGTCGAGCTCGGCGGCAGTCACCACCACCGACGGCTTGAGCGCGCCGCCGAGGCGGGCGAGGTCCAGTCCGGTGTAGACGTGCGTGGCGTCGTTGGCGCGGACCAGGATGGCGTGCGAGGTGGCCTGCGGCCAGCCCTGCAGATCATTGGCGCGGAAGTCGGAGGCGTAGAGCTTCGCACCGGTGACCTTGGCGACGCCGTCGACGCGGCCGGCGCCATTTGTCGCGGGATTGAACTTGCCGCGTCCAGGCAGCGTCTCGTGCGCTGCGAAGGGCACACCGGCTGCGGATGCAAGATGTGAGAGGCTGACCGAGATGCCTCCCGCCGACAACCACTTCACGAACTCGCGTCGCGAAGGCCCCATGATCATATCCTTGTACAGAGTTTCGAGAACATCGGGATGCCGTCAACATGCGATGTCCGAAGGGCATAGGCGCGCGCCAGCGCGAATCCGTCACGATGCATCATGCGACGATAGAACGGGTGAGAAGGTTTACAACCGCTGAATGTCGTGCGCTCGCAGATCGAATTGTGGTTTCGTGCTTGCTTTAGAGTCGAATCGAACGGAAGACGGTCCGGCAACAGAGGGCGCAATTCAAATGCAGCAGGATCCGAACGGTGCGTCTTCAGTCACCGGCACGATGGGCACGACGACATTGTCGCGCCGTCAATTGCTGGATTGCGGTCTCAAAGCCGGCGCGTTGTCGCTGTTCGCAGGTGCGGCGAACGCCCAGCACGCCGTGCACGACCATGCGGGCACGTCCCACACCGCGGACATGTCGCCGAGCATGGGGATGGTCGCTGAAACGCCCGTTCCTGCCATGGACCAAGCGCTGGTCGAGCCCGAGGTGCGGCGGTCCGTCAATGGCGTGCTGAGCACGACCATGCGGGTCGGCTATGCCTATCGCCAGATCGGCGGCGTCAGGCTCTATGTCAGGTCCTATGAGGGCGGCAGCCCCGGCCCGACCTTGCGCATGAAGCCCGGCGATACCCTGCGCATCAAGATGATCAACGATCTGCCGCCGAACCGCGATGGATTGCCGGCCGACATCAGCCATCCGCACCAGTTCAACAACACCAATTTCCATTTCCACGGCGCGCACACCAGCCCGAGCGGAATTTCCGACAACGTCATGCGCTCGATGGCGCCGGGCCGCAGCTACAACATCGAAATCACCCTGCCGGCCGATCACACCAGGGGCACCTACTGGTATCACCCGCATCACCACGGCAGCGCCGACATCCAGATGTCCTCCGGCATGGTCGGCGCCATTGTCATCGAAGGCGATTTCGCCGAAATTCCCGAGATCGCCACAGCCCGCGAACGGCTCATGGTGCTCACCCAGGTGGTCTACGATGCCAACGGAATGGTCGAGAATTTCGAGACGCTGTTTCCCGAGACTGCGACGCGCTTTCTCGCCATCAACGGCCAGCGCCGGCCAATGATCGAGATGCGACCCGGCGAGGTGCAGCGCTGGCGCATCCTCAATGCCGCGTACCAGGACGACATGCTGCTCGACCTGGAAAAGCACGATCTGCAAGCGATCGCCTATGACGGCATCCAGCTCGGCGCCATGCAGCCACTCAAGCAGGTCCTGATCGCGCCCGGTCAGCGCGCCGACATTCTGGTGAAGGCAGGAAGCCCCGGCACCTACGCCTTCAACGCCACGCCCTACGATCAGGGGCATCCTTCGCCAGTGGGACCGCTGGCGCGGGTCCTGGTGTCAGGCGCGCCAATGGACATGAAGCTGCCGCGCGCTTTGCCACCGGCGCCGCTCGCGACCATCAAGGACTCCGAGATCACCAACCGCCGCAAGGTGGTGCTGTCGGCGACCGCGCCGGAGGCGGATGCCGCCGGCCATTGGCAGGAATTCGAGTTCTTCGTCGACGGCAAGAAGTTCGACCCCGGCCGCATCGATCAGCGGGTCAAACTGGGTGCGGTCGAGGAGTGGACCATCGTCAACACGCACGAGCATGACGACCACGTGTTCCACATCCATACCAACCCGTTCCAGGTGATCTCGGCCAACGGCAAGGCGCTGGCGGTGCCGGAATGGCGGGATTCCGTGATCGTGGAGCGCAAGGGCGGGCAGGTCGTGTTCCGCTCGCGCTTCATCGATTTCACCGGCGTCTACATGCTCCACTGCCACATGATGAACCATGAGGAGATGGGCATGATGCAGACCGTGGAGGTCTACAAGGCGTAAGCTGCGGGTCGAATTGCGCGAATTTGGCGGCGGACAGGGCGGATCCGGGTCCGGCCGGGCTTCCCCTGGCGGCCCGCATGGCCTATTGACGCTGCAACGCAACAATCCTCCAAAAAGACCTCATGATCCGCCTCGACAACGTCAGCAAGCAAGCCGGCCACCAGATCCTGTTCATCGAAGCGTCCGCCGCCCTCAACAAGGGCGAGAAGATCGGGCTCGTCGGCCCGAACGGCGCCGGCAAGACCACGCTATTCCGGATGATCGCCGGCGAGGAACTGCCCGATGAGGGGCAGGTCTCGACCGACCGCGGCATCACCATCGGCTATTTCAACCAGGACGTCGGCGAGATGGCCGGCCGCAGCGCCGTGGCCGAGGTCATGGACGGGGCGGGGCCGGTGAGTGCGGTGGCCGCCGAACTGCGCGAGCTCGAGACCGCGATGGCCGACCCTGACAAGGCCGACCAGATGGACGAGATCATCGCACGTTACGGCGAGGTGCAGCACGCGTTCGAGGAACTCGACGGCTACGCGCTCGACGGCCGCGCGCGCGAGGCGCTGTCCGGCCTCGGCTTCAGCCAGGAGATGATGGACGGCGACGTCGGCAAGCTCTCCGGCGGCTGGAAGATGCGCGTGGCGCTCGCCCGCATCCTCTTGATGCGTCCCGACGTCATGCTGCTCGACGAGCCCAGCAACCATCTCGATCTCGAAAGCCTGATCTGGCTGGAGAAATTCTTGCACGACTACGAAGGCACGCTGCTGATGACCTCGCATGATCGCGAGTTCATCAACCGCGTGATTTCGAAAGTGGTCGAGATCGATTCCGGCTCGCTCACCACCTACGCCGGCAATTACGAGTTCTACGAGCAGCAGCGGGCGCTGAGCGAGAAGCAGCAGCAGGCGCAGTTCGAGCGCCAGCAGGCGATGCTCGCCAAGGAGATCAAGTTCATCGAGCGGTTCAAGGCGCGCGCATCTCATGCGGCTCAGGTCCAGAGCCGGGTGAAGAAGCTCGACAAGATCGAGCGGGTGGAGCCGCCGCGCCGCCGCCAGACGGTGGCGTTCGACTTTCCGCCGGCGCCGCGCTCGGGCGAGGACGTCGTTGCGCTCAAGAAGGTGTTCAAGGGCTACGGCAGCAAGCGGATCTATGACGGGCTCGATTTCATGATCCGCCGCCGAGAACGCTGGTGCGTGATGGGCGTCAACGGCGCCGGCAAATCGACGCTGCTCAAGCTCGTCGCTGGTGCGAGCGAGCCGGACGATGGCACGGTGGCGGTCGGCGGCAGCGTCAAGATGGGTTATTTCGCCCAGCACGCGATGGATTTGCTCGACGGCGAGCAGACGGTGTTCGAGTCACTCGAATACGCGTTTCCAACGGCGGGGCAGGGCTCGTTGCGCGCGCTCGCCGGCTGCTTCGGCTTCTCCGGCGACGACGTCGAGAAGCGCTGCCGCGTGCTCTCAGGCGGCGAGAAGGCGCGCCTGGTGATGGCGAAGATGCTGTTCGATCCGCCGAACTTTCTGGTGCTGGACGAGCCGACCAACCATCTCGACCTCGCCACCAAGGAGATGCTGATCACGGCGCTGTCGGATTTCGAGGGCACCATGCTGTTCGTCTCGCATGACCGGCATTTTCTCAGCGTCCTGTCGAACCGCGTGCTGGAGTTGACGCCCGAAGGCATCCACCAGTTCGGCGGCGGCTACACCGAATACGTCGCGCGCACGGGGCAGGAAGCGCCGGGGCTGCGGAGCTAGCATACCGCTACGCCGCCTTGACGCGTTGCTGCGGCCCGCTACGCTCCTTCCAAAAGGGGAGCGAAACAGCCATGAAGCAGCTGCGCATCGGCGACATCACCATCGATGCGGTGATCGAGCGGGAGGGGCCGTGGCGGCGGCCGCAGGATTTTTTCCCGGCTTATGACGAGGCCGTGTTCAGGCATCATCTGCCGACGATGGAGCCTGAGGTGTTCGACGCCGCGCGCGGCATGATGGTGATCACCTATCAGACCTTCGTGGTGCGCACGCCGCGCTACACCATTCTGGTCGATACCTGCACCGGCGAGGACAAGGGCCATCCGCCGCCGTTCGATTTTCCGGGCAAGGAGCGCTGGCGCAACGAGCTGTTCGCGCTGGGCATCCCTTTCGAGCAGATCGACTACGTCTTCTGCACGCATCTTCATATCGACCACACCGGCTGGAATACGACCTTGCGCGACGGCCGCTGGGTGCCGACGTTTCCCAATGCGAAATACGTCTTCCACAAGGGTGAATATGCGGCCTGGGAGGCCGAGCATGCCAAGGGCGGCAATCCGCCCGGTACCGTGTTCCGCGACAATTGCCTGCCGATCGTCGAAGCAGGCCAAGCGCTATTGGTCGATGACGACTACGCGCTCGACGACACCGTCACGCTGACGCCGACGCCGGGGCATTCGCCCTACCATTGCTGCGTGAACATCTTCTCGAAGGGGCGCCGCGCGGTGGTCGCTGGCGATCTCATGCATCACCAGATCCAGTGCCGCGAGCCGGACTGGTCGGCCAAGCCGGATTGGGATGCGAAGCAGTCGGCGGTGTCGCGGCGAAAGTTCTTTGCTTCCGTCGCCGACACCGACACGCTGATCTTGCCTGTCCATTTTCCGGCGCCGACGGTCGGGCTGATCAAGCCGCTCGGCGCCGCCTTTGATTACCGTTTCAAGCGGGAGTAGGGCGACCGCCTCGCCGTCATGGCCGGGCTTGTCCCGGTCATCCACGACCTTTGCTACACGGAAACAAGGCCGTGGATGCCCGGGCCTTCGCCTCGCCGAAGAGGCTTCGGCCTCGCAGGCGGGACAAGCCCGGGCATGACGAGTTCGTGGAGCGACCGTACGTCCGACGGTCTAGTACGTGTAGAACATCCGCTGGATTTCCTTCGTGTCGGTCGTCCTGGTCAGCGCCAGCATCAGCAGAATACGCGCCTTTTGAGGATTGAGCGTATCCGAGACGACGAAGTCGTGCTCGTCGTCCTTGGCCTCGCCGTTGCGCGCGACGATGCCGTTGCCGACCCGGCTGCTGCGCACGATCACGACACCCTTCTTGCGGGCCTCGTCGAGCGCCGGCTCGACCGCGGGACGAGCCAGGCTGCCGTCTCCGACGCCGGCATGCACGATCCCCTTGGCCCCGGCGGCGACAAACGCGTCGATCGCAACCCGGTTCATGTTGGCGTAGCCGTAGACGATGTCGACTTGCGGCAGGACATCGAGGCTGGAGACGTCGAATTCGGAGTCTGCCGTGTGCCGGCGCGTCGATTGACGATAGAAGTACGGCTTGTTGCCCTGCATGTAGCCGAGAAAGCCGAGTTCAGGCGTGCGGAAGGTGTCCGCCGTCGAAGTGTTGTTCTTGGTGACATCGCGGGCCGCGTTGATCTGATCGTTGAGAGCGACGAGCACGCCCTTGCCGACGGCCTCGTCACTGCCCGCGAGGATCACCGCATTGAAGAGGTTGATCGGCCCATCCGCGCTGATCGCCGTCGACGGCCGCATCGCGCCGACGACGACGACAGGTTTCTTGCTCTTGACGACGAGGTCCAGAAAATAGCTGGTTTCCTCGATCGTATCGGTCCCGTGCGTGATCACAATGCCATCGACGTCGTCCTGCGCGAGCAGCGTGTTCACGCGCTTGGCAAGCTTGAGCCAGTAGTCATTATTCATGTTCTCGCTGGCGATCTGGAAGACCTGCTCGCCCTTGACGTTAGCCACCGTTTTCAGTTCGGGAACGGCGTTCAGGAGGGTCTCTATGCCCACGGTGGCTGCGGTGTAACCCACCACGGTGGTGCTGCTCGCCCCGCTGCCGGCGATCGTGCCGCCGGTTGCGAGCACCATGACGTTGGGCAGTCCCGGGCCCCGCGCGTTCGCGGCTTCAAGTCCGATGAGCAGAGCGAAGAGCAAGCTCATTGCCGCCATCGTGTAATCACGCACTCGAAACTGCAACATCTCGACCACCCTTTGCTGGAAGACTCGTTGGTGCGCCCCGGTTCGCTCAGCGCTGCATGTTCCGCTAGCCGAGGCACTCTGTCTAGGGTGGCGACGATTTTGCTGTGCGCGCTCGGCGCGTGCGAGAAGAGGCAAACGGTCTTTGCCTCTGTTATTTGGAAACAAAAACGTGGATGCCCGGGACAAGCCCGGGCATGACGAGTTTGTGGAACCGTTGCTCGCTAAATGAGCACCAAAATCGCAGCGGTCAGGCGCCGACTTCGCACTTCTTCATAAAGCTGTTCTTGGCGGCGCCGGCGAGCGGCTTGCCCTCGGCGCTGACGGCCTTGGGCGCGCAGGCGTCGGCCTTGCACTTTTTCATGAACGAGGTCTTGGCGGCGCCAGCAAGGGCCTTGCCGTCCTTGCCGACGGCCTTGCTTTCGCAGGTGTCTTCCGCGAAGGCCGAACCCGCCGCAAACGTGGCAACGATCGCAGCCAGGAAAATTCGCTTCATCATGATTGTCTCCCTAAACCAGAAATGGCGCGCGGATTGGAGCCGGGAATCGTGGCGCAATCAAGCTGGATGATCGCCTGCCGCCCGGTCTTCCTGGCGATTTTCCGAGCGCGGGTGCGACGGGGCCCACCGCCTGCTGCACTGCTCGCTGACCGGGACGGGCGATCCTGCTAGCTTCGGGCGAGTATAGCCGAAGGGAGCATCGTGATGGAGACCCTGATTGCGAACATGCCGGATGCCGCTTCTGACCGGCATTCTCACCTGGTTCGGCCGCAAGACATGGAATGGCAGAAGACGCGCTTTCCCGGCTGCGAGGCCAAGACACTGCTGTTCGATGGCAGCAGCGGTCTGATGACGGCCTTGATGCGCTTTGCGCCGGGATCGGTGCTGCCCGATCACGAGCATGTCGGCGTCGAGCAGAGTTATGTCATCGAGGGCGCTCTCGTCGACAACGAGGGGCCGGCCAAGGGGATTGCCTGCAAGGCCGGCGAATTCATCTGGCGCGAGGCGGGCAGCCGGCATGCTGCCTGGTGCCCGGAGGGCGCCCTGATCCTGGCGATCTTTCAGGTGCCGAACAAGTTCTTCGAAGCCGACGGCCGCGTCGTCGATGCCGCCGGTCAGGATTGGGACCAGACGTGGGGGCACACCGACGCGCAACGGGCGGGGAGCACCTAGCCGCTCATACGCCGCGCGCGAGAAGCGCCTTGAAGTCCGCGCGTGCGCGCTGCGCTTCGGCGCGCGCCACCTCGGAGGCGTCGCCGAGGCCGAAATAGCCGTGGATCAGGCTGGGGCCTTCATGGTGCTTTACCGGCACACCGGCGACTTCCAGCGCCCGTGCATAGGCCGTGCCCTCGTCGCGGAGGGGATCGAACCAGGCGGTGGTGACGATCGCGGGCGCGACGCCGGCAAGCGAAGTCGCGCGCAGCGGCGAAACGCGCCAGTCGGTCGCGTCCGAGGGATCGGCGAGATAATGACCGCAGAACCACTCCATCACGGCGCGGGAGAGGAAGTAGCCTTCGGCATTCTCGGCGCGCGAGGGGAAGCGTGCGTTCTCGCGCGCGTCCGCATAACTCCCAAGGACGTCGGTGACGGGATAGACCAGGAGTTGCGCGGCGAGCTTGATGCCGGCGTCGCGGCAGGCGATCGCGGTGGTGGCGGCGAGATTGCCGCCGGCGCTGTCGCCGGCGACGCCCAGGCGTTTTGCATCGCCGCCAAATTCCGCGACGCGGCCAAACACGTCGCTGACCGCGGCAAAGGCGTCCTCGAACGCGCCGGGAAAGCGCGTTTCGGGCGGGCGACGATAGTCGACGGAGACGACGACTGCGCCGGTCTCGATCGCAAGATTGCGTGCCTGCCGGTCGTGGGTCTCGAGGTCGCCCGCGACCCAGCCGCCACCATGGAAGAACACCACGGTCGGTGCGGGCGTGGTGCCGACCCGGTAGACCCGTGCATCGAGCGGTCCGGCGCCGCCTTTCACCTTGATATCCGCGACGATGTCGACCGGCGGCGGCGGTATGGCCGCGCGCGAGGCAGCCAGTGCGCGCAAGGAATCGCGGGCGCTCTGTGGCGTCATCGTCGTGTGATCGCGCATCGGCAGCAGCGGAATGATCTGGGCGATGACTGGATCGAGCGGTGCGGCCATGGAATCCTCACACGGTTCTTGGTCTTGCTTGCGGGTTAGCATAGATATTGCGCGCCGCATCGGCAACCGCTCGCATGTGGCGATGCCGGGGAATGCAATGCCGTGGGATGAACGGGCAGGGAGGTCTTGAGGTGGAATTCGAAACGCTGGTCCAGTCGCGCCGCAGCGTGCGCGGCTTCAGGAACGAGCCGGTGCCGCGCGCGGTGATCGAGGCGATCATCGACAGCGCCAAGCGTGCGCCGTCGTCGATGAACACCCAGCCCTGGCATGTCCACGTGCTCACAGGCAGTCCGCTGGAACAGCTGCGCCGACGCAACATGGAGGAAATGGTTGCCGGCGCCAAGGTCAAGCGCGACATCGTCAGCCACGGGGAGTACCAGGGCGTGCACCGGACCCGGCAAGTCGACGTCGCCAAGAAACTGTTCGGCGCGATGGGAATCGCGCGCGACGACAAGCCGATGCGCCAGGACTGGGTGCTGCGCGGCTTCCGCCAGTTCGACGCGCCGGTCTCGCTCGTCTTGACCTATGACCGCGTGCTCGATCCCGGCGCGGTCTGCCATTTCGATCTGGGCGCGCTCTGCTACGGAATCGTGCTCGCGGCCTGGGACCGCGGTCTCGGTTCTGTGATCAACGGGCAGGGCATCATGCGTTCCGACATCGTGCGCGAGGTCGCAAACATTCCGGAGGACGAGGTGATCATGACCTGCGTCGCGATGGGCTATCCCGACGACAACTTTGCCGCGAACGCCGTTCGCTCCGATCGCGAGGGCAACGACGATTTCGTGCGCTACGTCGGATTCGCCGAGTAACGCAGGCAGAGGAGATTATTCTCTCGCCGGAATTTTTTTGGTGCGGACCCCTTGGCGGCCTCTTGCAATCTCTATCGTGCAGGAGGAACAATGTACGGACTGAAAGGTTTGATGCTGGCGCGAGGGAATTGACATGCGGCGGCTCGCTAGCCTGGTTCGACGGTTCTTCGGCCCGCGAGTGCGGCGTCCGATCGATGATGATCCAAGTCTTCCTTTCACACCCGAAGAGTTCGGCCGGATGATCCGTAGCGGCCGGCACGAGGACATGAAGCTGCTGGCCGAAGGGCTCGCCTGCCGGACCGTTCCGCGCCGCACCAGACATCGCGCCGCGCACTAGACTGGGGTCGAGACGGATTGCTGCGCTCATCTCGTGAGAGCGACCTGCCTGAACGCGGTCAGCAGCGCCTTCTCCAACTTTCCGCTCATCCCGCATAGGATCTCATAGGCCTCGCCGCGTGGCAGCGTCGGCTTGTAATGCCGATATTCGATCAGGGCCGCGAAGATGTCCGAGATCGTGAGAATCCGCACGATGTCGCCAATGCTCTCGGCCCCGAGCGCATCCGGATAGCCGCTGCCGTCGAGATATTCGTGATGATGCCGCACGGCATCGAGGATCTCCGGCGAGATATCGTCTTGGTCTTTCAGAAAATCGTAGCCCGCTGCCGGGTGAGTCTCGATCATGGCACGTTCCTCCGGATCGAGACGGCCGGGCTTGTCGAGGATGGCAAGAGGGATCCGGGCCTTGCCGATGTCGTGGAACATGGCCGCCGTATACAGGCGCTCCAGATCGGGCCTGCCGACGCCGAGGCTCAGGCCGAAGTCGATGGTGACGCCGGTGACGAGGAGACAATGCTGATAGGTCCCCTCGTGATGGCGCCGCACCGCCGTGAGCCATTCCGACAGGCCATGCTGGCTGATGCGATCGGCGATCTGGCGGCCGGCTTCTCTGGCGCCGTTGATGTCGATCGGCTGGCCTGATGTCACCGAGGTGAACATCGACGCGATCGCGGTCGCCGCGGTCTCGACTGCATTGTCCGACTGCGCCGCGTGACCTGAGGAACCAGACGCCTCTTCGGCGGGATCAGCAAGCGCTGCCAGCAGCTTGATCTTGTCGATCGTCCCGGGAAGGACGAGCGTGGCCCCGAGCGCGTAGGCCTGCGAGATACTCATGTGAGAGGCGTGCTCGACCAGGAAGATGCGCTTCGTTGCCTTCGCGAGCTTTACGGCTCGTTTCTTGATGGCCGCAATGGTGCGGACATCACGCAATTCCGCACGGATGACGATCGCGAACGGCACCTGGGACAGCTTGGCTTCCGCGTCGAGCCGTTCGCCTGCGACGGCAAACTGCTGCTCGAGGATCGAACAGATGCTCGATAATTTGTCTGAGGAATCAGCCAGCACATGCACGAACGGGCGTGCCGCTTCCTTCTCTCGGATGCCGCCGTTGCCTTTGACGGGGCGGGATATAATTCGCGCGTTCTGCACGGTTGACCTGAATTATGCTGAGTGGATGGGGCTGATGAGTCCTTGGGCCTATTTGCTCTGAGCGGCAGCGGCGGCTGCCGGTTTCCTCTTGCCGTCTACGGTGACGAAGTGCACGCCGGCCGTGGTGCCGTCGATCCAGACCAATTCGCAGCGCCGGTAGGCGAGCCCCGTCGACGACAGCAGCAGGAAGAATTCCTTGGCCCGCAGAACATCGAGCGTGCCCTCGACTTCGATCTTCGCACCGCTTTGCGATATGTCGAGCAGAACGCAACTGCGCCGCCACGTGCCGTCGGAGCCCATCAGATTGACCGGCTGCTTGTGATCCATTTTCACGCGCTGCGCTTTGCGACCGTCGAACTTCATCGGCTAACCCCCATCTTCGCGCCGCGATTTGCCGGATCGCTCGTGTTGGCGCTTGCGGCTATTTCCCCCCATCGCACTGTCCATTGGCTGGTGGACAGAAGCAGCGTCTCGAAGATCCGTTGCGCGCGCTCGCGCCCGGCATAGGAGAGCCTTTTCCCGCTGCGGTTGCTCAGGATGGTCAGGGTGGTCTGCCAGTTCAGCCGCGAGGCCCGGCACGCCATGACCAGCCCCTCGCAATCGTCGTCGCTCACGACATGCTCGATGATTTCGAGCGGCGCCCCTGAAAGCACCGACAGCGCCGTGAACAGGTTGGCCGTCTCGCCGCGGATCGCAAAACGGTTCACCGTGGAATCGTTGAGCTTGCCGATGCGGTTGAGGATGACGATCTCCGGCCTCGCGCTTGCATACTCGGCCCGGCAAGGCCGCTTTGGCGGAGCCGGCTCCGCTTCCGGCACCGGCGCCGCGGCGGATGGGTTGGGCGTCGCCGGTGCCTGCCGCATTGGTGGGGCGGAGAGCAGCTTGCGCACGACCAGGTCGGGCGTGCCGGGCCGGAGCGCCAGCGCCTTCGCGATCTCGCCGTCCTGGTCGGCCTTGGCAATCAGCGCTGCATAGGCTGCGTCGGAGAATTTCGTTCCCGGGTTCTTGATCAGGGCAAGGCAGATCGGGCCGCCGTGCTTGATCAACGCTTCGGTCACGGCCGGCGCGATGTCGCTGCGGGCGGCGATTGCGCGTCGATGCAACTCGCCACGGGAGTCAATGACAGCCTCGAGATCTGCCGCGGAAAGTGCGCGCGACTTGAGCAACACAGGACATGCCACGTCCGGATTATCGTGCGAGGCGAGACGCCACAATGTTTCGGGAGGCGCGATGTCAAGCTCGGCGAGCGCCGTGCTGAGCTGAACCAGTGCGCTGGTCTCGACTCGTTCCGTCAATCGCAGCAGAACACCATCGACCACGTTGCTGAGCAATTCCCGGCACTGGTCGCGGCTGCCAGTGAGCAACTGCACCATGCCGGAGAGAATGCGTGCGCAACGCTCCGCCGGGCAGGTTGCGACCGTCTCTTCCAATTCAGCAAGAACATCAGCAGGCGAATTTGCCATCATGGCAGGGGCCTGACCTAAAATTAATTTGGACTATCGAACTGCGCCTATTCCGCTCGACAGACGTTAATTTGAAATTTGGATTTTGCTCGTCTAGGTATATGTGCACCGCTGGATACACGGAAAACGCTATCGAAAATTGGCGAGATTTGATGCGCCGGCTTGTCCTTGGACTTCGCCGCTCGCCAACTGGGCAACATAGTGCGAAGTGATTCTTTCAGACTTAAGGGACACCGGAACGGGGAAGTTGGGCCGGCATCCTCGCCGGACGCGCGTTTGTTGCGACGCGAAGTTTCACATTGCCATGAACAGAACTGATGATGCGCCGACGCTGGCGCCGAAGGTATTTCGTTTCACCGACGTCGATGAATTTCGAAGTGCCATACGAGGCCTGAACTTCGAGTTCACGCCTTTCGTCCGGAGGATTTCGGCCGAGCAGACCATTCTGTCGCTGCCCGGCTGCGACGTGAATCTGACGCGGGCATTTCCGCGGGTGGTCGACGCACAACTCGTCGAGAATTGCACCGCGATCGGATTCACGATGGACGATTTGGACGTGCCGGTTCGATTCAACGGCACGCAGCGCACACGACCCGTCATCGTCATCGGCAGCAGCGGCGCGGCTTACACCACCATCGAGGAGGTGCAGCGGCAAATCGCCTCGGTGGTGTTCAGGCCGGAGGTGACAGATCGCGGCTGGCCACAAGCAGCCCTCTGCTTCAACATCTTCGAAACGACCGCCGCGGGCTTGAACCGGCTCCGCGGTGTGGTTCGGGAGGTGTTGGCAGCCGCTTCAGAGCCGGTCGATGCGCCCGACGTGCCGCTGAAGGCTGCCGCCATGAGGGAGACCCTGCTCGGCGCTGTGGACGCAATTTTCGAAAGCATCGTTCCTGCGCGATGGACCCTGCGCCCCAATGACGAGCGGAACTTCAAGGTCTTTCAGGACATCCGCGCGCTGCTTTCCGACGACCTCTCGCAGCCCATCTACAGCGACGAGATCGCGCGCACGCTCGGCCTGTCCGTTCGCACCATGCACGACGTCGTCCGCCGCTATCGCGGCATGAGCCTGCACCGCTACTTGCGCCTGCGCCGGCTGTGGCTGGTGCGCCAGCGGCTGCTCGCCGGTGCCGACAGCGTCAAGGCCGTCGCGCTGGCGTTCGGCTTCTGGCATCTCGGCGACTTCTCCAGAAGCTATCGCGACCAGTTCGGCGAGACACCGTCGCAAACGCTTGAATGCGGACGGCGAACCTAGTGCGTCAAAACGTTGAGGCCGGTCTTGATGATCCGTGCTATACTACCGGTCATGAGCAATCGCATCCTCCTCCTCTACGGTTCCTACCGTTCCGACCGCATGGGCATCCGCCTCGCGAATTTCGTCATCGATCGCCTGCGCGCCCGCGGCGACGAGGTCGTGTTCATCGACGCCAAGGCGATCGGCCTGCCGATGCTCGATCGCATGTACAAGGAATATCCCAAGGGCTCCGCACCCGAGGCGCTGGAGAAGCTGGCGGGAGAGATCCGCGGCGCCGATGGTTTCGTCTTCGTCACCGGCGAATACAATTGGGGCATTCAGCCCGGCCTGAAGAATCTCACCGACCACTTCCTCGAGGAGTGGTTCTGGCGTCCAGCCGCGATCGTGAGCTACTCGGCCGGCCGCCTGTCCGGCGCGCGTGCCTCGACCGCCTGGCATGGCACGTTGTCGGAGATGGGCATGGTGGTGGTGTCGAGCACCATCGGCGTCGGCCCGATCGCACAGACACTGTCGGAGGCGGGCGAACCGATCGGCGAGGGCGGCAAGGCGCTGGAACGCTCGTTCCCGCGTTTCGCCGACGATCTCGCATGGTGGATCGAGGCGGCCAAGGCGCAGCGGGCGCGCAAGGCGCCGCCGTATTGAGCGCCTTACGCGGCCCTGACCTCACCGAGGAAGCGATCGAACTGTCCGGCGAGATCGCGTGACTGGGTCGAGAGCTGCTCGGCCGCGCCCAGCACCTCCCGCGCGGCCGTACCGGTATCGTCGACGGCGCGCTGCACGCCTGATATGTTGGTGTTGACCTCCTGGGTGCCGCGCGCGGCCTCCTGGACGCTGCGGGCGATCTCCTTGGTCGCCGAGCCCTGTTCCTCGATCGCGGCCGCAATCGCGGTGCCGATCTGGTCGATTTCGCCGATCACGTCGGCGACGTTACGGATCGCGGTGACGGTCTCGTCGCTCGCGGCCTGGATCGCCGAAATCTGCTCGGAGATTTCGGTGGTGGCCTTGGCGGTCTGGCCCGCCAGCGATTTCACCTCGGCAGCAACCACCGCAAAGCCGCGGCCGGCATCGCCGGCGCGGGCAGCCTCGATGGTCGCGTTCAACGCCAGCAAATTGGTCTGCTCGGCGATGCTCTGGATCAGCGTGACGACGTCGCCGATCTTCTGCGCGCCCTCGGCCAGCGCACGGGCGGTGTCGCCAGTGCGGCGGGCGTTGTCGACGGCGCGGGCGGCGATCTCGGTGGACTGGGCCACTTGACGGCCGATCTCCGAGATCGAAGAGGTCAGCTCTTCGGTGGCGCTCGCGACGGTCTGCACGTTGCTCGATGTTTGCTGTGAGGCGGCGGCGACGACCGCGGCCTGGCTGTTGGTCTGGGCCGCCGTCGAGGTCATCGACTGCGCCGTGCTTTCCATGGTGGAGGAGGCTTTCGACAATCCGCCGACGAGCTCGGTGACCTTGGCTTCGAACGCGCGGGTGATCCCGTCGAGCGCCTGGGCGCGGCGCATCTTGCCGTCGTTCTCGGCCTGCTTCTCGGCCGCAAGGCTGTCGGCCCGGATCATGTTGTCCTTGAAGACCCGCACGGCCGCGGCCATGGCACCGATTTCATCGGAACGCTCGGCGCCGGGAATCCCTTCCGCGACCTCGCCCTCGGCAAGCCGCGACATCCGCGTCGTCAGGTTGACGATCGGAGCGCAGACCCGGCGGCGGACCGTGACGATGAGGCCGGCGCTGGCGATCAGCACAGCGAGGAGGCCCGCGAGTGCGATGGTGAAGCTGGTGTGGGCCGCAGTGGAAGCACCTGCGAGAATCTGCTCGGCGTTGTCGTAAAAGGCGTCGCGGACCTCGATGATGGTGCTGAGGCCGCGCTGCGTAGCGGTGTAATAGGTGTCCATGTCGTGTTCGTACTTGCCGCTGACCGCACCCTCCTTCACCAGCTTGAGCTCGCGGCCGAACTCTTCGATGTAGATCGCGTTGAATTTCTCCAGCGCGGCGGCAACGTTCGCCGGCGTTGCGGGATTGCCGCGCAACTCCAGCAGCGACATCACGATCTGGTCGTTGCGGCCCTGCGAGCGGCTGATCTCGGCCTTCTCGGTGTCGGTCGCCGGTTTCTTGCCCCCGACGAGGTTCTTGTGCAGGCTGGAGTTGAAGCCGCCGACGTCGCGCAATGTCATGGCGATATTGGCGTAGCTGGCCTGCCGGTAGGCGTCGCCATTGAGGATCGCCATGCGGCGGACCTGCTCGTTGAGCAGCGCAGTCACGCTGGCGTTGAGCACGGCGTTGTCGGCGACGATCTTCTTGGCCGCGTCCTTGCGCGCCTCCGGCGGGCCCGACATCGCCTTGTCGATGGCCTCGCGCAGCGCGGTGAACTTCGAATTGATGGCGTCGATGTTGCCGCCGATGGTGTTGCCGTCGTCGAACGGGCCGGGCAGGTCCTTGCGCAGCGCGTTCATCGTGTCGCGGGCGGCATCGGTCTGCTTGCGCAGCTTGCCCTGCTCGGCAAGCAGCGCCGGGTCGACGGCGGGAGGGCCATAGAGGATGTTGGTGGAAAAGCCGCGCTCGGGATTGAGGTAGCGCGGGATGTCGCTGACGGCGCGGACGATCGCCAGCCGCCCCTGGGCTTCGGTGATCCGCTCCATCGTGTGGTATTTCGTCACGGCGACGTAGACGGCGAGGCCGCCGCCCACGGTCGAGAGCGAGACGATGGCGGTGGTCAGGAGCGTACCGATTTTCATGATTCTGTCCGGCAACTGGCGCGGGAAATTATTTGCACGGACAATAGGCAGGCGATGTTAATCCCGGGTTTACGCTGGTGGCCGCCGGTGGCCGCGGTCACCTGGCCTTGCGGTCGAGGGCGGCGAGGATATCGAGCGTTGCCTGATCGCGATCGCCGGAAAAGTACCGGACGAGCGCCTCGTCGAAAACGGGTTCGTCGGACACCGCGTCGAACAGCGTCATCGACGAGCGGAATTTGGCGTCATCGGGCGCGCCGAGGATGGCGTTGATGGTCCGACCCTCGATGGCAAGCACGAGGCGGGTGCATTCGATCAGGCGCGGACCGAGGATGGGGTGGGCGAGATAGGCCTTGGCCTCGGCGCGGGAGGCGATGGCGTAGCGCTGCGACATGGCGCTGAAGCCGAGGCCGGCGACCTGCGGGAAGATGAACCACATCCAGTGGCTCTGCTTTCGGCCCCGGGTCAGCTCCCCCTGGATGTCGCGGTAGACCGGGTCCTGGGCCCGGACAAAGCGTTTGAGGTCGAAAGGATCGGTCATTGGATACCTTAGGATACCCTGGAATGGCTTGCCGGAGCCTTGCCGGCCGCGATTATGCCTAACTTTTGGCTCCCAATGTGGTAGCTGGTATAGAATCTTCGGGTGGGGGTGGGTCCCCCCGGGGATCGATTTTGGGGAGCTGATGGTTTCCGACCGGGCACAAGCCGAGAGGCTATTGTCGCGCCGCCGTATTGGGCGAGCCGAGGCGATATTGCTGTCTCTGGCCGCCGTCGCCCTGGCCCTGGGCGCTGCCGCCTGGGTCGCGGATATCGGCGGTTCGGGCTCGCTGGTCACCGCCGCGCTGCCGCCGGCCAATGCGCCTTCATTCGATGATCGTTTCGCTTCTGCTTCGAGCAGTCCGCCCGCCCGCGAGCTCGGCTTACGGACGCTGGAGCGCTCCGCGGTGAGTGCAGTACAGCTCAAATTGCGCGACGCCAAGGCGATGCTCGCCCAGAAGCTCCAGGGTGACGACTGGCGCTCGACCCTGACCGACGACGACCGGCACATGTCCGAGGAGGCAAGACTTGCGCAGCGTGCCGACGCCATCCCGATGCCGCGCTCGCGCCCGCCGCAGGCGGACTTCTCGGCCCAGATTGCTTCCAGCCAGGCTTATGCCGAGACCAACCCGAGGGTCGACAACCGCAACTTCTTCGAAAAATTCACCGACAAGATCAAGCTGGCCTCGCTGACGCCTGACAGCGGCCTGTTCGGCAAGGCGCCGGATCTCGCCGCGCTCGGTTACGATTCGCGCACCGCGGTCTATGACATCTCGGCCAAGGCGCTTTACCTGCCGAGCGGCCTCGCGCTGGAAGCGCATTCCGGCATGGGCGCGCTGATGGACGACCCGGAGCACGTCGACCAGCGCATGGTTGGCGCGACCCCGCCCGCGACCTACGACCTGAAGCCGCGCGAAAAACTGTTTCACGGCGTCCGCGCGCTGCGCTTGACGCCCACCGAGGGGACCAGCGCGCTCGGCCGCGTCGGCCTGCTCACCCACAATTACATGCTCGGGCCTCGTGGCGACTCCAACGGCTGCGTTTCGATCAAGGACTATGATCGTTTCATGAAGGCCTACGACAATGGTGAGTTCAACCGTCTGGTCGTGGTGCCCAGGCTGACCCCGTCGGCGACCGCCTCGCAGCGGGCGAGCACCGAGTCCTGATATCTGCTCCTGATATTTGCCTGCCGCGGCGGGGCTGCCGTTTTCCCTTCCTTGAGCCGTCATCGTCCAGAAGCAGCCCATGAGTGATCCGCAAAGTGAGTGATCCGCAAAGTTCCGAGACCCCGCTGCGCACGACGTTCAAGATCAAGCTGAACGGCGACACGCTGGCGATTGCGACCGTCGGCCAGGCCTATCAATTCCTCACCAATTTCAAATCGGTCGAGTGGATGGAATTCCGCTCGCTGCATGAAGACGCGGTCGCAGCGCTCGAAGGCGCCGCCGAGAACGCCATGCTCGTCGTGCAGGCGACCAACGCCGTGCGCGCGCTGTTCGTCAGCGCAAAGCTGCTCTGAGAGCAACACGGCGTAAGCCGGGGTTGCGGCGCTCCCTCCGGGCTACCGCTCACGACTTGAATTCCGCTATAGGAACTGGCAATGGCCCACGAAGATCGTTGCCTCAAGCCGATACGTTGAAACATACTTCAGGGAGAGACCCATCATGAAACGCCGTACATTCCTCAAGGGCGGCGCGGTCGCTGGTGCGACGACGCTGGTTGCCGCACCTGCGATTGCGCAAGGCGCGCCCGAGATCAAATGGCGTCTGACCTCGAGCTTCCCGAAGTCGCTGGACACCATCTACGGCACCGCGCAGACTTTTGCGAAATATGTTGCCGAGGCCACCGACAACAAATTCCAGATTCAGACCTTTGCGGCCGGCGAGCTCGTCCCCGGCCTGCAGGCGCTGGATGCGGTCAGCACAGCCTCTGTCGACATGGCGCAGACCCCGCTCTATTTCTACATCGGCAAGGAGCCGGCGCTGGCCTATGCGACCGGCGCGCCGTTCGGCATGAACCATCGCCATCAGGAGTCCTGGTGGCACTTCGGCGGCGGCGCCGATTTGACCAACGAGGCGCTGAAGCCGTTCAAGGCGCACGCCATCCTCTGCGGCAATTCCGGCACCCAGATGGGCGGCTGGTTCCGCAAGGAGATCAAGACCGTCGACGATCTCAAGGGTCTGAAATTCCGCATCGCCGGCATGGGCGGCCATGTGTTGGCGCGGCTCGGCGTGGTGCCGCAGCAGATCGCGGGCGGCGACATCTATCCGGCGCTGGAGAAGGGCACGATCGACGCGGTCGAATTCGTCGGTCCCTATGACGACGAAAAGCTCGGCTTCCAGAAGGTCGCCAAATACTACTACTTCCCGGGCTGGTGGGAAGGCGGCGCCATGCTGCACATGATCGTCAACGACGAGAAGTGGGCTTCACTGCCGAAGCAGTACCAGGCGATCGTCAACCAGGCCGCCTCGGCCGCGGGCGCCTGGATGCTCGAGAAATACGACAGCGTCAATCCGGCGGCGCTGAAGCGGCTGATCGCCAATGGCGCGGAGCTGAAGGCGTTTCCGCAGCCGGTGCTGGAGGCCTGCTACGCCGCGACCCAGGAGCATCTGAACGAGCTCGCCACCAAGAGCGACCTGTTCAAGCGCACCAAGGAAAGCCACGACGCCTATATGAAAGAGCTGCTGTTCTACACGCAGATCGCGGAGAATTTTTACGACAATTATCTGCTCGGCAAGATGCGCAACAAGACCTGATCGCAAGAGGGGCGCGGTGCTCACGCCGCGCCCGGCTTTCGTAGCCTGGATGGAGCGCAAGCGTAATCCGGGGTCTTTGCTATCGATAGATTTTCCCGGATTGCGCTGCGCTCCATCCGGGCTACGGATTCATCAGGCGCCTTCCGCCGCGCCCAAACCCAGCTTCTCGTAAATCCGCCGCGCATAGGCGCCGAACGCGTCCGTCGTCTTGAGCGGCAGAGCCCGCGGGAAGGGCAGATCGATCGGGAAATAATCGGCCATCTTTGCCGGGCCTGCCGTCAGCACGGCGCAGTGCGAGGACAGGAACACGGCCTCCTGGATCGAGTGCGTGATGAAGATGATGGTCTTGCCGCTCTCGCGCCAGATCCGCAGCATCTCCAGATTCATCTGCTCGCGCGTCAAGGCGTCGAGCGCGCCGAACGGCTCGTCCATCAGGATCAGTTTCGGGTCGTGAATGAAGGCGCGCGCGATCGCGGTGCGCTGCTGCATGCCGCCGGACAGCTCTCGCGGATATTTCTGCTCGTAGCCGGCAAGTCCCACCAGATTGAGCAGATCGCGTGCCCGCTCGCGCGCGGCCTTCATCGGAAGGCCGACGATCTCCGCCGGCAACAGCACGTTGTCCAGGATGGTACGCCATTTCAGGAGCAGCGCCTGCTGGAACACCATGCCGATGTCTCGGGTCGGATCGAACGGGCTTTTGGCATTGCCGATCTTCACCGTGCCGCCGTCGGCGCCGTGCAGGCCGGCCAAAATCTTCATCACCGTGGTCTTGCCGCATCCGGACGGGCCGACCAGCGAGACCAGCTCACCCTCCTGCACCTCCATCGTGACGTCGGACACTGCCAGGAATTCGGCTCCGCCGCTGCGGTAGACCTTGCGGACGCCTTGCAGGCTGATGAAGGGGCTCGAGCTCATGCCAGCCATTTATTCAAGTTTGCGGCCACGAACGCGTCGTCGCTGAGGTCGGAATGCTCGCGGTAGACGCGCTCGATCTCGTCCTTCTGGCCGGGGCTCAGGCTCTCGTTCGGATCGAGGCACCACAGGCCCTGCATCAGGCCTTGCCGTCGCAGTATCTCGTGGCAGCCGGCGATGCAGCCGTGAAAATCGTTGGCGACGTCGAAGAAGGCGCTGTTGCAATCGGTGACGCGGGCATCGAGCGCGAGCAAATCGGCCGGGACGCTGTCCTTGTTCCGTGCCGCCTTGCAGCGCTCGAACTGTTTGATCGCGCTCGCGGTCCAGACCGACCAGTGGCCGAGCAGGCCGCCCTTGAAATAAGTGCGCGTGGTGATTCCGTTGTCGCGCAGGTCGAACGGCAGCATCAAATCGAGCAGGATGTGGTCGTCATTGCCGGTGTAGAGCGCGACGCGGTCGAGCGCGCCGGCTGCCGCGACGCCGCGCAGAACATCGAGGGTCCGGTAGCGGTTGAACGGCGCGATCTTGATCGCGATGACATTGTCGATCGAAGCAAAGCGCTGCCAGAACCGGCTAGACAGGAGCACGCCGCCCACTGCCGGCTGAAGGTAGAAGCCGACCACCGGAATTTCGGCTGCGACCGCTGCGCAATGCGCGATGATGTCGTCTTCCGACGCGCCCTTCATCGCGGCGAGGCTGAGGAGCCCTGCGTGATAGCCGATGTCGCGCGCGGTGCGGGCTTCAGTGGTGGCCTGCCTGGTCGGACCGGCGAGGCCCGCGACCAGCGCCAGCGGACGCTTGGTCCAGTTCGCCGCCGTCTCGGCAGCGAGCTCCAGCACGGGACGATAGAGGCCGACATCGCGGATCGCGAACTGCGTGGTGTGCACGCCGACCGCAAGGCCGCCGGAGCCGGCGTCGATGTAATAGCGCGTCAACGCGCGCTGATGCGTTTTGTCGAGCTGGCGTTCGGCGGTGAGCGCGAGGGGATGCGCCGGCAGCACGGTGCCGTCGGCGATCAGCTTACGGATTTCGCTGTTGATCTGGCTGTGGTGCATGATGTCCTATCCGAATTCAGGGCCGGCGACGGCAAACGGCATGTCTTCCCCCGCGGCACTGGCGGGGCCGAACCGCATGCG
The DNA here is from genome assembly GCF_055807355.1 of Bradyrhizobium sp. Ken01. Classification (NCBI taxonomy): domain Bacteria; kingdom Pseudomonadati; phylum Pseudomonadota; class Alphaproteobacteria; order Hyphomicrobiales; family Nitrobacteraceae; genus Bradyrhizobium; species Bradyrhizobium sp. Ken01. Next base: position 114,511 of record NZ_JBVVPC010000002.1, read on the forward strand.
CTGGAACGGGCGTTCGATGCTCCAGCCCGATGCGGTCAATCCGTCAGGGAACGCGGCTTGCGACGTGACGGCGTCGAGCAGCAGCGGTCCGGTTTCAGATTGCGCAATGGCATCGACCAGGGTCAGCGCGGCTGCGGTGTCGTCGGCAAACAGCGGGCCGATATGGCGCGCGGTGCGTCCGTCGCGAACCAGCGCGATGGCGCCGTTCGCGGAAACGATGCGTGAGCCGGGACGCTGAGCGAAGTTGGAGAGCAGGGCGGTTCGATCGAGGCCCGTAGCGCGCCGGTCACGCGCGCAGAGCGCGTCGAGCGTCGCGGATGAAGGTGCCTGCCCGGATGCGGACGCGGATTTCACCAGCTTGAGACGGCGCAATTGCAGGGTCGGCGTGAACCCGAGCGGCCCATAGACGGCAGCACCGTCGGGCGTCGCGTCGAGCCAGCTTGTCAGGCCGTTCCTGCGGGCGGTTTCCAGGCAGGCATCGACGAGGCGCGTTGCAAGGCCGCGGCGGCGATGGGTGCCTGACACCAGCACCATGCTGATCCAGGCGTTTTTGCTGGAGTAGGGCAGCAGGGCCGCGGTTGCCACCAGCCGTCTGCCGTCGCGGATGCCGAACACGATTCCGTCGTGCAGGAAGATGCGCCAGTCCTCCTCGGTCTGGTTCCAGCGTGCTTCCGCCGACAGCACGAGCCCGGCGATCGCATCGTCGACGCCGAGCTTGATGATGGCCGGATCGTCAGTAGCGTCCATCGCGCACCTCGTATTTGGTGGGCTTGCCGAGGCTCGGCATGGCGCGGGACACCCAATCCGCGGTCCATGCGATCAGCTGATCGGTGTCGACGACCGGCAGGCCGAACAGCTCGACTGCCTTGGACGTGTCCGTCAGCCACGCCGTCGGCTGTTCGTTTCCTGTCAGCACCGGCGCGCGGCCGAACCTCGCCCCGAATCTTGCCGCGAGGTCGCGCACCGCCAAGATCTCGTGGCCGCTGACATTGATCGACGAGGTCGGCGCCGTGCAATGCGCGAGGCAGCGCAGCGCCTGGGACGAGGCATCGCCCTGCCAGATGAAATTGACATGACCGATGCTGACGTCGATCGGCGTGCCCGTGAGCACTTTCGATGCGATGTCGTGGAGCACGCCATAGCGCATGTCGATCGCGTAGTTGAGGCGGAACAGCCGCCCGGGCGTCCCGAACTTGCGCGAAAAATACTCGAACATGCGCTCGCGGCCGACGCAGGACTGGGCGTATTCGCCGGGCGGGTTCGGCGCCATGTCCTCGCTCGAGCCTTTGCCGTCGACCGGGACGAAGGGATAGATGCAGCCGGTCGAGAACGCCACGATCCGCGATGACGGGAAGGCCTGCGCGACCAGCGCCGGCACGTGCGCATTCATCGCCCAGGTCAGCGACAGATCGCCCTCCGCGCCGAATTTGCGGCCGGCCATGAAGACGATGTTCGGCGCCTTCGGCAGCGCCTGAATCGCGGTCTCGTCCATCAGGTCGCAACTGATGGCCTCGACGCCACGCGCATGCAGCCAGTCCTTGACGCCGGCGTCGCTGAAGCGGGCGACGCCGATGACGCGGCGATCGGGCGCTGCGGCTTTGGCAAGCCCCGCCAGCGTCGGCCCCATCTTGCCGGCGACGCCGAGGACCATGATGTCGCCCTCGACCCTGGCGAGGTCGTCGATCAATGCCTGCGTCGGCCGGCACAGGAGATCGTCGAGCGCGGCGATATCGGGGATGGTCTTCGGCAGTGTCTGGCGGGTCAGGAGCATGGTTGTGGTCCTTGGTCTTGGCTTTGCCGTTCAAGTCGGTGTTGCGTCACCGACCACGAACATGCGTTCGAGGACGAGCACGAAGCCGTAAAGCGCGACGCCGAGCAGCGTCAGCAGCACGACAGCCATCACCATCGCGGGCGTGTCGAGCGAGGATTGCACCTGGATCATGAGGTAGCCGAGCCCGCGCTCGGAGGCGATGAACTCGCCGACAATGGCGCCGGCGACCGCGAGGATGGCGCCGACCTTCATGCCGGAGAAGATGTAAGGCAGCGATCCCGGCAGCTGGATCTTGCGGAACAGCGTCCAGCGCGAGCCGCGCAGCGATTTGACGAGGTCGAGCAGATCCGGCTCCACCTCGCGCAAGCCACGCGCGGTGGTGAGCAGGATCGGGAAGAAGCAGATGCTGAAGGCGATCAGGATGTTCGGCACGATGCCGTAGGAGAACCAGACGATGAGGAGCGGACCGAGCGCGACCTTTGGGATCATATTCAGCGTCACGAACAGCGGCAGCAGTACGAGGCTGATCAGCGGCGCCCAGCTGAAGATGACGGCCAGCGCCACACCGACGAATGCGCCGAGCGCAAAGCCGCCGAGGATCTCGATCGCCGTCACCAGCGTATTGGCGCCCCAGGCGTAACTCGCGGTTCCCAGCGTCTGGATTGTCGCGAGCGGCGAGGGCAGGATGAACTTTGGCACGTGGAAGGCATCGACCAGGACCTGCCAGAGCACGAGCACGGCGAGGTGCACGATCAGGATGACCGCAAAGCTGCGCGTATTGCGGGCGCCGTCTCCTGTCACCGGTTGCTCCCTGTTGCCGCCGGCCACCTTGCCGCCTGGTCTCTAGCCTAACCGTCCCGGAGGGAAGTTTCAACCAGTTGGTTGATTACGGCCGGAGCGAATGCAGTACGAGATCGGCGACGTGCCGGCGGCGGGCGCGCCGCGCCGCCCGGCTCGACAGGTCCTTGCCGAAGATCGCCGACAGCGTCGGTGTGTTGGAGAGATAGAAATAGCTGAGGCCCGCGATGGAGATATAGAGCTGGATTGGGTCGATCCCCTTGCGGAACATGCCGGCGCGGACGCCCTCGTGAAGGATGTGGGACACGCTCTTCACCAGCGGCGAATGCATCGCCTCCAGCCGCGTCGAACCGCGGACGTGGCGGGCACCGCCGCGGTTCTCGTCGTTCAGAAGCACGATGAAATCGGGGTTCGTCGCCAGGTAATCGAACGAGGCTTCGATCAGCTTCCGGATCGCCTTTTCAGGCGGCAGGCCTTCGAGATTGAGCTGGCGCTCCTGCTCGCGAATATCGGCGTAAACCCATTCGAGCACGGCAAGATAGAGCGCGTCCTTGTCGCCGAAATAATGGTAGACGAGCTGCTTGTTGACGCCGGCGCGCTCCGCGATCTCGTCGACGCGGGCACCGGCAAAGCCGTGCCGGGCGAACTCCTCGCGCGCCGCGGTGAGCAGTTTCTTGCGGGTGGCGACCGGGTCGCGCCGCTGCGGCACGGTGTCGCCTGAACGTTTTGCGGGCATTTCCAACCAAACAGTTGACAAGTTGAGGGCGGCCTTGTTGCATTGGTATCCTCACAGGGGGAGAGCGACAAGCCGGTCGCAGGCACGAGGAGAGATGCGATGAAGCGTTTGCAGGCGGCGGGCTCGGCTCTGGCTGTGGCCCTGATGCTCGGTTCACCAGTCGTGCCCGCGACCGCGGGCGAGGCGGTCAATCTGATCCTGAACTGGGCACCGACCGCCGATCACTCGCCGTACTATTACGCCAAGGCGCAAGGCTGGTACGAGAAGGCGGGCATCGATCTGACCATCGAGGTCGGCAAGGGCTCCGGTGTCTCCGCCGCCAAGGTCGGCTCCGGGGGCTCGCCGTTCGGCGTCGCCGATCTCGCCACCATGCTGGTGGCGAAGAGCAAGGGCGCTGACGCTGTTGCCGTCATGAGCGTCTACGCCAACACCGGCCAGACCTTCTACTGGCTGAAGAGCTACGGCGTGAACGGGGTCAAGGATTTTGCCGGCCACAAGATCGGCAATCCGCCCGGGGACGCCTCGCGCGTGATGTGGCCGGCTTTCGCCAAGGCCGCAGGGCTTGCCCCGGACTCCGTCGGCTTCGTCAATGTCGGGCCGACGGCGAAGATCGCCGCGCTGAAGAGCCATACCGTCGACATCATCAGCGACTTCTACAACGAGCACGATTTGAAGGTGATCGAGTTCGGGAGCGATCTCGGCTACGTCAATTGGAAGGACATCGGGCTCAACCCTTACGGCAATTCGCTGATCGTCAACGGCGGCTATCTGCAGAAGAACCCGAAGCTGGTCGAGGAGTTCGTGCGGGTCACGCAAAAGGCGTTCGCGACTTGCGTCGCCGACGCCGCGCCCTGCCTGAAGGCGTTGCTCGATCAGGTCTCCGGTCTCGACAAGGAGAATCAGGAGCGCCAGTGGGAGCGCATCAAGTTCCTGATGACGGACGAATTCACGACGACGAAGGCGCTCGGTTGGATCGACGGTGAGCGCATGAAGAAGGACTACGAGCTGGTCCAGACCTATCTCGGCATGGAGAAGCCGTTCGACGTCACGACGGCGTTCACGACCAAGATGCTCGATCCCGCCATCAAGATGGATGCGAGCAAGGTCAAGAAGTAGGGGGGCTTCCTTATCGTCGTCCTGGCGAAAGCCAGGACCCATCACCCCAGGGCGCGGTTTGGCGAAGACTCGTGGTTCGGTGCTCCCACCGTCCGCATCGATGGATCCCGCGGTATGGGTACTGGCTTTCGCCAGGACGACACCGGAGATCGGGGCGGCTGCCCGTCGCCGAGAGCCACGGCCGGCCAGCCCGCCTCCACGTAACCCCACGGAGAAATTAACCGGCCATTAACCATATCGGCGGCATCGTTAATTATTCAATAACAGGGAACGAGTCGGCCGCTATGGAGGCTGCAGTAAAACCTCAACGCCAAATGGTGCGCTTGCGTGGGCGCTCCTATGTGGCCTTCGTGTTCGTGCCGACGGTTCCGATCCAGGACTGGCTGCAGGAGATCGACACCACCATCGCGCGCTCGCCGGGCTTCTTCGCGGGCCGCCCCGTGGTGATCGACCTGTCCTCGGTCGATCTCAGCCAGTCCGGCATCGGCCATCTGCTCACCAGCCTTCAGGACCGCAACATCCGCGTGCTCGGGATCGAGGGCGTGGAGGAGGGCCGGCTGACCCCCATGATGCCGCCGCTGCTGTCGGGCGGGCGGAGCTGCGTGGTCGAACCGAGTGCGCCCAAGAAGGTTGAGGCAAAGGTCGAGACCAAGCCGACCTCGCTGCTGCTCGAAAGCCCCGTGCGCTCCGGCCAGACCGTGATCTTCCCCGAAGGCGACGTCACCATTCTGGGGTCGGTCGGCTCGGGCGCCGAGGTCGTCGCCGGCGGCTCCATTCACATCTACGGCGCGCTGCGCGGCCGCGCCATGGCGGGCGTGAACGGTCACACGAGCGCACGCATCTATTGTCAGAAGATCGAGGCTGAACTGCTTGCAATCGATGGCTTTTACCAGACCGCCGACGATATCGACGCGGCCCTGCGCGGCAAGCCGGCCCAAGCCTGGCTCCAGGGCAACACCATGCGAATTACTGCGCTGAACTGACCAGAAGGAGATTTTTGAGATGGCCAAGGTACTGGTCGTGACGTCAGGCAAGGGGGGCGTCGGTAAGACGACGACGACCGCCGCACTGGGGGCTGCGCTCGCGCAACGCGGCGAAAAGGTCGTGGTCGTCGATTTCGACGTCGGCTTGCGCAACCTCGACCTCGTGATGGGCGCCGAACGCCGCGTCGTGTTCGACCTCATCAACGTGGTGCAGGGTGTCGCAAAGCTGCCGCAGGCGCTGATCAAGGACAAGCGGCTGGAGAACCTCTGGCTGCTGCCGGCCTCGCAAACCCGCGACAAGGACGCGCTGACCGAAGAGGGAGTGGGCAAGGTCATCGACGATCTGCGCAGCCGTTTCGACTGGGTGATCTGCGACAGCCCGGCCGGCATCGAGCGCGGCGCCTCCATGGCGATGCGCTTTGCCGACGAAGCCGTGATCGTCACCAATCCCGAAGTCTCCTCGGTGCGCGATTCTGATCGCATCATCGGCATGCTCGATTCCAAGACGGTGCGGGCCGAGAAGGGCGAGCGGGTCGAGAAGCACATTCTCATCACCCGCTATGATCCCTCGCGCGCCGCGCGCGGCGAGATGCTGACTATCGAGGACATTCTCGAAATTCTTGCAACACCCTTGCTCGGCATCATCCCGGAGAGCCAGGACGTGCTGCGCGCCTCCAATGTCGGTACGCCCGTGACGCTCTCGAACGCGGAAGGCGCCCCGGCGCGGGCCTATATCGACGCGGCGCGGCGGCTGTGCGGCGACACCGTGCCGATGCAGGTGCCGACCGAGCGCAAGGGATTCATGGACCGCCTGCTGCGACGGAGGGCCGCATGAGCATGGGTCTGCTTCGGCTTCTCCGCGGCAACAAGGCCTCTGCACCCGTCGCGCGCGAACGGTTGCAGATCCTGCTTGCCCATGAACGCGGACTGCGCGGCCAGCCCGATCTGCTCGGTGTGCTGCGTGAGGAAATTCTCGCGGTCGTCTCCAGGCACGTCACGCTGGACCCGACCAAGGTCATCGTCCGGCTCGATCGCGGCGACGAGGTCTCGACCCTCGAGGTCGATATCGAGGTGCCCAACGATTTCGAGCGCAGGCGCGCGGCGGCCGGATAGGGATTTCGGCCGCGACGCTTCAAATTGGGGTGGGTGAAAAGGCGGTCCGCTGGGCATAGCGGGCCGCCTTTTGCGCGCGGACGGGAACGCTGCGGAACGAGGTCCGGGGCTCAATCGTTGTGAACAAGCCGCGGCGGCGCGATGCACCGCGGTTTCGTCAAACGGGAGAACGCCCATGATGACCGAGGTCCAGGTCCACACCGTCGCGCGCCAGATGCTGGAACAGCATGGTTTTGCGGCGATCGCGAAGGCCGCCGAACAGGCCAGGGCTTGCGAGGGCCGCGGCGAGGCCGATGAGGCTAAGGAGTGGCGTCACATCGCCGACGCGATGAAGATCATCCGCGGTCCGCACCAGAGCTGACACCCTCGCGCGTCAAGGTTCCCCGCGTTCAATGCTCCCCGCGATCCGCGCCCTGCGGTGATGTGCGATGCTGCGTCTGCGGCTGCGAGCGCTCGCCGGTCTCCTTGCAGGGGAGCGGCTCCCACGAGCCGTCCGGCGCCTGCTGATAGGCGCTACACGATGACGACGAGGTCGATTTGTCCTCGCCCTTCTGGGTATCGGAATTCTTCGCCAGCACGGGCGCAGTCGGCGTCATGGCGACGGCAAACGCCACGGCAAGAAGGACATGGTTGATCCGCATGGGGCTCCCCTGTTCGAATTCGAAGAGAGCCGCATGCTGGCGAGGATTGTGACGATTATTGGCCGAAGCGAAAGTTCCGGCGCGGCGTGCTTAACGCCGCGCGATCACGCTAGCCGCCCTTGCTGCGGATCAGGCCGGCGAGGTTGGTCTTCTGGGCCTCGCACCAGCTGGGCATGCCGAGGCGGCGTTGGTTGAGGTCGGTCGCCTGGGTGGCCACCGCGACCTCGGCCATCAGATCGTCGTCCTGCTTCTCGCCCAATTTGCCGCCGGTGTGCATCCAGGCGATCGCCTTGCGGACCTTCTCGGTGGTGCCTTCGGGCAGCTGCATCTGCTCCGCCTTCTGCACCAGATCCTGGTAGACGACATCGGTGCCGGGACATTCGACCTTGGCGGCGAACGCTTGCAAAACCAACGTGACATAGGTCGAACGTGGATGGTCGGCCGCTTGGGCCGGCGCCGCCAGCAGCAACAGGGCCGTCATCAGAAAACCAGTGCGCATCCTTGGTACCTCCCCGAATTTTCGGGAAGGCTAACGGCTGGCGCGCCGCTCCGCAATGGGGATAGCGTGCGGCCGCGAAGACGGCCGGCGAGCTAGCGCCGCCAGGCCGGCACCGGATCAAGCGGCGTGCGATAGACCTCTTTGTGATCGCGGTCGGTGACGCGCACAGCGCAACCCTTGCTTTGCAGCTCGGGCTTCACCTGCGACAGCTCGGTGGCCAGCTGAACGGCGCGATCGGAGGCGACCTCGATGTCTTCGAGGATGATACCGCCCTGGTTCTTGAACTCTTCACCAACCACGAGATCGAAGGAATAGTAAGGCATCCGAATTCCCCGGTATGACGAATTGAGCTTCGGGTCGACGTTTCAACACATGACCGATGGTACCACTGAGTCGATGTTTATCGAATGAACGGCGCGCGCAATCTCTGTGCTTATGGCGCAGAAATGATGTGCAAGATTCAAGCGTGTTAAGATTTTATTAAAGATGTCGGCGTGATCATGAGGCATGGAATTGCAGCAGAACCGGGCTCCGGGAACCGGCAGCTGCAAGAGAAGGCCGCCGGCATAGATCCCGACGGCCTTTTCTCTTGATGCAAAAACGATCGAAGCATCGCTTCCCGTAGTCATCCGGACTCAACGCATCACACCGACTCGGACAGCGTTCCTGGCGCGACGCGTCGTGTCCTCGCGTGAGATGGTTCAGCGCAGCGGCATTGGCGGGCGCACGACAGGTCCGTCGTCGTCGGCAACGGCTTGCGTCGTCATGGCAGCTGGCGGTGGGGCTGCGGCAGCCTGCGAGGCCGGCGGCGGCGGCGCGAGCGGCGCGGGCGAATAAGCCGGCATGTAAGTATGCGAGACGACCGGCTTCGGTATGCGAACCGGCGGCGGCGCAGGTCGCGGCGGTAGCGCGGACATTTGCGCGCGCGGATCGACGCGCGGCTTCGCATCGGCCACCGGCTTCGGCGCCGGCGGCTTCGCCATCTCGCGTGCCATCTGCTCCTGCCCGGCCTTCAACTCGGCGATGTTGGCCTTGAGCTGCTCGATCTGTTGCGCCATCGCGATGAGATCGCGCGTCATCGACTGCACCGATTGTACAGGATCGGGTTGTGTTGCCGTGGGCACTGCTGCTGCAACCTGGGTTGCAGGCGGAGCCGCAGATTGATCGACCGCTTGATCCGTGGCGGCTTGACCCGTTGCGGCCTGGTCCGCAGGCGGCGCAGCCTGTGCGGCGGCGAGCGGTGCCGTCTCCGAGGTCGAAGGCAGTAGCGACGCCAATGCCGGCGTCCATTCGGCGAGCATCTGTCTTGCGGTGTCGCCATGTTTCTCCCAGGCGACAGTGGCGGCCGCGCTTCCGCCCGCAAACAGCATCGTGACGAACGCGCCGCGCAGCCATTTGCCGGCCGAGGAGCGCTTCTGCCGGCTGAGGCCATCACCGGGCGCGACGCGCACGGCGGTGTCGACCGAGGGCGCTGCCGCCTGCGGCTCCGCGATGGGACTGAACTTCGGCTCCGGATTCATCCTGGACTTCAGCGCGAACGCCGGATCTATTTTGGGGTCCGGACGGGCCGTGATCTCAGGCGCAAGCGCGGGCGCGACGCTGAGACGGCGCGAGGCCAGCACAATGTCAGGCGAAATCTGCACCGCGTCGTGCGGGTCGTTGTTCGTGACCGTGTCCTTCACGATCTCATCGACGATTTGCCGAGAGTTCAGCGTCGCGAGCATCGCAGCTCCTTTGAAGCCCGGGTGTTTTGAAGCCCGGGTGTTGAGTAGTTGAAGTGTTGGCCGTCCGCATTCGCGCGAGCAGATCCGTGAGGTGAGCCCATCCAATTCCCGAGGCCCAAGCACATGACGCACGAGTCCAGCCGGGTTTGACCAAAGCAAGGCGAGGGGATGGAGACTGTGCGACGCTCTTGCGCCGTTTGTGGTGATGGAACCCGCCTCAGAAAACACGCGCAATTGTTCCGCCATGCCTTGTTTTCAGCACGATTTTGGCAGCATCTGGGGTCGCTGGGGGTGCTGCTATCGCTATCGGGGCCGGCGGTGCCAAGATCCTTATTCGTTCTATTCGTCCTTGCCATGCTTCCGTTGGGCGGCTGCATGCAGACGACGCTTTCGCCATCGACGGACGCAAGCATGACGCCGCGCGACCGGCAGTTACTCGCTCATACGCCGTACGCGCAGGCGAACGTGCCCGAGCAATATCTTCGTCATATCGTCGATTACCCGCGCAAGGAGCAGCCGGGCACGATCCTGGTCGATACCGATGCGCGCTACCTCTACTTCGTGCTGCCCGAAGGCAAGGCGATCCGCTACGGTGTCGCGGTCGGCGAGGAAGCCATGGCGTTCTCCGGGGTCGCGCGGGTCGGTCGCCTTGCGGAATGGCCGGACTGGGTTCCGACGGCGGACATCCAGGCGCGGCTCGGACCCTATCCGGCGCGTGTGCCCGGTGGTCCCGCGAATCCGCTGGGTGCTCGCGGCATCTATCTCTATGCCGGCAACAAGGACACGCTCTACCGCATCCACGGCACCAACCAGCCGGAATATATCGGGCAGGCGATCTCGTCGGGATGCATCCGGATGCGCAACGAGGACGTGATCGATCTCTATGACCGGGTGAAGCTCAATTCAACGGTCGTGGTGCTGCCGCCCGGACAGAACGCGCAAGTCGAGGCGCGACCCAGCTGGCGCGGGTGAGGTCGCCCTAGTTCTCGGGACGGGCGATGCGCCATTGCAGCGTCGTGGCATTGCCGTTGGCCTCGCCCGGCGCCTTGTCGGCCGGCGAGGTGTAGAGCGGACGATAGCGATATGCCCACATCTTGCTGCCGTCGTTGCGGTTGATCACGGTGAAGTCGCCGATCGCCTTGGCATCGGCCGTTGCGGAGAGCGGAATCCAGCTCTCGACGCATTTGCCGTTGCAGTTCGACGTCTTGCCGGTGGTATCGCGCTCGTAATAGTAGAGCGTCATGCCGTTGAGGTCGACGAGCGTGGGGCCTTGCTTGGTCAGGATGACCTTCGCCGGTGAGGTCGCGGGCTTCGGCGGAGGAGGGGCATCGCCGCCGCCATGGCCGTTCGCGAGTGCCGGAGCGGTCGAGAGCGCGATGGCCGCCGCCGCAATGAGGAACCTGAACATCCGAAACTCCAGACCGGCAAAGTTAATCGCGCGTTAAACGCCGAATGCGGCCGACCGTAACAGGCGAAGGTTAGTTCCTGGTTTCGCGACACTGCGACAATTACCGGTAGAATTACGGGGGTTATGCCTGCGCCTCGCGCAGCGGGGCGCGGCTGAGCTCGTTGCCGGCGGCGATGGCCTTGTGCAGAAGGCGCATCAGCTCCTCACTTTCTTTCGCGCTGAGGCCGCGCAGCATGATGCGTTGCGCGGATTCCACGGCCGGCGTGATCTTGCGCAACGTGCGGCGGCCTTCGTCGGTGATCTCGAGCTCGCGGGCACGCCGGTCGCGGCGCGAGGCGCGGCGCTCCGCGAGCCCCTTTTGCACGAGGCGGTCGATCACGCCGGTGATGGTGGTGCGGTCGTAGGCAATCAATCCTGCGAGGGTCACCTGGTCGAGCCCAGGATTAGCCTTGATGGTCGCGAGCGCGGCGTATTGCACCGGCGTAAGGTCGAACCCGGCATCCCCGACTTCGGCCAGAAACACCGCGACCGCAATCTGCTGGAATCGGCGCGCCAGATGTCCGGGCATGTCGTTGTTGTCTCTCACCGAATTTCTCCGTTGGGGCAGGTCCGCCGGGTCGTTGACAAGTATACTGATAGTCAGCATACTGAGCAATATCCAAACAGAGCGTATCCGGGAGAGGTGCTCATGCAATTCCATCTCAATGGATTTCAGCCGGGCGACCCTGAGATCGCCGATCCCGCCGCGCGCATTCAGGGTTCGGGCGCAACGGGGGGCGTGCCTGACGAGGTCGATGTCCTCATCGTCGGCTGTGGCCCTGCGGGCCTGACGCTCGCGGCCCAGCTTGCCCAGTTTGCCGACATCAAGACCTGCATCGTCGAGCAGAAGCCGGGCCGCCTGCTGGTCGGGCAGGCCGACGGCATCGCATGCCGCACCATGGAGATGTTCCACGCCTTCGGATTCAGTGAGCGCGTCCTGAAGGAAGCCTGCTGGGTGAACGAGACGACATTCTGGAAGCCGGACGAGCGGGCGCCGGAACATATCGTCCGCAGCGGCCGGGTGCAGGACGTCGAGGACGGTTTGTCGGAATTCCCGCACGTCATTCTCAACCAGGCGCGCATCCATGACGGCTTTCTCGACGTCATGCGCAAGGCGCCGGCGAGGCTCGAGCCCCATTACAGCCGGCGCCTGCTCGACCTTCGGGTCGATCCGGCCGCGGGTCCCTCCGACCATGCCGTGACGGCGCGGCTCGAACGGGTCGATGCCGAGAACGAGGGCAAGGTCGAGACGATCAAGGCGCGCTACGTCGTCGGCTGCGACGGCGCTCGCAGCATGGTGCGCAGATCGATCGGCCGCGAGTTGCTTGGCGATTCCGCCAATCATGCCTGGGGCGTGATGGACGTGCTGGCGGTGACCGATTTTCCGGACATCCGCTTCAAGGCCCTGATCCAGTCGGCGAAGGACGGCAGCCTGCTGATCATTCCGCGCGAGGGCGGCTACATGGTCCGCCTCTATGTCGAGCTCGCCAAGCTCGACATCGGCGAGCGCGTCGCCAATCGCAACATCACCGCGGATGACGTGATCGCGAAAGCGCAGCGGATCCTGAAGCCGCATACGCTCGATGTGAAGGAGATCGCGTGGTGGTCGGTCTACGAGATCGGCCAGCGCCTGACCGACAAGTTCGACGACGTGCCGGAGACCGATATCGCCACGCGTCTGCCGCGGATCTTCATCGCCGGCGATGCCTGCCACACCCACAGCCCGAAGGCGGGGCAGGGCATGAACGTCTCGATGCAGGACGCCTTCAATCTCGGCTGGAAGCTCGCTGCCGTTTTGCGCAAGCAGTCTGCGCCGAGCCTGCTGCATTCCTATTCGGAGGAGCGCCAGGCGGTTGCGAAAGAGCTGATCGATTTCGATCGCGAATGGGCGGGGATTCTTGCGTCCGCGGCCAAGACCGGCGGCGCCGACGCCGCCAGGATGCAGGACTATTTCGTGAAGCACGGCCGCTACACCGCGGGCACGGCGACGCATTACCGCCCGTCGGTTCTGACCGGAGCGACCTCCCATCAGCATCTCGCGCAAGGTTTCGTCATCGGGACGCGCTTTCATTCCGCACCGGTGATCCGGCTTGCGGATGCCAAGCCGGTGCATCTCGGGCACGCCGCGCCGGCGGATGGCCGCTTCCGCATCTACGCTTTCTCCGGCGCTGATGATCCGGCAGCCGCCGGCTCGGCCATTCGCGCCTTGTGCAATTTCCTCTCCGAGGCGCGGGAGTCGCCGGTCCGGCGTTACACGCCCGCGGCCGCCGACATCGACAGCGTGATCGACCTGCGGGCGGTGTTCCAGCAGGATCATCGCGAGCTCGCGGTCGAGGCGATGCCCGCGCTGCTGCTTCCGCGCAAGGGCCGGTACGGCCTGATCGACTACGAGAAGATGTTCTGTCCGGACCTCAAGAATGGTCAGGACGTTTTCACCATGCGCGGCATCGACCGTAGGGCGGGCTGCATGGTCGTAGTGCGGCCGGATCAGTATGTCGCGACCGTGCTGCCGCTCGATGATTTTGCTGCGCTTGCTGCGTACTTCGACGCCTTCATGCTGCAAGTGAACTGACGAGTGAGGTCGCCGGCGCACCCGCAGGCTCTCTCTCCGTGCGGTGTCGATGAACGGCGAATGAATATTGAACCGCGCGCGGTATACGTCTCGATCTTTTGACGAATGAGATCTTCGCACGCGGAACGCCCGCTGTGCCTGCGCGTTCCGACTCGAAAGAGGAGGACTACGCCATGAAATTCCGAAGCGTGTTGTTAGCCGCATTGCTGCTCGCCCCGACGGCCGCGTTGGCCGCACCGGGCATGGTCACCGTCTCGACCGGCCTGCGCGCCGGGCCGGGTCCGGGCTTCCCGCTGGTCGATCGCATCCCCGAGGGCGCCCGCGTCGACATCCATGGTTGCCTGCGCGGCAATGCCTGGTGCGACGTGAGCTTCTCGGATGACCGCGGCTGGGTGTCGTCGCAATATCTCGAATATCTCTACCGCAATCACTACGTCTATCTCCCCGACTATGTTGACGAGATCGACGTGCCGATCGTCCCCTTCGTGCTGACCTCGTACTGGTCGAGCTATTATCAGGGGCGGCCCTGGTATCGGCGGCATGCCCACTGGAATAGCTACTGGACTTCGCACCAGCGCGACGCGATGCGGATGACGATCGATCCGCGCGCGGCTCGCATCGGCCGCGCGGCAACGCGCGATGCGGCGGTCGCACTCGGGCGCAACGGTGCCAATGCCAAGGTAAATGCGAAGGAAAGTGTTAAGGGCGCGGCCGCGGTCTCCGGCCGTGATACCATGACTTCACGACACGACGCCGCGATCGCCAGGCACGAGACTGCGGTGACGACGGACCGGAGCCGTGCGGGACGAGCTGACCGCATCGCGCATGAGCGGACCAATCTTCAGGGCCGCAATCCGCGCGATGCACAGGCCCGCATCATGCACGAGCAGGCCGCACACCGCGCGGGTGTGCCTGCGCAACCGATGGCGCGCGCACACGAAGCGCCGCGTGTATCAGCCGCGCCCGCAAGCCGGCCCGCGATGCCGCATATGGCCCAGCCCAATGTGAGCCGCGGCTCGCCGATGAATGCTCATGCCCAGATGCCGGCGCCGCGCGCGGCTGCGCCTGCGATGCCTCATGGCGCTGGTGGCGGCGCACCTCACATCAACGCCGCGCCGCACGGCGGCGGTGCGCCGGCCGGCGGTCCCGGTGGCGGCCACCAAAAGCACTAAATTTACCAACGAAAGCCCGGCCCTCGCGCCGGGCTTTCTGCTCGGGGCGGACCGGGTTCCGTGCGCGTACAATTTAAGAAGCTTCTTCGCGGACAGATTTCATCGATCGTAATATGTCTACTCAAAGCTGTAAGCATTCCACTCGGGGCAGCGGGGCACGGGAGGATGACGACGATGAGACAGAACCAGGCGGAGACGCGCCGCCATAATGTCGCGAAGCGGTCGATGACCAAGGAAGCCAAGCAGCTGTCCGGGCTGATTGCCGGATTGCGCCAATCTCTCGAGGTGATTCACAAGGAGCGATCGAGCACCAAACTCTCCGGCGCCGAGATGGGCCTTCTCGACGAACGCCGCAACAATCTGTTGCTGACCATCGCAGCCCTCGACGACCGCCTCTCGGCGGTGCAGGGGCTGATCGATCTTGGCCGCCCCCACATCATTCGCGTCCACTGATCGGAGCGCAGACCTGTGCTATCGGCTTCGTCGCGGCGGCGACGGAACCGGGCTCAGCTGCCGGCTCTGCGCGGCATAGGGATTGGCGTAGCACTGGGCGGACTGCCCGGACGCGGTCGCGGCGCACTGCGCCATTGTCGCAAAGCTACAATCGATGCTGCGGCCGTCGATCGTGTAGATCTCGATGCAGACGGGATGACGCGGATCGTAGGTCTGCGCAGCTGTCGGCGCTGCGCGGGGCAGGCCCGCACCAAACAAGCCCGCGAGAAGCAGAATCGCATTCATGATGCGGCGCACGATCGATCTCCCTCGCTCAGCCGGAACAAAGCACAATGCTGCCGCGGATGGCACCAAATTGCCACGCTCCCGGCGAATTGCCGCCAAAGCCCGCTGCCACGACGAGAGCGGGTGCAGGGCAACGCAAGGGGATGCGCATTGGCCTACAAGATGGTCGCAGAACGCGACAACGAGAAGTGCAGTTTTGCCCGCGAGAGCCGTTTGCTCATCGTCGCGAAGGCGAAGGTTTGGGCGAGCGAGGGGTGGAAGGTCGTCATCACCGACCAGGACGGCAAGGCCTACGCGCCGCCCGAATTCGATCAGCTATTGGCGGCCTGACCGCAAGACGGGCAGGGACGACATTGATTTCGCACATTCGATCGGGGCGCGGCGTGACCGCGCGCCTGATGAGTCTTCCAACTATGACTCTTGCAGCCGCCGCCGTCCTGACGGCGACAATTGCCGCCGCGCAAAATCTCGATGCCGGCAAGTCGCCGCAAAAGCTCTTCGCCGATGGATGCGCGACCTGCCATCGCAGCCCGCGCGGCCTCGCCAAAGGGCGCTTCAACCTGACGCTGTCCTGGTTCCTGAAGGACCATTACGCAACCAGTTCGGCCACAGCCAAGGCACTTGCCGCCTATCTGGAATCGGTCGACACGGCGCCGCCTGGAGCTGCGGCCAAGCCTGGCGCGAAGCGATCCAGGCGGCGTGCTCCCACGCCGTCGCAAAGCCAGTAGGTGTGAGCCGGCTGCCCGAGAGGGCGTCGCCAAGCCGAGGCCTTGCCGGCATCAATGCACCGTGGCCGCCGAGAACAGGTTGATGACCACGACTCCGGACACGATCAGCGCGATGCCGACGAAGGCCGCAGCGTCGAGCATCTGGCGAAACAGCACGAAGGAGACCGTTGCAGTCAGGATGATGCCGACCCCGCCCCAGATCGCATAGGCGATGCTCAGGGGGATGATCCGGATCGCGACCGACAGCGCGTAGAACGAGGCGACATAGAACAGCACCATCGCCAGTGTCGGCCACAGCCGCGTGAACTGCGCGGATTGCTGGAGGAAGGCAGACGCCGTGACCTCCAGGACGATAGCGAGGGCAAGCGCTGCGTAGGCATTGAAGGCCGAAGTCATCACGGGCTCGGGCGTGTTGCGCAAAGAAAGATACCGCGCGGTACGGGGAATATGACGTTTGCCCGGGTCCAGCTATCACGTGTCAGTGACGAGCCTGCGACACGGCGGAGCGCAGCACGAAACCGCCGCGCGATGGTTCGCGCGGCGGCCCATTGGTGGTGGCGTTAGTTGATCCGCACGGAGAGTTCGACATCCTCGGCAAAGGCCGTGGACATGTAGCCGCTTCCGGGCCTGAGCATGCGCGCCAGATAGTCGGGACTGTCGTCCGCGTTGTCGGCGACGATGATCGCGCCCGGTCGGAGATGGCCTTCGACCAGATCCAGGATATCGGGATAGAGCGCCTTGGCGCCGTCGAGCAGCACGAGATCGATCGTGTCGGGCAGGTCGACTTGAAGCGTCTTCAGCGCGTCGCCTTCGCGGATTTCGACGAGATCCAGCAGCCCGCCGGCCGCGAGGTTCTCGCGCGCCCGGGCCGCCTTGGACGGTTCGAATTCGGTGGTGATGAGGCGGCCGCCGCCATTGTCGCGCAAGCCCGCGGCAAGGTGCAGGGTCGAGACGCCGAACGAGGTGCCGAACTCGACGATCGCTTTAGCGCGGGAGCTGCGTGCGAGCATGTAAAGCAGGTGACCGGTCTCGCGGGAGACTGCGAGCGGTGCGTCCTTCAGCCGCCCGTAGAGGTCGCGGTAAGCGGTCTTGCTCCGCATCATCCGTGCGCGTTCGGCGTCGGTCACATCGGCGAACGCGGCTCGCATCGCGCCGCGCGCCGCTTCGTCCTGGTCGAACAGACGATCGAGCAGTGGTGCAAGTGATATGATGGTAGGGGTGGTCATGTGTAGTCTCCAGATGTCGTCGCGAGGCGCGTGCTTGCGTGAGAATTGAAATACGACTAATTCGTCGCATTCGCTATTCGCATTGTCCGAGGGCGCCATGGCCGATCGCCGAAGCCGTTCAGTTTCCTCACGTAAACAGCCGCAGCAGGCCCGCTCGAACGAGCTGGTGGCGGCCATTCTGCACGCGGCTGTTCAGGTCCTTGCCAAGGAGGGGGCGCAGCGTTTCACGACGGCGCGGGTGGCCGAACGGGCCGGGGTGAGCGTCGGGTCGCTCTATCAATATTTTCCGAACAAGGCGGCGATCCTGTTCCGCCTCCAGAGCGACGAGTGGCGGCGCACGAGCGAGCTCCTGCGCGGCATCCTGGCGGACCGGGCGAAACCGCCACTGGTGCGGCTGCGAGCGCTGGTCCACGCCTTCATTCGTTCCGAGTGCGAGGAGGCTGCGATCCGCACGGCGCTCAGCGACGCCGCGCCGCTCTATCGCGATGCGCCCGAAGCACACGACGCGCGGGCCGCCGGTAACGGCATCGTCGCGGCCTTCATGCGGGAGGCCCTGCCCAACGCGCCGGATGCGACGCGGGAGCTTGCCGGCGAGCTGATCAAGACGACGCTGAGCGAGGTTGGCAAGCAGTTCTCGGAGACACCGCGCAACGAGGCGGAGATCGCGCATCATGCCGACGCAATGGCCGACATGTTCTGCGCCTATATCGATGAGCTGGCGCGGCGGCGAGATCATTCCCGACATCCGCGTTTGCGGGCCAATATCGCTTCTGACTTGACCGGATCATGAGTTAGCCTCGGTTTGTCCTCCAGCCAGTCGACGAGCGCCCCGCCATGCATGTCCTCCGCCCCCAATTCCGCATCGAGGAGCAGCAAGCGCTGGAATTCGCAACCCAGCGCGGCTTCGGCATGATCGTCGCGGCGGATGAGCGCGGGCCGCGCGCTTCGCATGTGCCCTTCGTGCTGGAGCAACGCGAGGGGCGCACGATCGTGCAAATCCATTTCACCGCCGGGAATCCGCTCGTTCCGCTCGCTGATGGCGCGCGGCGCTTTCTGCTGATCGTTGCCGGCGACGACGCCTACATTTCCAACGACTGGTATTCTTCGCGCGACAACGTCTCGACCTGGCTCTACGAGGCCGTGCACCTCTCGGGCGTGGCGCATCGGCGCGGGCTCGAGGAGAACCGCAGGCACGGCGATGCGCTACTCGCGGTCGCCGAAGCGCGGCTGCCGAAGACGCCATGGGACCTGGCGCAGATGGAGCCAGACAAGCGCGAGACCATGTTGGCCGCCATTCGCGTCATCGATCTCGTAGTGGATACCGTCGAGGGGCAGACAAAGCTCAACCAGCAGAAGAGCGATGCGGACCACGTCGCGGTCGCCGGCCGGCTGGCACGGTCGGAGGAGAGCGGGCATCGGCGGCTGGCGCGGAAGATGCAAGTGCTGCGGCCGGGGCTTGGGTACCACGGTTCGTGATCCGGGCTACTCTTGCGCGCTCCGGCATTTGACCCTACGGACCTCTTTCATGCTCGTCATCTCCATTCAAAGCCAGGTGGTCCACGGTCACGTCGGCAACAGCGCCGCCGCCTATGCCATCCAGGCGGAAGGGGTGAATGTCGCGGCGGTGCCGACAACGCTGCTGTCGAACCATCCGCGTTATCCGAGCCTGCGCGGGCGGGTGCTGGAGACAGAGCTTGTTTCAGATTTGCTCAGAGGCGTCGAGGAGCGCGATCTCGTCGACGAGGCCGCGATCCTCGTCACCGGCTATCTCGGTTCGTCCGGCAATGCCGCTGTCGTCGCCGATTTCGTCGAGCGGGCGCTGACCCGCAATTCGAAGCTGGTCTATCTCTGCGACCCCGTGATCGGCGATGACGGCCGGGTCTACGTCGCCGACGGCATCCTGGACGTGGTCCGGCACCGGCTGCTGCCGGTCGCCAATCTGACCACGCCGAACCAGTTCGAACTCGGGCTGCTCGCAGGCCTCGACATCGCGGATGTGCAGGGTCTGCGCGCGGCGTGCGCGGTGCTGGCCGGGACCGGCCGCATCGACGTGGTCGCCACCGGTTGCACGCTCACTGATACGGCGGAAGGGCAGGTGGAAACGATTCTGTGCGCCGACGGTCAGTTGTCGCGCTTTGCGACGCTGCGCCTGCCGATCCGCCCCTCAGGCACCGGCGATCTCCTCACCGGCATGATTGCGGCGCATCTGGCCAAGGGCACAGCGATCGAGGCGGCGGTACGGCTCGCAGTCGAAACCATCTTTGCAGTGCTGGTGCGCACGCAGGAAGCAGGCACCGCGGAGATGCGGCTCGTGCCGCTGCCGACGCCGGGACGGTAGACCGTCATGCTCAGGTCGCGCGCTTCGCGGCCGATTGCGCTGATTTCTGCGGCTTCGCCGGGACCCTCTGCTCGCGCGTCGCTTGTGCCTTCGCCTTTGGCGGCTTTGCGCTTGCCACGGCCCGCGCCTTCCTCGGCTTGACGCTGGCTTCCTTGCGGTCCGACGTGCCTCGGCGCGAGACGTATTCCGTACCGTCGACCGGGCCGACATGCGGGGGATCGCGGCCGAGATAGGGTCGGCCGATGCCGAGCGCCTTGCCATTGGCATCGACCCACTTCCACAGCACCTCGGTCGAGACCCAGCGCTGCGCGCGGTTGTCGCCCTTGGTGCTGACGATGTCGGCCGCCATGCCGTGGCCGTAGCCGCCGCGCGTGCTGCCGCCGTGATAGGAGCGGTCGGAGGCGGCTTTCAGGCCGCTCGCGATCGACTGGCGATAGTCGTCGCGGAACGCGCTGGTGATGCCCGGCGAAAGCCCGGCAGCCTCAGCCGCGAGCAACGTACGAAACAGCTTTTTCTTGAAACTCTTGTCCATGCCGCCGATGACGTAGTCCATCATCGACATGCCGGCGCGGTCGGCCGCCTTCGGATCCTTCCAGCCAAAGTCCTCGTCGACCAGTTTCGTGAAGCTGCGCATCACGGTTACCATCTTGCCCTTGCGCTTGACGGTGACGGCGCGGCGATCCTCGACCTTGACCGAGTCTTCCTTGGGCGTGCGCTGGTAGAGCGCCCAGAGATAGCGGTCGATGCAGGCTTCCATGACGTAGCATTCGTCGAGTACCGCGGTCGTATCCGCAGACGGCGAAGCCTTGCTCGCGGCAGGCGCGGGGCCGGTCGCGATCGTCGCGGGCGACAGCGCGTCCGTCGTCACGATCTCAGTGGGATCGGCGGATGCGAGCTTGATCACGGGCTCCGGCGCCGGAGCCGGAGCAACCTCGCTGGCGACTGGTGCTGGGTCAGGCGAAATCTGCGGCGCGAGCGGCGCCTCGGTCGGCAAGATCAGCACTGGGTCGGCCGAGGCGAGCTTGATGGCCAGAGCTGGGGCCTCGGGCGCTGCCACTTCGGTGGTTACGATCGAGGGTGTCGCAGCGACGGCGGCCGCGATATCGGCGGTCAGGGCGACGCCGTCCTCGATGGCCGCAGCGTGCGGGATGTCGGCGAGGTCGAGCCGGCCAAGATCCTTGGCGCGCGAGACGGCAGAAGCATTGGCGCCGCTGTTCTCGATGAGGGCAGGAGCATACGCGGACAAAGAAAGCGCCAGCCAGCCGGCGAGAACCGCCGAGGGGCAGGAGACCGCCACCAGAAGAGACCGCCGATCATTCATGATCCCTGCCTCCAAACGGTTCTGTTGAACCTCGTCTTCTCCGAATAGTCTGACCAGACAGTCTTGGCCAAACAGTCTTGCACGAAAAGGCACGCCGCGCGTCGATTGTTCGGAGGACGGTGTGGCGGCGCAATGGCGCAATTCGGCAAAAGCGGGCTTTTCGACCAGGTGTTGCGCGGGGGCAACGCGGGTTCCATCGCGGTTCCACCGGCGCTTGCGCGCGGGCGGTGTGCAAAATTCGATAAGGGCGAATATTCTGGCACGGGTCGCCGTAGGGGTGTTTCACCCACACGTTGCGCAACCTTGTCACGGTCGGCGCGTTAGGCGCCCATGACGCACTCCTCGCTTCGTCCGATGGACGCCTTCGATCCCAGCGAGCCCGCCATCCTGCACGACCAGCTCTCCGATACGATCATCACTTGGACCGCTGAGCAGGCCGACGATTTCAGGCGGGCCAGCCGAACGGGCGATGACGGAACCGTGATCTGGAAGGACTACGTTTTCGACGGCTGGGGCCATGTGCTCGGCGGCTGAGTCCCCGCCCACGCGCATTAAACATCTTGCCATGCACCCGGCGCGTTGTTGCGTTGCAACAACGGATGTCGCAATGCAGCAAAACGCGCTTAAATGTGCTCCGAATCTTCCACTGAAGGAGCATCACCCATGAACAAGAAGACTCTGTCGATCGCCGCCGCCATCCTGACGATCGCGGGCAACACCGCGGCTTTCGCCGCTGAGCTGCCGACTTATGAGGCCAACGGCTTTCCGGTTTCCCCGATGCAGGTGCGCGTGCTCGGTGCCGCGCATGTCGAGCAGCAGGCCTCGGCGCCCACCAACGTTGCTTCGGTTCACCAAGCTCGCGTTCTGTCGCCGCGCAAGGTGAAGACCGCTGATGTGACAACGGGCAGCGCCCGCTGATCTGGGGCCCACAAGCCAACATCAAGCCAACGCAGGTTCTTTTTCCGAGCCTGCCTGGACCGCGTTCCCTTCGGGAGCGCGGTCTTTTTTTTGCGCGGCGAGTCATGATCACGTGTCACTTGTGTACGGCCGTTCAAAGCGAGTGTGATCTCTTTAATAGTTGCTTTGCAGATCGCGGCGCTTGATGCGGTCGCTGCTTATTGAGCAGCCAAGAATCATTTTCATAATGGAGTAGTCATGCCCATTGCACAGAAAGCCGTTGTTGCAAGCGTCTCGCCGCGCGCGTTCATTCTTAGGCATCTCGCCTTGTTCGCAGCCGCCGCGATGTTCGTGTTCGTTCTGAGCCTGACATATGGGCTCGATCTCAGCCCCGGATTTTTCTAGCCAGATCTGCAACTGCATGGGTTGAGCCTCGTCGCTGGCTGACATAAGCCTTGCTGATGGATCAGCGGACGAGCGGCGCCGACGCTCTCACTCAAAAGAACGATGCGGCGCCGGCGCTTGTCGGCGTGCTCTGCGGCCTCGCCGCGGCGGTGTTCTGGGCGCTCGGCTTTGCCGGCACGCGGCACGGGCTCAAGGTCGGCTTCACGCCGGTCGATCTGCTCGTGCATCGCTATGTCTGGTCCGGCTTCGCGTTCCTGCCGCTGGTGATACGCGGCGGGATCTCCGATCTCTGCGGCATCGGCTGGGGCAGGGGCCTTGTGCTGATGGTGCTCGGCGGCCCCGTGATGTCGCTGATCTCCTACACTGGTTTTCTGTTCGTGCCGCTCGGCCATGGCAGCGTGATCCAGCCCTCCTGCGCGACGCTCGGCGGCCTGCTGCTCGCGGCCTTGTTCCTGAAGGAGCACGTCTCCGCGTCGCGCATCGCCGGCGCTGTCGTCATCGTCGGCGGACTCGGCGTGATCGGCGCGGAATCAATCGGCCATATCGGCGTCGACGGCGTGCTCGGCGATCTGACCTTCGTGCTGACCGGATTGATGTTCGCAGGTTTCGGCGCGCTGCTGCGCCACTGGCGTGTCTCGGCCGTGTCGGCTGCGCTCGTTATCAACGTGCTGTCGCTGCTGCTGCTGCCGATCTACCTCATGACCGGCGGACTCGCGCGGATCGCGGCGATCGGTATCGGTGAGAACGCCATCCAGGCGCTGGCGCAGGGCGTGCTCGCGGGCCCGGCTGCGCTTTATCTGTTCGCCGTCTCGGTGCAGCGCCTCGGCGTCGCCCGCGCCGCCGTCGTCCCCGCCTGCGTGCCGGCGCTAACGGTGCTCACCGGCTGGCTCCTGCTCGGCGAGCCGCCGACACTATTGCAGACGGCGGGATTGGTCACGGTACTGTGCGGATTCTATCTGGCGCAGAGGCAGCGATAGATCGCAGCCTCCAAAACGGCGCTTACCATTCGATGGTGGTGAACTTGACGCCGCGGCAGGTCAGCTCCCGCCCGAGCCGCTCGGCGCGCTCGCTGGCGGATTTTCCGAGCAGCCGATACCTGCCGCCGAGCGCCTTGTCGGCGGCAACCTGATGCCGGATGTTTTCGTACAATCGCAAGACGGCCTGATCGCTCAGATTGTCGAACATGTCATCGGTGGGGTTCGGCCCGGTCGCGTCGCTTGTTGGCGGTTCTCGCAGAGCGGCCTCCCAAAATTGTCGTGCGGATGCTGAGTGATCGGTACCGGCCCGGCGCAGCAGCGTATGTCCACTTTTGAACAGGACGTGCGGCTGGCGGGATCGTAAGGCGGGTTATTTTCGCGTAGCGGCCGCTGAACCTGACGACGGCGTCGCGGGCTCCCATGGCGCGGGCAGAACGACGCGAATGGGTCGCGCATCGCCCGCAGGACCGCTCGTGCCGGCGGCGGCCGAGGACGGCTGGTCGTGCAGATCGCTGGCCGCGGCAACCGCGATCGAAGCCAAAACGAGACTCGCCGAGATCGCGATGATCCGCAAATCGAAAACCATTTCCGCCATCCTCTGTTGACACAGAGAACGGCCGAACTCGCGAAAAGTTCAGGCCGACGCATCGCTTCTTCGTCCCGATGCGTCGTTGGCGGTCGCCTGGCGTTCGCGGCCCTTACGCCTTCCTCACGAACTCCGATTTCAAATTCATCGCGCCGATGCCGTCGATCTTGCAGGCGATGTTGTGGCCGTCGGTCGCGTCCTGCAGGCGGATGTTGCGGACCTTGGTGCCGCCCTTGACGACGGAGGAGGAGCCCTTGACCTTGAGATCCTTCATCACGATGACGCTGTCGCCATCAGTGAGCGCATTGCCGTTGGCATCGCGCACGCCGGTCTCTTGCGCGGCGTCCGCGGCGGCCTCCGCCGTGCCGCTCCATTCGTGGCCGCATTCCGGGCAGACCCAGAGGCCGCGATCCTGATAGGCGTGCTCGGAGCTGCAGGTCGGACATTTCATCGCGTCGGTCATTATTCGCCTCGTCGCCCGTCACGGGCGCGCCGCACGCTTTCCGCCGGAAAAAGATGGATTGGGAGCAAATCCTTTACCATGGCTTTCAGTCCTGGCGGAACCCTTGGAAACTTAGGAGTTCAGGAAAAACTCTGAGGTATCGAGGTCCGGAATTTGTAGCTGCGTCGGTTCGACGTCGCGGCGGAAGGAGTGTTCTGGTCATGAGCGAGCATCGCGCCGCAGTCAGACATCACACGCTGCGCACCGGCATTGTCGAGTTCGACAACGGCACCGGCAAGATCATCAGCGCGCCCTGCACCATCCGCGATGTCTCCGGCACCGGCGCACGCCTCGGCCTCAACGCCTCGCTCTGGGTCGCCGAGCAGTTCACGCTGGTCTTCAGCAGCGGACTGCGCAAGGACTGCCGGGTTGCCTGGCGCAAGGGCAGGCTGATCGGCAGCGCGTTCGCGGACGGTTATGCGAGCGCGGACGAGCAGGCCGTCATGATGACCGCGGACGAGCAGTCCCGACACCGGCTGGGGATAGGTGCGCGCCTCAGGGCTGCGCGCGAAAAACGCGGCTACACGCAAAGCCAGCTCGCCGAGCTTATCGGCGCCACGCCTGCCTTCGTCTCTCTGGCCGAGGAGGGCCTGGCGGACATTCCGCTGTATCAGCTGATGCACATCGCCGATCTGCTGATGGTCGGCCTCGACGGGCTCGTCGCGGGGCCGGCGCCCGAGGATGTCGACGCGGCGTAGTCAGCACCCCGTCAAAATAAAAACGTCGAAAACAACCCCATGCACAGTAGAAATCCCGAGGGATTTCAGTGTGTTGGAAATCCGAAAAAGCGTTGGTATTGGGCCGTAGCCCGGATGGAGCGAAGCGCAATCCGGGAATCGCGCCGCGGGCACCGTCCGGGCTACGGCCTCGCCTCGACTTCGGCGATACCGAATCGAATTTGACTCGTCGGGCAAAACAGGGGCAGTATGGCAAGATGGCGCCGCTGGAAGCTGGTGGCTCGCCAGCTGCGGAGCGACATGCCAAAGAAAGCAAAACCAAAAAGAAAACTGAAGACCTACCAGACCTCGCTCGGCTTCTACGACCAGGCGATCGCCGCGCCCTCGATGAAGGCGGCGCTGGACGCCTGGGGCGCCAGGTCCAATCTGTTTCATCAGGGTGCTGCGAAAGAGACCGACGACCCCGACATCGTCGCGGCGACGATGGAGAAGCCGGGCGTGGTGCTCAGGCGTCCGGTCGGATCGGACGGGGCGTTCACCGAGCATTCCGAGTTGCCGACCGATCTCGCTGACGACGGGGCCAAGCCCAAACGCAAAGCGAAGTCCAAACCGAAAAAGAGTCCTTCAAAGGCTACAAAGCAGCCAGCCCGCAAGGTCGACGCTCAACAGGCGCGCAAGGCCGCCGCAGCATTCGAGAAGGAAGAGAAGCGGCGGGAAGCCGAGCGCCGCAAGGAAGAGGCCGCCCGCGCCAAGGAGCGCGCGCGCCGCGACAAGGCGGTCGCGAGCGCGCAGGCGGCGCTGGACGAGGCGAGGCGGCAGCACGAATCGCGGGCGGAGGCGATCGAATCTGAGCGCGCCGCGCTCGATCAACGCGCCGAGGCGGAGGCGACGCGTTGGGACAAGCAGCGGATGAAGCTGGCGGAGGCTGTGCGTCGCGCGCGGGAGTAGGGCTTAGCCGCGTGCTTCGAGGCAGGCGCGGACCTTGTCCGCCTGCGCGCGCGGCACGGCATGGGCGCGCCACTGCTCGCGCGTGGCGCCCGCTGCGGTCAGGCACCGGCCGATGTTGCGATCGTAAGCGTCCTGGGACATGCGCTCGCGCTTAGCCTGGCAGGCAGCGTTGCCGCCACACTCGTAAACGGGGGCAGCCTTGGCCATCGAGATACCCAGGGACAAAAACGCCACGACCAAAGATGCCATCAGCTTGTACATATATCCCCCAGAGGCCGGAATCGATTTGCTTCAATCGCAGACGTTTAGCGTGTTGGATCGCTATTTGCAATCCAGGCGAGAGCGGAGGCGATCAAAGCGCAGCACGCTGCGCTGGAGAGCGCGCGGAAGCGGAGCAGAGCCGGTGGGACAAGCAGTGGATGAAGCTGACGGAGGCGGTGCAGCCAGCATCGGTCGTTCCGGCAAAGCTTGATCGCAAATTCGCTTGCCTTGCCTGGCGTCCTTTTGCACTCTGGCGGCAAGGAGACAAACGCATGAAGATCATGACTGTCGCGTGTGCGCTCGGAACCGCCTTGGTGCTGTGTAATCTCGGGGTATCGGATGCCGAAGCCCGGGCGCGGAAGGCCCGCGTGGTGGATGAACAACGGTTGAGGGTGGATGTCCCGGTGCTCAGGCCGACGCCGTGGGATTACAATATCGTTCCGCGCTATCGTTATCGCCCTGAAGACGACCGGGTCGACCCCTACGGCCCGCCTTTGGTGTCGTCGTATGTCCGCTATGAGGGCTGGCGCTGGCCGTACTGGTGGTGAAGGCCAGCGACGGAGGTGGAATTGATGACGGCCTGCATCGCGACGCTAACGTTTGCGTGGCGATGAAGGTTGCTCCAGTTGAGGGTCATCCATGTATTCCTCCGCCAAGGCTCCATCCAGCACGGCGCGAAATTGTCCTGACCGATAGAACTGGCGAGCTTTGGCTGTCTTCAATCGCTTCAGGAGATGCATTGTATCCTCCAGGACGCTGGAGACCATCACCTCCTCGCAAACCCAGATTGCCGGAACCGGCTCGAAATCGTCGGTCCTCCTGCATTGAAATGGGGATGTGAGCTGACTGGCCGTATCGATCAATCCGTCGCACGATTTTGACCGGGGAGCCGATTGGCATTGCCGCAACTGCTGGACGAGAACCGGGCAAAGCTGTCTTGCGGGACACTCGCCGTCGCGGTCCCAGGTTCGATCGGAAAACGATACTTTCAATCCGGCGAGTGATTGCGTTGCTCGGATTTCGATGTGACCCGGAACATTCCGAGGAGAGAAAAACCAGTTGAAGAAACATTGAGGGTTGCCTTGAGCGACCGAAAGATGGGCGGTCTTCGCGGTCCAGGGGACAAGCCAGGCGGCAGGCTGCCGAAACGGAAAGAACGGATTTTCGGGTGTCCAGATGATATCGAGGTCGGTCGGCTCGCTCAGTCCCGCAAGCTGAATGCGCTTGTAGAGATGTCCGTCCATTGGAAAGAAAAGGCTGTCCTGGCTCGGCGTCGTCCTGCTGCGATCCGGCTCGGGCATATATGGTTGCTCGATCGGACAGTCCGGGACCTGGACCAGGTCGGTCCCCCGCATCAGGGCTGGGCCGCTCGCGCCTGACACGGCAGTGCACACGAGCAGGACCGCACCCAGGAGGGATCGAAGCGTCCTCACTCCGGGGACGCACTTGAGAAAGTGAGACGATGCCATCCAGCGTCAGTATCGCCCAGAGATTGCGGAATCCATAAGGGCGTTCTTCGAATTGAAGAGGCTGTAGCGGCGCTAACCGCCATCCTCCGCCGCAAGCCGCACAAACTGCCGCTTCATCGCGTTGACCCTGGCGACGTAGCTCGCGACGAGGTGATCGCCGCAGCGCTCGTCGGCGATCATCTGGAACTTGCGGCGCGCGTAGGCCGTGGCGGGGCCAGCGCCGCAGAGATGGATGAAGGCGGCGAGATCCTGCCTCTCGCGCGCACTCGCCTTCACATCGCCCGCGCGGGCGAGAACATCAGCGACATTGCGGTCGAGATACACCGATGCCAGCTCGATGGCGTGGCTCGGGATTGCGCGAACATAGAGGAAGGTCGAACCGCAGCCGGCTTCCGTGACCGCATTGCCGCGAACGCAGAACCGGGCGGCGTCGGCGTAGGCCCCGTCCAGCATCTGGAACAGGCCGACGGCGCTGGAGGCGGGCCGGTAGATCGCGAGCGGATTGAAATTCCATCGCCAGCGCCAGTAGGTGCGCGCGAGCGGATTGCCCGATGTCTCGACCTGCGCCAGCGCGGCCAGCAATTCGGGCGTGATCGTCGCGGTGGCATGCTTGCGGAACAGCGGCCCGTATTGCCGCCAGGTCTCCGATGGCTCCTTGTCGAGCGCGTGGCCGACAAGGACGAACAGCTCGGTCGGCTTGCGCATGGTTTGATAGGCGATATTCACGAGCACGACGACCGCAAGCAGCATCGCCATGCCGCCCGCGATCCGAACCATCCGCGGTGCGCGCGCGAAAGTCTTTCGCATCCATCGCGCGCTACGCCGGAGCTTGCGAAGGCGAGAGAGGAGGGGCTTGCTTCGTCCTGGCATCGGTCTTGTGGGAGTGCATCGCGGAGGCTTTGTACCTGGTTAACGCTGTCACCAGGCCTTGAAATCCGGCTTCTTTTTCCTCCGGTCGCGTCTTTCAAGTCGCCGCTCCGTACTCCCACGGCAGCTCCAATCCTTGATGGAAATAACCCGAGGTTGTACTGTGCGCCGCAACAGGGTTAATTTTGTGTGAATGGATCGGCTGGAATGACCGTGATCGAAAGCGTGGTGTCGGCGGAAGCTGCGGAGCGGAAAATGCCGCCGGGCGTGCTGGTCGAAGGGCCGGTGGTCGAGGCCAAGTTTCGCGATTCCTACATCTCGTTCGTCATCATGATCGGCGGTTCGATCGCGGCGCTGGTCTGGGCCTTCTGGCAAGGCATCGGCTGGGTGGAGGTTTCGGTCTTCGCCGGCACGTTCGCGTTGTCCACGGTCGGGATCGGCTTCATGCATCGCTATTTCGTGCACCGCAGCTTCCGCTGCGGTCCGGTGATGCGGACGCTGTTCGCCGCCATCGCCACCATGGCGGTGCAGGGCTCGATCCTGAAATGGGTGAGCAATCATCGCCGGCATCATCTCCACTCCGACAAGCCCGGCGACGTCCACAGCCCTTACTATGACGGCGACGGCAACCCCTATGTCACCTTCGCCAAGGGGATGATGCATGCGCAAGGCGGCTGGGTGTGGGACCAGGCCACCACCGATGCCGGATACTACGCCAAGGATATCCTGGCCGACCCGATCGCCATGTTCTTCACCAGGACACGCTGGTACTGGTACGCGCTCTCGGCGGTGATCATTCCGGGCGCGATCGGCTACGCCTTCGGCGGCGTGCACACGATGACCGGCTGCATCCTGTTCTCCGGCCTGTTCCGCAGCTACCTCATGACCATGGCGACATCGCTGGTCAACTCGGTCTGCCACAGCGACGGCCGCTACGGCTATCGCCGCTTCGATCTCGACGACGGCACCACCAACGAGTTCGTGACCACGATCCTCACCTTCGGTGAAGGCCTGCACAACAACCATCACCGGTTT
Organism: Bradyrhizobium sp. Ken01; assembly: GCF_055807355.1. NCBI lineage: Bacteria > Pseudomonadati > Pseudomonadota > Alphaproteobacteria > Hyphomicrobiales > Nitrobacteraceae > Bradyrhizobium > Bradyrhizobium sp. Ken01. The sequence continues at coordinate 144,058 of NZ_JBVVPC010000002.1, forward strand.
CCCCGCGACGCCTACATTTCGCACGCCTGGTACGAGATCGACATCAACGGCCTGATCATTCTGGGGCTGGGGAAACTCGGGCTGGTGCACGACATCTTTGCGGCGGGAAGCAGGACTGCTCGCGCTGGAGAGCCAGACGGCGGAAAACGTCCAGTGGCAGACACGGAAGCGATGGTCTGACTCCCGTAGAATGGGTCAAGCGGAAGCGAAACCCATCACTCGCCGTCATCGTACGATGGGGTTCGCAAGGGCAGTTCTTGATCGGGATCAATTCTGCGTCCTCGCGCCGGGCCTACGCTCGCAAGCTGCCAAGCAAGCGCGAGGTATGGCAATGTCGCGGAGCATTCGCAATTATTTCGGCCTGGGCATCCTGATCGCGCTGTCGGGGCTGTTTCTTGTCATGATCGTCCACAGCGCCGGCGGGGCACCCAGGCCGGCCGCGCGCACGGCATCGGAGGGGCATCGTCTTGCGCAAGCGTGGTGCCAGACGTGTCACGCCGTCGAGCCCGGCATGGCCGGACTGTTCGATACGGCCCCGGGATTCGAAGCCGTCGCAAACCGCAAGGGCACCACTGCGCTCTCGCTGAAAGTGTTCCTGAAGACCAGTCACCAGAACATGCCGAATCTGATCGTGACGTCCGATCAGGCCGATGCGCTGGCGAGCTACATCCTGAGCCTGAGGAGCGACTAGCCGCGGTTGAGGGGTGTCGCTTCGCTTCGCGCCGTCGGCTCATCCGCGTCGCGGGCTCACCAATCCGGATCGCCGTAGTAGGGATCGACCATATAGGGCGGGGGCATCCAGGGCCCCCGCGAGGGCCGGGGTCGCCGAGGTGCGGCCGCTTGCGCGTGCGGCCGTGCCGGCGCAGCGGTCTCGTTGTTCATCACGCTTCGCGCGGCGGGTTTCGCGGATGCAGGTGCGGATGAAGATGCGGATGACGTCGTCAGCTCCTTTTGCAGCGCCTGGACCTGTGCGGCGAGGCGCGCATTGGCCGCCGCATCCTTCTCCTGCGCCGCCTTGAGCTGTTGAATGGTGTCGGCCTGCTCGCGCAGCGTCTGCTCGTTGCGGCTTTTCAGTTGCTCGAGCTTTCCGTTGATGTTCGCGAGCTCGCTGGTGATGGTCTTGAGCGATTGCGCGAGATCAGAGGACGACGAGTCAGGCGTCGTGGCGCCAGATTTTGAAGCGTCGGGTCTTGGAGCGTCGGGTTTTGAAGCGTCAAACCCTGCATTGCTCTCGGTGTCCTTGCCGACCGGCGGCGTGGGCACCGTGCCGGGCTCATCCGCGGCAGCGAGCTGCACGGCCGGCGGCTGCGCCGGAGTTTCAACCGTGGACGCTTGCGGAGGCTCGCTCGCCGCCGGTGGAGTCCATCGCGCCATGATCGACCTGCTCATGGACCTGGCCTCGTCGCGATATTGCGAAGCGAAGGCGGCACCGAGAATGCCGATCGCCAGCACGAGGCCGACCAGAGCGCGCAGCATGGGCCGGTCTCCCTTCAGGCCTTGATTGCGAGCCGTGCTAACCGGCGCCAGCGCCGCGGCCTTGGGAGCCTTGGCCTCGGGAGCCTTGTCCTTGGGAGTCTCGACAGCCTCCGCACCGGCGCTTGCTCGCGAGGCCCTTGGGCTTTCGCTGCCGCGTTCCATTCCGGAAACCAGCCGGTCCAGCCGCGCCAGGTCTTGCTCTGCGCTCTTGATCCGGTCGTAGGCCCGCGCCAGCCCGCCATCGGCGCGTTCCGCGTCCGACTTTGGGGCGTCCGGCTTGGGGGCGTCGGGCTTGTGGTCGTCAGGTTTGGGGTCGTTCGTCTCGGGCACCGATGCGCTCTCGATCCAGTCGGGCGTCAATGGGAGTGCGGCAGTCCGATCGGAACGATAAGACTCGCCGCCGTCCCACACAACGCGCGTGCGAAGGAGAAATTATGGCGAGGCCTCGGGGTGGGGCGGTCGCGGGGTATGCAACGGGCGCCCTTGATCTGGATCAAGCATGCAGCGCCCGACCGTCGCCACCGTGCAGACATTCATCGGAAGGAACACATGGTTCAGACAAGAGCGATCATCCTTGGTGCCTTCGCGGCCCTGCTGCTGGCCGTGCCGGCCAAGGCCCAGGTGCTGGTCGACGTTTCCAAGATCAGCTGCGACCAGTACATCACCCAGCGCATTACCCACATGCAGACCGTAAACGTTTGGCTCGCCGGGTTCTACGCCGGCCGCCGCAACAATCCCGTCGTGGACACGCAAGCGCTGAACAAGAACGGCAACAAGCTCTCACGCTTCTGCGAGTCGCATCGCGAGATGCCGCTGCTGGACGCGGTCGAGGCCAATACGAAGTAGGGGCCGAGGAGGGCGCGGGCGTTTGCGGTCGTGTCCGGCCTGACCGTATCGCGCATTACGGCGACGCGCATTGAATCTACATCGACAGGTGAAGTGCACTGGCACCGTCATCGCCGGCCATCAATAGCGGCCGCCGTGGCCCTTTTGCTGCGTGATCCAGTCCGACAATGTTTTCGGCGACGATTTCGCAGTCCGGCCCGGTGATGCCTTCGGATTGTCGCGAACGCCTTTCGTCGGACGGGTGCGCGGCGCTTCCGTTGCGTTGACGCTCTTCGAGCCAGCCATAGATGCTTCCGCAGCTTCCTTCTCGAGGCGCAGCTGTTTCAATCGCGCCATCTTGATGCGCTCTGCCTCGACTGCGGGTCCTTCGGACAGCAGCGGCCTGTGTTGAGCGACTTCCGCCGGGACGATGACACCGATGATGGTCGTCTCGCCGAGCGCCTTGCAGGCTTCGAGCCGATGCAGCCCCTCGACCAGAACGAGGCGGTCTCCGTCGAGCCGGACGGAAATGGGTTCCTGTTGTCCGATGTCCAGCATACTTTCAGCGATCTCCCCGACGATCCCGGGCTTGATTGCTTTCTTCTGCTTCGTGGGAACGAAGATCTTCTCGATCGGGAAGCTTTCCGGTTTGGGCATAATCTGACTCCGCTTCTACCGGGCCCGTCGGAACCGATGCCGGCGGTGGTCGGAGTTTAGGAGGGAAGGGCTCGACCGCAAAGGGAATTTCGGCGGCGGCTCGTAGGATGGGTTGAGCCCTCGCGAAAACCCATCGCTCTCATCGACCGGGATCGATGGGTATCGCTTCGCTCCACCCAACCTACGGGCTAACGTTTCTCGCGAATGTACGAGCCCTCGGGTCGAGGGACTGGGCTATTAATTTGCTCTTGAGAGACGGATCGGTACCGGCGCGGAAGCCAGTTGGCCTTCAGTAGGACGTCCCTATTGTCGACGATCTCCTGCTCCATCAAGCGGAGAAAGTGGCCGACGTTGCCGCTCGCCATGAGCAAGGCCTCAGCTTCTGGGGGATTAGCCGAGCCTACTTCGTATCTGAGTACGTTTAATTCGCGCTCGGCAGCAAATAGCATCTGATGGATTTTGCTCAATGGTGGAAAGTAGAGCCGAATATACAAGATGATTTTCTTGGCACGATCGAACCCATAGTGTGTCAGATCATCCAGTGCATTGAGCGCCTTGCGCGCCTCTACGTCCCCGTCCATGGCAAGGTGATAAAGCTTGAACATGCGGGCGTTGTGTTCTGAATGTTCGTTGAGCAGGAGATAAAGTTGTTCTAGTTTAGGGGAGAGAAGTTGGACTGCGTCCCGCCTTCGCCCGATCATCTGCGTAACCGCAAAGACGATTAAGGCGACCGAGGCGGCGATGACGGCTGATGCCATAGATGCCGCGGCGGAAGGATTGGCAACGCTCCAGTCAACAATATTCATTTGCGTTCAAAGCCTTCGAATTGAAGCAAGTTGCGCCTAATTGGCGAGCTGCGTATCTTTGGCAAATGCTGCTCGCGACCAAGCTCGTAGGATTGGTTGAGCCGTTGCGAAACCGATCATCTTTGTTGAATGACTGATGATGGGTATCGCTTCGCTCCACCCATCCTACGCTCTGTCGCCCCAATACGGCGCAAATGTCGCTCACTCGGGCTTTGCCCGCAGCTTCAGCGCGACGCATCCGCAGGGCGGATCGGCCACTTAGGCGGCGTGTTCCGCAGAGCGCGTGACATCGCCGCGTCCCGCGAGAAGGCCGGCAATGGAGATATCTTCGTCAAGCGCTTCCCAGTGCAAGCCGACGCGGCTGAGCTCGACCTGGTTGCGTTCGTCTGGCGTTGCATGGAGCAGGCGCGGAAACCACGCAAGCGGGATCCCGAGTGTCCTTCCATCGGACAGTTCGACCCACATCGTGTGTTCGTCGAAGCGAACGCTAGTTGCCGAAATGGTCATGCCAAGCCTTCAGAAGAAGCTCGCGGTTGTCTTCCACGACGCGCAGGATATTCGAAAGTTCCCGCGGATTGAAGCCATAACTGTCGGCTATTGATATGCCAGGCTCAAGCCAAATCTTGGCGTCCCGGCCGCCGCCTTTGACATGAATATGGGGCAGCTCGGGTGGCTGCCCCTCATTTGAGAAGAAGTAGTAACGCAAGCCGCCCTGGCGTAATGCAACTGGCATCAATGCCTCCGGGCGGCTTGCGCTATTGGTATCAGCTGCACCCCGTCGTGCTGCCGCAAGTATCGCACTTCATGCACGTGCCGTTCCGCACCAGCGTGAAGTTGCCGCACTCGCTGCACATCTCGCCCTCATAGCCCTTGGCTTTCGCTTCCGCGCGGCGCTCGGCCTTGCTGGGCACTGCGACTTGCGCGCTGCCGGCCTTGCTCCACTGCAGGGCTTCCAGCTTCTCGGTGGGCGAGAGGTCGTGGGCCACTTCCTGCTTCAGCGCGACCGCGCCTTCCAGGACGTCGCCGGCACGGCCTGCACCGTGGGAGGCGAGCGAGGTCACCTTGCTGCCGCCTGATGGTGCGCTGTCGTTGCCTTGCGCGACCGCGGTCGAGCCGCCGCGCATCACCACGAGGTTGTCGGTGCGGGAGCGGGTGAGGCCGCGCGACACCAGCTTGGACGCGCCGTGGCTGTGATCGCCCGGCTCCTTGCCTTCCTCGACGCCCTTGCCGAGCACGTCGAACCCGGTCTCGCTGGGATCGACATGGGCGAGGTCGAAGCGGCTGAGATAGCTCACCGCCAGTTCGCGGAAGACGTAGTCGAGGATCGAGGTCGCGTACTTGATGCTGTCGTTGCCCTGCACGGGGCCCGCCGGCTCGAAGCGGGTGAAGGTGAAGGCGTCGACATATTCGTCGAGCGGCACGCCGTACTGGAGACCCAGCGACACCGCGATGGCGAAGTTGTTGATGAAGGAGCGCAAGGCCGCGCCTTCCTTGTGCATGTCGATGAAGATCTCGCCGATGCGGCCGTCGTCATACTCGCCGGTGCGCAGATACACCTTGTGGCCGCCGACGACCGCCTTCTGGGTGTAACCCTTGCGGCGATCCGGCATCTTCTCGCGCTCGCGCATCACGATGATGCGCTCGACCAGCTTCTCGACGATCTTTTCCGAGACCTGGGCGGTGCGTGCCGCCATCGGCTTGTCGTAGAGATGCTCGATCGCATCGTCCTCGTCCTCATCGTCGGCGATGAGCTGCGAGTTGAGCGGCTGGCTGAGCTTGGAGCCGTCGCGATAGAGCGCGTTGGCTTTCAATGCGAGTTTCCACGACAGCATGTAGGCGGACTTGCAGTCCTCTACAGTCGCGTCGTTCGGCATGTTGATGGTCTTGGAGATCGCACCCGAGATGAAGGGCTGCGCCGCCGACATCATGCGGATGTGGCTCTCGACCGACAGATAGCGCTTGCCGACCTTGCCGCATGGATTGGCGCAGTCGAACACCGGATAGTGCTCGGCCTTGAGGTGCGGAGCACCTTCCACCGTCATCGCGCCGCAGATGTGGACGTTGGCCGCCTCGATCTCGCGCTTGGTGAAGCCCACGGCCTGGAGCAGGTCGAAGCCCGGCGCGGCAATGGCTTCAGCGCCGATGCCGAGCTGGTCGCGAATGAAGTCTTCGCCAAAGGTCCATTTGTTGAAGGCGAACTTGATGTCGAACGCGGTCGGCAGCGCCTTCTCGACCTTGGCAATGGCTTCGTCGGTGAAGCCCTTGGCCTTCAGCGTCGAGGCGTTGATGCCGGGGGCGTTGGAGAGCGAGCCGTGGCCGACGGCGTAGGCCTCGATCTCCGCGATCTCGCTCTCGCGATAGCCGAGCGCACGAAGGGCAGCGGGGACCGCCCGGTTGATGATCTTGAAGTAGCCGCCGCCGGCGAGCTTCTTGAATTTCACCAGCGCGAAGTCGGGCTCGATGCCGGTGGTGTCGCAATCCATCACGAGGCCGATCGTGCCGGTCGGCGCGATCACTGTGGTCTGGGCGTTGCGATAGCCGTGCTTCTCGCCGAGCTCGAGCGCCGCATCCCACGCCGCTTGCGCATGGGTGACGAGGTCGGTCTGCGGGCACGACACCAGGTCCATCGGCACGGGATTGACGCTCAGCGCCTCGTAGCCGTTGGACTGGCCATGGGCGGCGCGGCGGTGGTTGCGGATCACGCGCAGCATGTGCGCGGCGTTCTTCTTGTAGCCGGGGAAGGTGCCGAGCTCGGCCGCCATCTCGGCCGAGGTCTTGTAGGTGATGCCGGTCATGATCGCGGTCAGCGCGCCGGCGATGGCGCGGCCTTCCTTCGAGTCATAAGACAGACCCATGGTCATCAGGAGGCCGCCGATATTGGCGTAGCCGAGACCGAGCGTGCGGAACTCGTAGGAGAGCTCGGCGATCGACTTCGACGGGAACTGCGCCATCATCACCGAGATTTCGAGCACGATGGTCCAGAGCCGGCAGAGATGCTCGTAGCCTTCGACGTCGAAGCGCTTGGACGGGATGTCGTAGAACGTCAGCAGGTTCGCGGAGGCGAGGTTGCACGCCGTGTCGTCCAGGAACATGTATTCCGAGCACGGATTGGAGGCGCGGATGTCGCCGGACGCCTTGCAGGTGTGCCAGTCGTTCATGGTGGTGTTGAAGTGCAGGCCGGGGTCGGCCGACGCCCAGGCGGCGTAACCGATTTTTTCCCATAGGTCGCGCGCCTTCAGCGTCTTGGTGATCTTCTTGGTGGTGCGTCCGACCAGATTCCAGTCGCCGTCGGTCTCGACCGCGCGCAGGAAGTCGTCCTTGAGCGACACCGAGTTGTTGGAGTTCTGCCCGGACACCGTGAGATAGGCTTCCGAATCCCAGTCGGTGTCGTAGACGTCGAACTGGATGTCCTTGTAGCCTTGCTTGGCGAACTGGATGACGCGCTTGATGTAATTGTCGGGCACGAGGCTGCGGCGCGCGAGCTTGATCTCGCGGCGGAGCGCCGGGTTCTTCTCGGGATCGAAGCAATCGTCGCCCGAACCTTCGCAGTTGACGCAGGCCTTCAGCACGGCCTTGAGGTGCTTCTGGTTGATCTTGGATCCGGTGACGAGAGCCGCGACCTTCTGCTCCTCCTTCACCTTCCAGTCGATATAGGTCTCGATGTCGGGATGATCGACGTCGACGACGACCATCTTGGCGGCGCGGCGCGTGGTGCCGCCCGACTTGATCGCGCCCGCCGCGCGGTCGCCGATCTTGAGGAAGCTCATCAGGCCGGACGAGCGGCCGCCGCCGGAGAGGCGTTCGCCTTCGCCGCGCAGGCGCGAGAAGTTGGAGCCGGTGCCGGAGCCGTATTTGAACAGGCGGGCTTCGCGGACCCAGAGGTCCATGATGCCGCCCTCGTTGACGAGGTCGTCACCGACGCCCTGGATGAAGCAGGCGTGCGGCTGCGGATGCTCGTAGGAGGATTTCGACCGGGTCAGCTTGCCGGTGAAGGGGTCGACGTAATAATGGCCCTGGCCGGGGCCGTCGATGCCATAGGCCCAGTGCAGACCGGTGTTGAACCATTGCGGCGAGTTCGGCGCGACCATCTGCATGGTCAGCATGTAGCGGAGCTCGTCGTAGAAGGTCTGGGCGTCCTCGTCGGAGGAGAAATAGTTGCCCTTCCAGCCCCAATAGGTCCAGCAGCCGGCGAGACGGTCGAACACCTGCTTGGCCGAGAGCTCGCTGACGAAGCGCTCTTTCTCGGGCAGGAGGGCGAGCGCCTCGGTGTCGGGCACGGAGCGCCACAGGAAGGAGGGGACGGATTCTTCCTCGACCTTCTTCAGGCGCGCGGCGACGCCGGCCTTGCGGAAGTACTTCTGGGCCAGGACGTCGGAGGCGACCTGCGACCACGCGGTCGGCACCTCGACATTGTCGAGCTTGAACACGACCGAGCCGTCGGGATTCCTGATCTCCGACGTGGTCAGCCGGAACTCGATGCCGGCGTAAGGTGACTGTCCCGAAGTGGTGTGGCGCCGCTCAATCCGCATGGTCTTGCCCCGTCCTATCTTTGACCGGACCGCCTCCGTTCAGGCGTGCCTGGTCATCATTTCATTTTGCGGTGCTTGAGGGCGGTCGGGCCCCTTGGCATCGCAGCTCAGCCGGTAGACCCGGCCCGTTTTCTCCCGACGCGATTGCTCGATGCGCGCACCGATCATCCGCCGGCACGTCCAGACCCATCCGCCCCAAAGGGATGAGCCCGACATGCGTTCAACGCCCCACAACGTCACGTCTTCAACCATTGCCATCCGAGCCTGTTTCCAGCCCGTTCAGGCGCCCGAAAAGTCCGCTCGCCGGGCAGACAAGCCCGTATCCCGCTGCCTTTGTCTGGCTTGGCGGAGTGCTGTTTTGCAGACCCTTTGGGGGAGTGCCGGCGGGACGCAAACACACTCGCGCCGAACGGATCGAAAACTAGGACTCTCCGTTACGCCCGTCAAGAACTAGTGCGAGTTCCTGAATCAAATACTAAATATGGTGGATTGTGGGGGATAACAGGGGGCAGGCCCGCGCCTGTTGTTGAGCCAAGTATCAGTGAGTCCTCAGGGATTCCCAACCGAAAAAATTTCCATCTTGGGGTGCCGCTGAGGCTTCACCCCGCTGTTCACAGGGCAGGTATATTTTTGGATCGCGGGCTTGCCACACCGGGACTCACGTAGGGCTACGGAAGGTGAGGGCAGGCATGCCCGCCGGGGTGGTGGTGGGAGGGGCGAATCCGCGCCAAGCTGCCCTCGATTTTGCCGGACTACCCACATGCTTGATTCGACTCGGCCGGTGCTGCGACCGCGCATCGCCCCGGCCGGCCTGATGTTCCTCGCCATCACCTCGGTGGGCTGGGGCTTCAACTGGCCGGTGACGAAATTCCTGCTCTCCGAGCTGCCGCCGCTGACCTTGCGCGGGGTCACCGGCGTGCTGGGCGCAGTGCTGCTGGCGGCGCTGGCGCTGATCCGCCGCGACAGCCTCAGTGTCCCGCGCGAAATCTGGCCGCGCCTCGTGACCGCCGCGCTCCTCAACGTCACCGGCTGGATGGTGCTGATGGGGCTAGCGCTGCTGTGGCTGCCGGCCAGCGAGGCGGCGCTGATCGCCTACACCATGCCGGTCTGGGCCTCGCTGATCGCCTGGCCGGTGCTGGGCGAGCGGCCGACCTTGTTGCGCACCATCGCGCTGGTGATGGCCTTTGCCGGGCTTGCCTCGATCATGGGCGGCAACGGCTTTGCTGCCACCGCGGACAAGCTGCCGGGCATCGTCATGGCGCTGTGCGGCGCGCTCGGCTTCGCCGCCGGCACGGTGTTTTCGAAGAAGTACCCGATCCGTCTGCCGCCGATCACGGCCGCGGCCTGGCAAATCGGGATCGGCTGCCTGCCGATCACGATCATCGGCCTTGCCGTCGAGACCACGCATCTGGAGCTGGTGACGCCGGTCGGATGGTGGCTCCTGGTCTATTCGACCGTGGTGCAGTTCTGCATCGCCTATGTCAGCTGGTTCGCAGCGCTCGCGCGCCTGCCGGCCTCCGTCGCCGCGATCGGCACCATGGCGGTGCCCGTCATCGGCGTCGTGGCGTCCGCGATCGCGCTGCACGAGCCGCTGGGAGCGGGGCAGATCGCCGCGCTGATCTTCACGCTGGCAGCGGTGGTGCTGGCGACGCGGTAGGGCGTGTAGTCATGAAGGGGCTGGCCGCCTGATGTCCTAAGCGGACGCTCGCGCGCGCTCCAACAGGCACGCGGCGGCGAGCAGATCGTGAGTTTGGAATCCTTCACTGAACTGCTCGTAGATCGGAGTGAGCAATCGGACGGCCTTCGGCCGGCGCCCGGCCGCTATCCAGCGCGCTGCAAGATCGGTGGCTACGCGCAGCTCAAAGGTCTTCGCCCCTATCGCGCGCGCCTCAGCCAGTGCCTGCTGCAACAGGTTTTCGGCAAGAAGCGGCTCACCTTCGGAAAGGAGTACGGAGGCCTCGACCCGCTGAAGCTCCGAACGACACCAGCGCTCTCCCTGATCTTCCTGATGGTGAATAGCCCTTGTGATCGCCTTTCGCGCCTCTTCGATCCGCCCTTGTCGCAGATAGGCGCGGCTGAGGATGGCGAGATAGCTGCCGATCCGCATCAGGAAGCGACAGTCGATCAGCTCCTCGATCGCCGCACGGATGTCCTCCACCGCCGCAAGATCTCCGCGCAAATCGCGCAGGCACGCCGAGAAATAGCGTTCGACCGGAATCCAGCGCGAGATGCGCTCCCGATCCAGATTGCGACGCAGCCGCTCCGCGTAATGCTCGAGCGCCGCCAAATTCCCGTTTTCGAGTGAGATCGGAAGCGCGGCGAGGCCTAGCGCATTCGACTGCGACACCCAGTGACCGCCGCGATCCGCGGCCTCGACGGCATCGTTGGCCAGCTTCGCCGCATATTCGGCTTGCCCCTGCATCCAGGCCACGAAAGGCAGATTGAAGCGAACGGTGATGAAGCGATAAACCTCGTTCGCATCCTTGCGCGAACGGCTTTCGGCCAGCGAATAGGTCGCTGCGAGGCGATCGAGAACCAGGCGGCTCTTGCTTAATTCGCCGGCGAAGGCGTGAGCCCATGCCAGGGCTCTGTCGGCTTCGGACGTCGCCGTCAAATCGCGCGCCCGGTCGGCCAGCGAGGTGGCCTCCTCAAGATAGGTGATGGCACGCGCGAGTTCGCCGATCTGCAGCAGATAGAACGCAAAACCCACTAGCCCCCGCTGCTGATAGTCGATGCTGCCGGCGCGCCTTGCGAAGGCGATCGCATCAAGCCAGGCGACCTCGTTCTCATTCGAACTCTTGCGGGCGTAGAACAGGCTCCATCCGAGGGCGCAGGCGAGCTTTGCCTTCGATAGATCGTCGCATGCGACGCTCTTGGCCAAGGCAAGTGCGCCCTCTAGCCGCGCTTGCGCCTCCGACAGGATGGAGGTTTCCGACCACAGGGTGATCGCCGCAACCGCAAGCCTGATGCCGAGGATGGCATCGCCCTGCTTCCCGAGCGACCATGACAGCGCGGTTCTCAGATCGGCTATACGGCCGAGGTAGCGCTCGGTCCAATCAGCCGGCTCGCGCCAGTTCCACTCTTCCTCGGACTGCTCGAACAGCGCAACCATGCGCTCCGCATGGCGCCGCGGCGCCCGTCCGCACGCCGGATCGGCCTGACGCCGTTCCGTGGCATAGCGGCGCGTGCTGTCGATCAGCCGGTAGCGCAGGCTCGCGCCCCGGGCCTGCGCGCTCAACAGTGATTTGGCGACGAGGCTGCCGAGTCCGGTCACGACGTCGACTGGCGTGAGCCCTGCCGCTTCCGCGACGAAGACCGCATCCTCGACCTCGAACCCATCGCTGAACACGGACAGCAGGGCGAACAGCCTGGCTTCCTTCTGCGACAGCAGCCGGAAGCTCCACTCAATCGTCGCCATCAGGGTCTCATGGCGCGGCGGCGCGCCGTCGGTCCTGGCAGCGCTAAAACCGAGCTTCTGATCGAGGATGACCAACAACTCCCGAGGAGTGAACCTGCCGATCTGAGCTGCAGCCAATTCGATGGCCAGTGGAAGTCCGTCCAGCGAATGGCAGACCGCGGCGATGGCTTCGCAATCATCGTCGACGAACTCGTAGTCCGACCATTCGGCGGCGCGGCGGACAAACAGCTCCACCGCCGGGAACCTGACAGCCTGATCAACCGACAGCCCCAGGCCAGATCCCGGAGAAGGTAGAGAGCCAAGCCGCACGATATGCTCGGTGGTGGTGCCGAGCGGCTCGCGACTCGTCGCAAGCAGCCGGGACGGCGATGTGTCCGTCATGAACTTGCTGGCAAAGATTGTGGCGGCGGGCAGCACATGCTCGCAATTGTCGAGGATGAGCAGCATCTGCCGCGGCCTCAGATAGTCGAGTACAGCAGCCAGATCAATGTCCGTATTGCCTCGGATACCGAGTGCCGTCACCAGCGCCGCGCCGAACAGAGTAGGATCGGAGATTGTCGAGAGATCGACGAAGCAGACGCCGTCGCGATACCTTGACGCAAACGCTTGGGCGACGGCCAAGGCTACGGTCGTCTTACCGATTCCTCCTGCGCCGGCCAGGGTCACGTGCCTGTCCTCAACGAGCAGATCGGCGATTTCTCCGATGTCGGCTTCGCGGCCGACGATGCCGCGCGGCAATGGTGGGTGCGAAAGGGGGAGCGGATCGGCCAGCGTAGGCTTCTCCTCGATCTCGCCGATGCCGACCCGGACATCGGCGATGAATTTGTACCCGCGCCGCGCCACGGTCGCGATGTAGATGGGCTCGATCTGGGTGTCTCCCAGCGAGCGCCGCAAGCTCGACAAATTGACCTTGAGATTGCTGTCGTGGACGAACGTGCCCGGCCAGGCTGCCGATATCAGCTCGTTCTTGCTGACCAGCTCGCCACGGCGCTGCACCAGCAGCCGCAAGAGCTCAAACGCACGTCCGCCCAGTTTGACGGGGCGCTCGTCGAGAAGAAGCAACTGACGGCCGGGGACCAGTCGAAACGGGCCGAAACTGAATGTCAGCTCCTGTCGAGGTGCGCCCCGTTGCCGTGTGGCGGTCCGCATTGAGCATTGCCAATCGATCGAAGTGATCGACTGGTATTATCATGCACGGCAAACTTGTTGAAGTGAGCCTTTCTGAAATTGCACGACTGCTGCATAAAGCCGCTTGAGCGGGCGCCTCTGGCCATTTTTTTAGGCTTGCCACAAGCCGCTGTGCTCACAAGCTCGACGCTTCATAGCTGAGTTCCGGAAGCCGGGCGAACCACTCTTCACATGCACTTCAGTGGGGGAGCGGAGCTGCGGGGTTGACGAGCGACGCCGAGCGCAGCTCGCGCCAGAAATCGGCGGGGATGACTTCCTCGAGCGCAGCTCGATCCTCGGCAATGCGGCCTGGACGGCTGGCGCCTGGAATGACGGCAGCCACCACCGGGTTTGCCAGCGCGAACTGTAGGCCCGCCGCCTTCATGCTGATGCCGTAGCGGTCGGCGATCGCCTTGATCCGCCCCACCTTGTTGATGATTTCCGGGGGCGCCGGCGCATATTCAAAATTCGGGCCGCCGACGAGCGCGCCCGAACTGTAGGGGCCGCCGATGACGATCGCGAGCTCATGCTCCGCAACCATCGGGATCACCCGCTGAAGCGCCCTTGCATGGTCGAGCAGCGTGTAGCGGCCCGCGAGCAGGAAGCCGTCGGGGTGCGGCTCTTCGAGCGCGAGCAGCAGTTCGATCGGCTCGACCCGGTTGACGCCGAGGCCCCATGCCTTGATCACGCCTTCGTCGCGCAGCCGGTCGAGCGTATTGAACGCGCCCTTGCGTGCGCTTTCGAACACCGAAAGCCATTCGTCGCCGTAGAAGTCCTGCGCCACGTCATGCACGAAGGCGATGTCGATGTGGGAGGTCGCGAGCCGATTCAAGCTGTCCTCGATCGAGCGCAGCGTGGCGTCCGCGGAATAGTCGTTCACAATCTTGTTCGGACGCCCGTATTTGAACACGCCGCCCTTCTCGGCGACGTCGCGCGCGCCGACATCCTCGATCTCATCCAGGATCAATCTTCCGACCTTGGTGCTGACGACATAGTCGCTTCGCGGCCGGCCTCCGAGCGCGGCGCCCATGCGGATCTCGGCAAGACCCGCGCCATAGAATGGCGCGGTGTCGAAATAGCGGATGCCGTCGTCCCAGGCCGCATTCACGGTCGCGAGCGCTTCTTGCTCGGGAATGTCGCGAAACATGTTGCCGAGCGGCGCCGCGCCGAAACCCAATCTTCCTGGCAGAATATCCTTGAGGGCCATGTTGCGAGTCCTTGTCTGCGACAGGCATGTCCGTCCGTGCGCGGCGCCGCCGGTCTCACTCGGTCGCGGACGTATCCGCGCTTCTGATGAACGCCGCGACTTCCCGCGGATGCGACAACATCACCGCGTGGCCGCTTTTGATCTCCGTCACCTTCGCGCCCGAGCGCTTGGCCATGGTGCGCAGCCAGGTCGGAGGGATAATGTGATCCTCCATCGTGACCATGTAATAGGTCGGCTTCGTCTTCCAGGCCACGCGGTCGACCTTGGACTGCACCGCCTGCAATCCAAACGGCAATTGCGCCGCAGCCATGAAGCGAGCGGTCGCAGCGTCGACGCCGCCAGCGAAAGAGGTCGGGAATTTGTCGCGATCGACGAAGAGATAATTGCCCTCCGTGACCAGCGGCCCCTTTTGCTCGCCGACGGGCACTGGGCCTTCCGACAGCGTACTGACAGACTCTCCGGCGTCGGGAGCATATGCCGCGAGATAGACAAGGCTGCGAACCTTCGGATTGTTGCCGGCCTCCGTGATGACCATGCCACCATAGGAATGGCCGACGAGGATAACCGGATGCCGCGCCTTGGCGATCACGCGTTCGGTCTCCGCGACATCGTCACGAAGCGAGATCGTCGGCTGCTGGACGACGAGCACTTCATAGCCTGCATTCGAGAGAATGTCGTAGGTGTCCTTCCAGCCGGAGCCATCGACGAAAGCGCCGTGGACAAGGACGATGGAAACGGTCCTCTCGGCGGCGACCGCGGGGGCGGCCGTTGCGATCGACATTGCAGCAAGCGCGGAAATAAGCGGCTTCATAGCAGGCTCCGATCATTGATGCGGCGACATTGCCGTTTGATGAGCCCTTCACTAGCGCGCTTGAGAAGTTGCGGTATTTCCGATTCCTGCGCGACGATGGACGCATCTTGCTCATCTGCAGTGAGAGCAGCTTTCGAAGCGCCGGTGCGCCGGCTCCAACCTTTTGCTTTGCTTGCCTTTTACCTCTTTTAACCGCGCCCCCTCTGGACTTCGCTATCGCTCCTTGTGAGAAATCCAGGATCGGCGTGGCAGCGGGCCGGGCTGCACTCATTGACCGGATGGACTGATCGCTCTCTTGCGATACGGGGCCGGGAGTCGCCGCAACTTGCGGAGGTCGTGATGGCACTCGTGACTCATGGAGATCGGAAGTACCAGAACAGCGAGAAGCTCGCAGCGGCCAACGACTGGCCAGGGCTGAGCATCGAACATCGTAAGTTCGAAGCAGGGCGCCAGGCGACGCCCGTTCCCATCTGCACCGAGCTTGTCATGCTGCTGTCGGGCGGCGGGATGGTGTGCCGCACCGGCAACGGTGAAGTCCAGAAGAGCCTCGCGCGCCCGGGCATGAGCTACCTCGTCCCGGTGGGGACGCAGGAGAGTCATCTCGAGCTTTCGGACCGGATGGAGTGTCTTCATCTCTACCTCCCGCCGGCGCTGCTGGACCAGAGCGCGCTTGCGGACTTCAATATCGATCCGGCAAGGATCGAGATCGCCTACGCCCACGGTCTGACGGACCAGGTGCTCTTCCACATCTGCTCGCCGCTTCGAGATCTGCTTCATCGTCCGCGCCAGTCGACTGACGCGCTGTTCGTGGAGGGAATTCAAGTAGCGCTCGCGGCGCATCTTCTGGGCAATTATACGATCGACCGCTGGCGCGCGCCCGACAGGTCGCCGTCGCTCGATCCACGGCGCCTGCAGCGCGTGCTGGACTATATCGAGGCTTCTCTGGGAGACGAAATCAGACTTGAGGATCTGGCGGCTCAGGCCTGCCTCAGCCCCTATCATTTTTCGCGGCTGTTTCGCGAGGCGACCGGTCTATCGCCGCACCGCTACGTGACCGATCGCCGCGTACAGGCGGCGCGGCACGAACTAGCGCGCGACCGGCTGTCCCTGGTCGAAATTGCCTTGGAGTTCGGTTTCGGCTCGCAGGCGAACTTCACGCGCGTCTTCCGAAAGGCTGCAAGCCTCACTCCGGGGCAGTATCGCGAATTGTGCTGCGGCCAGATCGAGGTGAATGCCCATCGGTCTGATCTAGGGTACCGCAGGGATTGCGCATGATCCCGCAGGATTCGGATATACGGTTCTTGGCTGCCCGGGTAGTGTCGTAGCGACGACAAATTTAGCGGACTTCTCTAGGAAACGCATCATGACTCAGCACGTCCTGGTTATCGTCAGCAACGCAGCCGTGATCGGTCCGAAAAATCGTAAGACGGGCTTCTTTTTCGCCGAGGTCGCGCATCCGTTCGATGTGCTGGACAAGGCAGGCATTGCCGTTGAGTTCGCCTCTCTAAGGGGCGGATGGACGCCATATGATGCCTATGACGAGAAAGATCCTGCGGAGAAGGCTTTTCTCGAAAGCAAGGCCTTTCGCCGCTTGAATCGCAGTCGCAAATTAGCTGAGGTGGATGCTGCCGACTACGAAGCCATCTTCGTGCCAGGCGGTCTTGGACCGATGGTCGACATTCAGCGTAACCCCGTCGTTCAGAATGCAGTCGTGCGCGCCTGGAGCACTGGAAAGTTTGTAACTGCCGTTTGTCACGGTCCGTGCGCGCTCCTCGGGGTAGACCTTGGCGATGGCAAGCCGTTCGTGCAGGGCAAGAAGCTCACATCGTTCTCGAAGAAGGAAGAGTACGACTACGCGCGCGAAGACGTGCCTTACGAACTTGAAGATGCCCTGCGGGCAGAGGGTGCCGAGTATACATCCGCAGCAAACTGGCAACCTCACGTCGTCGTCGACGGACGCCTCATCACTGGCCAGAATCCCGCCTCGGCCGGGCTCCTGGCCAAGGAGTTGCTGGCAGCACTCAGAAAATAAAGAACAGCAGCCGGGCATCGCCTGCCTGACCTAAAGACCGCAGTTCCCCCCTGAGGAAGCCTGGTTGATAACAATGCCCTCGAAGATCACTGCCATTCTAGTTGCTCACCCGGGCAAGAACGTTGAGCTCAGAGAACTGCTTGTTGGTCTGGCGCCCCATTGCAGGGCCGAACCCGGCAATCTGCGCTGGGACGTCTGGCGCGACAGTTCGGACGACCATCGTTACGTCCTTGATGAGCTTTACCGGGACGCCGCTGCGGTCGAAGCGCATCGAAGCTCGCAGCACTACCAGGCCTACTTGGCCAAGGTTCCTGAACTGGCGGAACGTACGGCAGTCATCGCGAAAGCCGTGGATGTTGGATGATGGGCATCACGCCGCGAATGGCCCAATCGCCATTCGTAATGGCCGTGCGCGTTTACCACACCGACATTTCCAGGTGGGACTTCGACCAAGGCGCGCGAGCCAGAAACTCTAACCCGCCACCCCGCCACCCAGCGCCTTCCGGATCATCTCGGCGAGCTGGTTGCGGCGGTAGGGTTTTGTCAGGAGCATGACGCCGTCGTCGAGCTTGCCGTGGTGGACGATGGCGTTGTCGGTATAGCCCGAGGTATAGAGCACCTTCACGCCGGGGCGGATCGTCGCCACCTTGTCGGCGAGCTCGCGCCCGCTCATGCCGCCGGGGATCACGACGTCGGTGAACAGCAGATCGAACGGCTGGCCGGCCTGGATCAGCTCCAGCGCGGCCTTGCCGTCGGGCGCGGCGACGGTCTGGTAGCCGAGGCTCTGGAGCTGCACGGTGACGAAGTTGCGCACCAGCGGATCATCCTCGACCACGAAAATGGTCTCGGCGCCGCCTTCCGCCGGCGGCGTCGTGGTGGGGGCCAGTTCGGCCATGCCTTCGCCCGGCGGCAGATAAAGCTTGATCGTGGTGCCGTGGCCTTCTTCGCTGTAGATCTTGATGTGGCCGCCGGACTGCTTGACGAATCCGTAGACCATGGAAAGGCCGAGGCCGCTTCCCTTGCCGACCTCCTTGGTGGTGAAGAACGGCTCGAACGCCTGCTGCTGCACCTCGGCCGGCATGCCGGTGCCGGTGTCGCTGACGGCGAGCATCACGTAAGGGCCGGGCCGCACGTCGGGATTGTTTTGCGCATAGGCCTGGTCGAGCACGACGCGGTGGGCCTCGAGCAGCAGCTTGCCGCCGTTCGGCATGGCGTCGCGGGCGTTGATGGCCATGTTGAGCAGGGCATTGGTAAGGCGGGACGGATCGATGTGCGCGGTCATCTGCCCCTGTTCGAGCACGGTCTCGATCTCGATCTGCTCGCCGAGGGTGGGGCGCAGGAGTTTTGCGATGTCCGCGACCGCGGCGTTGATCTCGACGTTGCGCGGCTGCAGCGGCTGCCTGCGCGCGAAGGCGAGCAGATGCTGGATCAGCTCGGCGCAGCGTTCGGCGGCCTCGTCGATCAGGCGCGCTACGCGCTGGAGCTCGGGCTGCTGCTTCAGGCTTGCCACCAGCGTCTCGGTATTGCCGGAGATCACGGTCAGCATGTTGTTGAAGTCGTGCGCGACGCCGCCGGTGAGCTTGCCGATCGCATCCAGCTTCTGCGACTGGTACAATTGCCGCTCGGTCTCGCGCGAAATGGTTGCGTCGTGATAGACCAGCACCGCGCCGGAGACGTTGCCTTTCCCATCCAGCATCGGCCGGCCGCTGATCATGAGATGACGGGGAGCATTGCCGCTGTGCGGGCGGACGATCATCTCCATGTTCTCGAACGGCTCGCCGCGCAGCACGCGTGCCGAAGGCAGCTCGTCGGGCTTGAGCGGGGTGACGCCGTCGCCGTGAAGCACGCTGGACATCGCGCGCAGATTGCGCAGGTTCGTGCCGGTCCGGTGCAGCAGCATGCGCTCCGCGGCGGGATTGGACAGAAGGACATTGCCCTCGGCATCGATGACCAGCACCGCCTCGGCCATGCTGTGAAACGTGCTCTGGAGCACGTTGACCGACAGGCGCAGCTCGTCATGCGCGGTGACGAGATGCTCGGTGCGCTCGGCCACTGCGGCCTCGAGCTGCTGATTGGCGGCCGTGGTCTCCAATAGCGTGCTCTTGAGTGCGCCCTCGCTGCGCCGGCTCTCGCGCATCATCATCACGACCAGCAGCAGGATCACCAGCGCGCCGGCGACGTCGATGCCGAGCAGCACGATGCCGGTGCGGCGCGAATCCTGGGAGCGCGCGGCGAGCAATCGTTCTTGCTCTGCGCTCAAATGATCGAAATTGCCCATCACCGTGTCCATGAGGCCGCGGCCCTCGCCCTTGCCCTGGACCGCGGCAATGCCGGCCTGATCGTTTCCGGCGCGCAGGCGCATCACTTCGGCGGCGATCTCGATCCGGCGCAGCGCCAGCGGCTCGGTGCCCTCGAGCAGCGCGACATGTTCGGGAGTGTCGCGCACGCTGCGCTTGAGGTCGGCGAGTGCCGGTGCGATCCGTGCGTGCACCGCCTGGAATTCTTCGCTGAAGCTCGGGTTGCGATAGATCTCGTAGCCGCGTGCGGCGCTCTCGGCACTGCGCATCAGCACGCGCAGATCGGAGATCTTCTTCAGCACCTGGACGGTATGATTGACCCAGGCCGCGTCGGACCGTGACTTGACGTCGAGGCCGATCGAGGCTGCGGTGATGATCAGGAGGATGGCAAGTCCAGCACCGAGAATGACGCGCTGCGTTGGGATCAAGGGGCTTCTTTCTTGTCCTTCGGCTGTGAGCCACCGCCCGGCTCGGCGATGCATTCCCGGATCGTGGTCAGCAGCGCGTCCGGCGTGAACGGCTTGCGCAGACAGCGAGTCGCGCCGAGTTCCAGCGCCATTCGGAGGAAATCGGGAGAGGGCGAGGCGGACGATGCAAAGGCGTAGCCGGACATCGCGATCAGCGGAACCGCCGGCGCGCGCTCGTGAAAGATGCGAATGGACTCGAAGCCGCGCATGTGCGGCATGAAGATGTCGACCAGCATCACGTCGAAATTCTGGGTTTCGAGCGCAGCCAGACCCGTTTCTCCGCCGTCAGTCAACGTGACGTCGAAGCCCTGACGTTGGAGGAGGACCTCGATGGTCGCGCCGACCATCGGATCGTCATCAACCACGAGAATGCGCGGCATGACACTTCCCAGTCATCGAAGTCCCCACAGCCAAGTTGATACAGGTGAATCGCGCGTCGGGTCAATTTGGGATTGGATAAGGGTAGATATGCACGGTGCGGTGAATAGAGGTCCCCTCGCATCGGTTGTTCGCGGCATCGCCGATGACGAATACGAAGCGAGCGAAACAGGTGGGGCGCCGGAATGAAAAAGGCGCCGCATCGCTGCGACGCCTTCTTCTTCAAGTACTCTCGGTGTGCTTACGGGCAGGGATGACGCTGGCCGTCATAGCCAAGATAGGTGCCGGAGGCGGGATCGTAGGACTTGTAGCGCTGCGCGCAGTAGCCCGCGGAATCGCCGCCGCTATCGGGGACCACGGCCACTGTCGGTTCATCATAGTAGCTGTCGCCATAATAGTAGGGGTCGTCATAGTAGCCGCCGCCGTAATAGGCGTACGAGCCGAGGCCGCCGATCGCAGCGCCCGCCGCGACACCGGGCCAGAAGCCGCCGCCGTGACGATGATGCCAGTGACGACCACTCCAATTGCCGCTACCGCCCTGCCAGTTGCGCGCAGTCGCGACGCTGCGTGTACCGCTGTACGACGGTGAGAAGGCCGGTCGGCTCGCCGTGCCGGCTGCGAAGCTGCCACCGCCGGGACGTACTGCTGCGCCGGCCGCGAAATGGCCCCCGCCGCCACCGATCCGTGCGCCGCCGAAGTTGCCGCCGCCCATGCGGGCGCCGCCACCGCCAAAGTGAGCGCCGCCGCCACCGAAGTGTGCCCCACCGCCGCCGCCGCCAAAGTGTGCCCCGCCGCCAAGGCCGCCGCCAATGTGGGCACCGCCTCCAACCGCTGCGGCCCGACTTTGGGCAAAGCTCGGCGTCGCCAACGGGATAACCAATGCCACTGCCGCAGCCGTGCTCAAGACTTTCAGACTTTTCATGATCAAAACTCCTTTTCCCGGAAGCAAACCCCATGAAAGGGCCGGAGTTCCTGGGATCACGGGGGTTTGCGTGCGAGGACAAGCTCACATGGCGACGCTGTATCCCACATGAACGGATCGCGTCCGCTTTGCGGCAGCGTTCCGTGCCGGTAGACCAGATCTGCAGCGGGGCGCCGCCGCCCGCGCCGAACTGGACATTTCGCCGTCCGGATGGCATCAGGACCCGACGAAGCAGGGCCCTTGCCGAATGAAACAATTCTTCCTCAAGTTCTTCACCTGGTGGAATGGCCAGACGTTTGGCACCCAACTCTGGACCAAGCGCTACGGCGAGCTGGTCGGCCAGGACGAGCAGGGCAACCTCTATTATCGCACCCGCGGCGGGGCGATCGACCCGGCGCTCGGCTTCGAGCGGCGCTGGGTGGTCTATAACGGTTATGCCGAGGCCAGCCGTATCCCGCCGTCCTGGCACGGCTGGATGCATCACACCGTCGATGTGCCGCCGACGCAGGACAATTACCAGCCGCGCGAGTGGGAAAAGCCGCACCAGCCCAATCTCACCGGCACGGCCAACGCCTACCGTCCCTCGGGCTCGACGCTCGCCAGCGGCAAGCGGCCGAAGGCGACCGGCGACTATCAGCCCTGGACGCCCAGCTAGGCTCCCGATCCCCGCCTGAACCCTTGTCGTCGGAGTGGATGCACCCGCATCCGCCTCGCCTTGCTGTGGACAGCGGGAACAGCGGGGATGAGTCCTGCGCGCGGGTTGCAGCCACGCGAGCGATGCGGCTCAATGGTCGCATCTTACGGAGATGGGAGACCATCGCGTTCGGTTCGGGCAACAGTTCGCGACTGTCCCGAAATGCAGCGGCCGCCGACCAGGACTCGATCGGGAGATAGGCCCCCGGTCTGCAAGCTCCGAAATCGCCCGATGAAATGTGCAGCCGCCGTAAGACAGGAAAGGCCGCTCGGGAAACCGGGCGGCCTTTTTCTTTGATCTGCTTTTCGGCTGGCGCGGCCGCTCAAAGATAAAGCCGCGGCGAGTTGCCGACCGGCATCATTTCATAGGGCGCCTTCCAGCCAGGCAACGCGGCGACACGCCCGCGCCAGGCATCAATGGCCGGAAATGCCGTGGCAAGATCAAAACCTGTCTCCTCGGCTGGATAGTACAGGTAACCCAACAGCGAGAAATCGACGATGGTCGGCCGGCTGCCCAGAATGAAGCTGCGTTCGGACAGGTGCCTGTCCACGATCGAGAAGGCACTTTCGGTCCGGGTTCGCAGATAAGCGAGCACCGCGGGATGAGCGGGCTCCGGCATGAAGCAGCGCTGAAACCGATGCTGGGCAAAGCTCGACGTGAATTTGTGGTTGTCGAACAGCAGCCAGCGCGTCGCCTCGAATGCTTCCTCGCGCGTCGGGCCGTACATGCCGTGAGTTTCGGCGAGCCACATCAGGATCGCGCCGACTGAGTCATATGCAGGCCGTCCGCCTCGAGGACGGGGACCTCGCCCATGACGTTGGTTGCGGCCCGCCAGTCCGGTGTGCGGGTTTCGCCGCCGGCGAAGTCGACGCCGACCGGCTCCCAGTCGAGCCCGGCGCAGTTGAGGAACAGCGCGACCTTGAAGGAATTGCCAGAAGCTCCGACGCAGTGCAGCCGGTATCGGGCCATGGTCAGCTCCTCCTGTGCGCGCGGCCGGGAGCGGCCGTGGCTGTCAATCGCGGGCCAGATCGTCGCACCAGGCTCCTGACAGCGTCGTGTCAGCAGTGCCGCGCGTTGGCGACATGACGGCAGAGGCTAGTTCAACCGTTCCGCCGCCCGTTGCACGGCTTCGAGACGGCGGACCTGGTTCGGCGCGATCCGTTGCTTGACCTGCGCCAGCACGTCGGCTGACGCAGTATCCGGCGAACCGGAATTGAACGGAGGCGCCGGATTGTATTCGATCCCGAGCTGGATCGCTTCCGCCGTGGTGCGGTCGACCAGGATCGACACCAGCGTCAGCGCGAAATCGATTCCCGCGGTGACGCCGCCGCCGGTGATGCGGTTGCGGTCGACGCAGACGCGCGTCTTGGTCGGCGTCGCGCCGAACTGGGCCAGCATCTCCATTGCGCTCCAATGCGTCGCGGCGCGGTAGCCCTTCAGGAGGCCGGCGGCGCCGAGCGCCAGCGATCCCGTGCAGACCGAGGTGACGTATTTGGCGCCCTCGGCCTGCCGGCGCAGGAAACCGAGCACCTCCTCGTCATTGAGCAGATCGTCGGTGCCGCGGCCGCCGGGCACGCAGATCACATCGAGCTGCGGGCAATCGGCGAACGTCATGGTCGGCGTCAGCGTCAGCACGGAATCGCTCGGCACCGGCTCGATCCGTTTCCAGATCAGATGCAGTTTTGCACCCGGCACGGCGGAGAACACCTGCAAGGGACCCGTAAAATCGAGCTGGGTGACGCGCGGAAACACCAAAAGGCCGATCTGGAGCGGGGACGACATGAGAGCCTCCAATTATGAGCTTGACGGATGCAGCCTCTCATGATGCCCTTCTGTCCAAAATGGCGTATTTCCCTCGCTTTCGGACATGAGCATGATCGGCATCCTGATCTTCCCGGACTTCCAGTTGCTCGATGCGGCCGGCCCGATCTCGGTGTTCGAGATCGCGGCGCGCTGCACAGGAAAGACGACGCCCGGGATCCGCGTGCTGGCGGTGAACGCGGGGCCCGTGCGCAGCTCGTCCGGCGTGGAGATGATGGCGCGCGACTTCAAGTCGGCGAACGCGATCACCACGCTGGTCATCGCAGGAGGCGCGGGCGTGACGGACGCCGCGCGCTGCGAGGTCACGCGCGCCTTCGTGCAGCGGCTGGCGAAGCGCGGCGTGCGGGTTGCGAGCGTCTGCTCGGGCGCCTATGTGCTCGCCGAAGCAGGCTTGCTCGACGGACGCCGCGCCACCACGCATTGGGGGCGGACACGCGATTTCGTTGCGCGCTATCCCAAGGTGAAGTTCGAGCCGGACCAGATTTTCACGCGCGATGGCAATGTGTGGACGTCGGCGGGCATCACGGCGGGCATCGACCTTGCGCTCGCGATGGTGACCGAGGACCATGGCGAAGAGATCGCGCAACAGGTCGCGCGGCAGCTCGTACTGTATCATCGCCGCAGCGGCGGCCAGTCGCAATTCTCGTCACTTCTGGAATTGAAGACGCCGAACGGCCGCTTCGGTGCGCTGCTGTCCTGGGCGCGCGAGAACCTCGACGCCCGTTTGACGGTCGAAGATCTCGCCGACCGTGCCGGCATGAGCGCGCGGCATTTTGCCCGCGCCTTTGCCGCCGAGACCGGCACGACGCCCTCGAAGGCCATCGAGCGCTTGCGCATCGAGGTCGCGCGCGAGCGCGTGCAGTCCTCGCGCGAGGCGATCGAGCTCGTCGCGGAGGCGACCGGCTTCCGCGACCCCGAGCGCATGCGGCGTGCGTTCATCCGCGCTTTCGGCCAGCCGCCGCAAGCGCTGCGGCGCGCGGCAAGGGCGGGGTAGGGAGATTCATCGATTGGAGAGGCCGCTTGAGCGGGTGAGCAGACTTGCATATTCCCCGGCCTTGCGTCACCCGTTGCAGACGATCAGTACAACACGTACCGTCGCTGATCCCGATGCAAGGAACCCCAATGACTGATCGAGAAAAGATTCTGATTGCCCTTCGCGAAAAACCTTTGAAGACTTTCGAAGTCATGAAGCGCGTGAACATCAAGAACCAGGACGACTGCCAATCGCTCCTGTTGAAGATGCGTGACGAAGGCGCCGTGAAGTTCGATATTCACAAGGGACATTGGCGCGCTGCGTGACGACATTCGCTTGGTCACCAGCAGTCTCGCGATGGCAGAGCGGACAAGACTTGCTATTTGGGTCAGCCCGATGCGGCCTTGCCGCCGGTTGCCGCGGCGCCCGAGGCCTGTGCGCGCGCCGTCAAGCGCCGCGCGATCGGCATCAGCATGTAGGGCGCCAGGTGAATGGGAAACTGCGTCATCGCGAAATAGAGCCAGGTGGTGGGCGGCAGCGCGCCGGCGGTCGCGGCGAGCATCAGGCCCAGATTGCGCTGTGACACCATCAGCCCGAGCGCCAGCGCGCGCTCATAGCCGATGCGGCGGAACAGCAGCGTGGTCACGGCGAGCAGCGTGAAATAGATCGCGAACGCGAGCGCCGCGAAGCCGATGGTGGAGACCGGCCGGGCGACGAGATCGCTCGCGACGTCGCCCATGATCGCGGTCGCGAAGACCAGCAGGATGACGATGTTGAAGCCGTCGATCGGCTGCCTGTGACGCTGGATCGCGGCTGCCCCAAAGACCTGTCGGATCACGGTCGCCGCCAGCAGCGATGCTGCGAGGATGCCGAGCAGTTTCAGCCCCAGCGCAGGCGGCGAGATGCTGAGCATGCCGTCAAGGAACAGGCTTGCGAACAGCGATGCCGTGAACGGCACCAGCGCGGTCGCGCTCACCAGCGTGACCAACACCAGCGTGGCGTCGAGGCCCATCAGCGCAGCCAGCGCCGGCGCGGCCATCATCGGCGAGGCCATGCTCTGCAGCATCAATGCGAGCGCAAGGTCGGGCGCGCGCGCCGTGAGCCCGGTGAGATGGACAATCAGGCCGACGATCACAGGCACGCCGATCATGGTCCAGACGGTCGCGGTCCCGACCAGCGCCGGCCGCCGCAGATGGCCGGTGAGCGCGGCGAGATCGACCCGCATGAAGGAGATGCAGAGCAGAACGAAGATCGCCTCGGTGACATAGGGTCGCAGCATCACCCCGAGCGGCGGCACCGCGAGCGCGATGAACACGACGGCGGCCACCGCGCGGGTGCCTTGGCCGCCGAGCCATGTCAGCCCGCGCAGGGGGAGGGCGAATATGCTTTGAAGAACCGGCGGCATCGGGAACGGCGTTTCAGCCCAATCCTTTCAGCCAGGCGCCGATCTCGCTCACGGCGACATTGGCCTCTCGCAGCAATTTTCCCATGTTGAGGAAGCCGTGGAACTGGCCGGGATAATGCTTGGTGGCCACGGGCACGCCGGCCTCCTGGAAGGCCTTGTAGACGGCGGCGGCATCGGGATCGAGCACAACGGGCATGGGGAAGCGACCTTGCGGGTTTCTGATTGTTCGTTGGACGTCATTTTCGGGGGCAGCGCCCGCCTGACCGCGGAGAGGAGTGCTCGACTATTCCATCCGGGGGCCGATCTGGCCAGACCGGGCCGGGAAGGGCAGGGATGCCGCCCTTCCCCCGCCGTATTCGCCGTGTTAACCGGATGGCCTGCGAGCGGCGGTATCCCCTGTAGAATGTCCAGCAAGCCCGATTCGCTGTTGAAGCCGCGCGAGATGTTTCGAACATTTACCCTGACAGGCCTTGCGGCGCTTCTGGCCGCCACCGCACTGACGGCTGCAACGCCGGCGCAGGCGCAGATCGGCACGATCTTCTCCGATCCGCCGCCACTGCGGCCGCCCGGCAACATTCCGCGTGGCCAGCCCCAGCCGCAGATCCCCGACGACGACGAAGAAGTGCCGGAGCTGCCGCCGCAAGGCCGTGTGCTGCCGTCGCGCCCGATGGCGCCCCCGCCGGGCCGGCAGGGCAATGTGATGCCGGGGCCGGTCGAGAGCCAGCCTCTGGCGCCGCCGCCCGGGTCGAGCGCCGCTCCACCAAACCAGCCGCCGCCCGTCGCGGTCGCTCCGCCCACTCCGCAAGGCGCCCCGGGTGCGCCTGGTCAGCGCCAGCCACAGCAGAAGGGCGGGCCGGGCGGCGCTGTCCCGCAGACGCCGGCGAGCCTTCAGCCGGGCGACGAGGTCGTCACCGAGCCGCCGGCCCAGAAGATCGTGAACAAGAAGGCGACCTTCTCCGGTCTCGACAAGATCACCGGGCGCATCATCAATTTCGACGAGGAGATCGGCGAGACCGTGCAGTTCGGTGCGCTGCGCGTCAAAACCGACGCCTGCTACACGCGGCCGGCGACCGAGGCCGCCAACACCGACGCCTTCGTCGAGGTCGACGAGATCACCTTGCAGGGCGAGGTCAAGCGCATCTTCTCGGGCTGGATGTACGCGGCAAGCCCGGGCCTGCACGGCGTCGAGCACCCGATCTACGATATCTGGCTCACCGACTGCAAAGAGCCGCAGCAAACGATTGCGACCGCGGCTCCGGATCCCGGCACCAAGCCGGCAGCACCGCCGCCGCCCGCGCAGAAGAAAGCCGCGCCCAAGCAGGTGCAGCAGCGTCCGCCGCAGCCCTTGCCGCCGATCCAGCAGCAGCAGCCGGCACCGCCGCCACCACCTCCGCCGCCCGAGCAGCGGCCGGGTCTGTTCGGTATCCCCGGGTTTGGCCGCTAGGCCAAATCCCCCGGGGTTTGGCCTGACTATTGGCGCGCCGCGATGATCTCGAGGGCGCGTGCGCCCGGGATCGCTTCGCCGGCGGAGAGCCTCAGGAAATCGCCAGGCTCGCCCGCGAGCGCCTTGTCGAGCAGCGCGGTGTAGCGCCGCCGCGAAATCTCGGCCGCGCCAAAACTCTTCAGGTGCTCGGTGACGTACTGGGTGTCGAGCAGCTCGAAGCCGCCATGGATGAGCCGCGCGACCAGATGCACCAGCGCGACCTTGGAGGCATCGCGCGCGGTGTGGAACATGCTCTCGCCAAAAAAAGCCCGCCCCAGGCTGACGCCGTAAAGCCCGCCGACGAGGTCCTCGCCCTGCCAGGCCTCGACGCTGTGGCAATGGCCGAGCTCGTACAGGCCGCCATAGAGGTCGCGGATGCGCTTGTTGATCCAGGTGTCCTCGCGCCCGGCCTGCGGGGCGGCGCAGCCTGCGATCGTGGCCTTGAAGGCGGTATTGACGGTGACGCGGAATGAATCCGAACGCACGGTGCGCGCGAGCCGCGAGGCCACGCGAAATCCGTCGAGCGGGATGACGCCGCGCAACTCCGGCTCGACCCAGAACAGGGTCGGATCATCGGCGCTTTCGGCCATCGGAAAGATGCCGCAGGCATAGGCGCGCAGCAGCACGGCCGGCGTGATTTCAGACGGGGCAGAGTCGCGCGAAGTCATGGCTCGCCACAATAGCAGGATCGCAATGCGGTTGCGATGGGCGGTGCGGATCAGTTCGCTGCGGCTGCAGCCGGCTTGCCGGCGGCAGCCGGGACACGGCGGAACATCAACATGATTCGGGTTCCGGAATGGGTGGGGTCGCGCTCGACCGAAGCATCGAGCTTGGTGGCCATGGCTGCGACGATGCGCTGGCCCATGCCGGTGGAGCGCGGATCGGCCTTGACGTTGTCGCCGACGCCATCGTCGCTGATCGACAGCAGGAGATCGTCGCCTTGCGAGGTCAGCTCGACATGGATCGGGCCGGCGCCGTCAGGGTAGGCGTATTTCACCGCGTTCATCACCAGTTCGTTGACGATGATGCCGACGGCGACCGCACGGTCCGGATCGATCTCGATCGGTTCGGCCTTCAGCGTCAGGCGCGACATCCGGTTGCCCTCGGCCGAGCGCCTGAGATCCTCGAGCAGCGAATCCAGATACTGGTTCAGGACCACGCTCTTCAGGTCTTGCGAGGTGTAGAGGCGGCGATGCACCTGTGCGACCGCGGCGACGCGGCCCATCGCGTTGGTCAACGCAGCCTTGACCTCGTCCTGCGCGGCGGAGCTTGCCTGCAGATGCAGCAGGGAGGCGATGATCTGCAGCGAGTTGCCGACGCGGTGATTGACCTCCCGCAGCAGCAGCTCGCGCTCGGCGGCGAGCGCAGCATAGCGGTCGCGCGAGGCATGGATTTCGGCTTCGGCTTCCTCGCGCGCCTTCTGCAATTCGGCCTGACGCAGCGCGCCGTCGGCCGCGACGTGGAGCAGGGGGATGAAGTCGCCCTTGACGTCCTTGACGAGATAATCGGCCGCGCCCGCCTTCAGCGCCGTCACCGCAATGCTGGAATCCTGCGACGCCGTGACGAAGACCACCGGCGGTGCGCCTGGTATCGCCATGATCTGCTCCAGCGTCTCGAGCCCGTCGAGGCCGGGCATGTACTGGTCGAGCGCCACGACGTCGATACCGCTATCGACGCTGTTTTGCGCGCCCGCGCGGCGGATGAGCTCGAGGCCTTCCTCGCCGCTCGCGGCGTGAACGACTTTGTAGCCGCGCCGTGTCAGGCCGCGATCGACCAGGCGCGCAAGCGCCCCGTCGTCGTCGATGTAGAGCAGTGTGGGCATGCGCTGGTTCATGGGGCGGCGGGCGGAACCTGGATGACCGAGAAGAACAAGCCGAGCTGCCGGATGGCATTGGCGAAATTCTCGTAGTTCACGGGCTTGGTGATGTAGACGTTGCAGCCGAGCTCGTAGCAGCGCTTGATTTCCTGGGAATCGTCGGTGGTGGTCAACACCACCACGGGCGAGGCCTTCAAATATTTGTTCTCCTTGATCTGCTTCAGAATGTCGATCCCGGTCATGTCGGGGAGGTTGAGATCGAGCAGGATCAGGAGCGCATTGCCCTTCTGCACGAGCCCGCTGCCATCGGGTCCGAACAAATGTTTCATCGCGTCCGTGCCGTTGGCAAAGGAGATGATCTCGTTGTTGACGCCGGACCTTCGGATGTTCCGCTCGATCAGCCGCGCGTGTCCTTCGTCGTCCTCGATCATGATGATGCTGACGGGTTGAGTCATTGATCCGCGTTCCGGTTGCTGGCGTTCCAGGTGATGGGCAACGTGATGGTGAAGGTACTGCCCGTATTCAGTTCCGATGATACCGACATGGTGCCGCCGAGGCGACGCACAAGTGCACGCACATGGGCAAGACCGATGCCCTGACCGGGCTTGTCCTGGGTTCCGGCGCGGCGAAACAGGTCGAATATCCGCTGGTGGTCTTTTGGGTCGATGCCGCGGCCGTTATCGCTGACTTCGAAGATAGCGTAGCCGAGCTTGGTGCGCCCGCGAATTCTGATCTCGCCGGGGACGCCGGGCTTGAGATATTTGATGGCGTTGTCGATCAGATTGGAAAAGATCTGCTCCAGTGCCAGGCGATCGCTGACGAGATTGGGCAGGGGAGCGACATGGATCTCGGCCTGTGCCTCGGCGGCCTGATGCGCCAGCGTCGACACGATGGCTTCGATCAGCTCGCGCGTGTCGATCTTTTCCGGCTGGAACTCGCGCCGGCCCTCGCGGGTGAGAT
Organism: Bradyrhizobium sp. Ken01; assembly: GCF_055807355.1. Classification (NCBI taxonomy): domain Bacteria; kingdom Pseudomonadati; phylum Pseudomonadota; class Alphaproteobacteria; order Hyphomicrobiales; family Nitrobacteraceae; genus Bradyrhizobium; species Bradyrhizobium sp. Ken01. The sequence continues at coordinate 174,202 of NZ_JBVVPC010000002.1, forward strand.
TGAGGATCGCCGAGATCAGGCGGTCCATCTTGGCGATCGACGACTTGATGAAGCCCAGCGCTTCGGAAAAATCCGCTGAGAGCTGCTTGTCGGGACCTTCGAGCGCGATCTCGCCGTCCGGCAGCGGCGGCCCGTCGGCCGGGACGTGGGTAAGGCCACCGATACGGCGGAAAATGTCGCCGCCGAGCTCTTCGAGTTCGCTGGTGAAGCCCATGATGTTGACGAGTGGCGAGCGCAGATCGTGGCTGACGATATAGGCAAAGCGCTGGATCTCGTTATTGGCTTCGCGCAGATCGGCCGTGCGTTCGTCGACCACGGCCTCCAGATTGACATTGGCATCGCGCAGGCGCGCCTCGGCGTCGTCACGGGCAAGGGCCGAGCGCCGCACCAGCCAGATCGAGATCAGCGCCAGCAGCACGACGAGGCCCGAGCCAATGCCGGTCATCGACGCGGCCAGGGTCTGGCTGCGGTCCGAATTGACCGTTCGCAGCCGGAACAGCCGTTCTTCTTCCTGGATCATCCCGGTCGCGACTTTGGCGATCGCGGCTGTCGCGTCCGTGGAGACAACCTCGCGGACCAGCGCTGCGGCGTTCTCCGGCTCACCCCGCCGGAGGAAATCCATCTCCTGCGCGAACTGGCCGAGACGGGTCTCGATCGCCGCGCTCAGCTTCTCGATGTTCTCGCGTTGCGCCGGATTGTCGCCGGTCAGGCGCGTGAGCTTGTCGAGAGCCGGGATGACGGCCGCCACGGCCTTGTCATGGTCGACCTTGAAATCCTCGCCTTGTGTCAGGAGGTAGCCGCGGGCGGTGCTCTCAGCTCTGCGGATTTCCAGCAGGAGGGCGTTGATCTGGTTCTCCGCCTCGATGGTGTGAATCACCCATTTGCTGTCGTCTCTCGCCTTGTTGACGAGGTAGACGGAGCCGGCGCTGATCACGGTCAGCACCAAGAGCCCCGCTGCGAGCAGCAGGATCTGCCAAAATCTACGCCGTCGCTGTGCGTCAGCGGTCACGACGGTCTCGCTCGATCAGGCTTGCCGGACTTCAAATCGCCCCCTCGGAACTGTCCCCACGTCCTAAACGCGATTAGGGCCAAAGGGTTCCATGCGGAGGGACGGCTACTTCGGGGCGGGTTCCGCCTTGCCGGCGAGATATTGTTCCAGCCAGTGGATGTGGTAGTCGCCGTTGATGATGTCGTCCTCGCGCACCAGCGCGCGAAACAGCGGCAGGGTGGTCTCGATGCCCTCGACCACCATCTCGTCCAGCGCCCGGCGCAGCCGCATCAGGCACTCGCCGCGGGTCTTGCCGTGCACGATCAGCTTGCCGACCAGCGAGTCGTAATAAGGCGGGATCGTATAGCCTTGATAGACCGCGGAATCGATCCGCACACCGAGCCCGCCGGGTGGGTGATATTGCGTGATGCGGCCGGGCGAAGGACGAAAGGTCTCCGGATTTTCGGCGTTGATGCGGCACTCGATCGCGTGACCGATGACCTGAACCTCGTCCTGCCTCGCCGGCAGGTCGCCGCCGGCGGCGATGCGGATCTGCTCCAGCACGAGGTCGATGTCGGTGATGCTCTCGGTGACGGGATGCTCGACCTGGATGCGCGTGTTCATCTCGATGAAGTAGAACTCGCCATCCTCGAACAGGAATTCGATGGTGCCGACGCCGAGATATTTCATCTCGCGCATCGCCTTGGCACAGGTCTCGCCGATCTTGGCGCGTGCAGCCGCAGTCAGCACGGGCGAGGGGCCTTCTTCCCAGACCTTCTGGTGGCGTCGCTGCAGCGAGCAGTCGCGTTCGCCAAGATGAATCGCGCCGCCGCGGCCGTCGCCGAGGATCTGGATCTCGATGTGGCGCGGCTTCTGCAGATATTTTTCGAGGTAGACGGAGGCATCGCCGAAGGCGGATTTGGCCTCGTTGGCGGCCGTCGACAGCGCGACCTGAAGATCGGCCTCGCTCTCGGCCACCTTCATGCCGCGGCCGCCGCCGCCCGCCGCGGCTTTGACCAGCACGGGGAAGCCGATCTTCCTGGCGATCGCCATAGCGTCGTCGTTGGGGCCGACCCCTCCGTCGGAGCCGGGCACCACGGGAATGCCGAGCTTCTTGGCGGTTCTCTTGGCCTCGATCTTGTCGCCCATCAGGCGGATGTGCTCGGCCTTCGGGCCGATGAAATGCAGATTATGCTCGGCGAGGATTTCGGCGAAGCGCGCGTTCTCCGACAGGAAGCCGTAGCCGGGATGCACGGCATCGGCGCCGGTGATCTCGCAGGCCGCGAGCAGCGCGGGCACGTTGAGATAGCTGTCCTTGGACGCCGGTGGCCCGATGCAAACGCTCTCGTCCGAGAGGCGCACATGCATGGCATCGGCGTCGGCGGTGGAGTGCACGGCGACGGTCGCGATCCCGAGTTCCTTGCAGGCCCTGAGGATGCGAAGGGCGATCTCGCCGCGATTGGCTATGAGGATCTTGTCGAACATGGTGTCCTTATTGGACTGACGCGCGGAAAGCGGCGAGGGCGATGAGATCGCCCTCGACCGTCACTCAATGATCACGAGCGGCTCGCCGTACTCGACCGGCTGGCCGTCCTCGATCACGATCTGCGTCACCGTGCCGGCGCGCGGCGAGGGGATCTGGTTCATGGTCTTCATGGCTTCGATGATCAGCAGCGTCTGGCCGACCGAGACCTTGCTGCCGACCTCGATGAACGGCTTGGCGCCGGGCTCCGGCGCCCAATAGGCGGTGCCGACCATCGGCGAGGTCACGGCGCCGGGATGCTTCGACAGGTCGGCAGCGGCAGGCGCGGCGGCAGCTGCGGTCGCCGGGAGGGCGGTGGGGGCGGCCGCCATCTGCATCGGCATGGTCGCGGCGACGCTGATGTTGCGGGCGACGCGCAGGCGCAGGCCGGCACGCTCGATCTCGATTTCGGTGAGGCTGGTCTCATCGAGCAGCAAGGCAAGCTCACGGACGAGGGCGGAGTCCTCGCTGGAAAACTTTGCGGCTGCTTTGTCGTCTGGCTGGCGCGCCATGTTGTTTGATCCGAATGTTCTGTGTGAAGGGGGAGCGTCAGGCTTTGGGCTTGATGCCGAGCTTGGCGGCAAGGCCCTGGATGGCGAGGCGGTAGCCCTCGATGCCGAAGCCGCAGAGCGAGGCGAAGGCCGCGCGCGCGGTGTAGGAGTGATGCCGGAAATTCTCGCGGGCGTGGATGTTGGTGACGTGCACTTCGACCGTCGGGATCTGCACCGCGAGCAGCGCGTCGTGCAGCGCGATCGACGTGTGCGAATAGCCGCCGGCATTGATGATGATGCCCTTCATCTTGCGGGCGTATGCCTCGTGGATGAAGTCGATCAATTCGCCTTCGCGGTTGGACTGCCGGCAGTCGGCCTTGAGGCCGAACGTGGCCGCCGTTTCCCGGCACAGCGCCTCGACGTCGGCCAGCGACGCATGCCCGTACTTCTCGGGCTCGCGCGTCCCCAACATGTTGAGGTTCGGCCCGTTCAGGACAAGGATCGTGTCGGTTGCTGGTTCGGCCATTCCAATCCCGCAAGAGGTGCTTCGGCGTGGCGGGGGTTATAGGTAACAAAGCGCGTGAGGGGAAGCCTTGAAGGACCTCCCAGGTGGCTTCAGATAGCTCATCCCAGGTGCAAAAACCTGTGCGCAAGCTATGGAAATCGCTTGTTAACCAGTCCGAAGCATGGCTGCCGGCCGGCGTGTGCGGGAAGACGCCGCCCGGTAACCCAAAAGCCCCTGCCGATCTCTCGGCAAGGGCTCATTTGGAGCTTCAGCGAAGCGACTTAGCCTTCGATGATGTACACGATCTCGCGCGTCTGCGGACGAACGATGACGTACCGCCCGTGCACCAAGATCACATCATAGCCGCGCCATTCCGGATAAATCTCGACGATCCGCGGCGGGAGCGGGTGGAAATGAACGCTGGCAGGGACCGTCGTGCCGACTGAGATGTTGAAGTTGACGTTGGTCGTTTCCTCGATCTTGGTCGACTTGATCGCGGATGTGATCTCGGTCCGCTTCTCGGGCGGCGGCGCAGAAGCGGTCGCGGAGGCCGTGCCGGTCGTGGTCTGAGACTTGGTATCGGCAGCCTTGTTGTCCGCACCCTTGGTCTGGCTGTCTGCGCCCTTGGTCTGGGCGTTCATGTTGCCGCTCTTGGTGTCAGTCTCCGTGCTCTTGGACTTGTCCGTCTGGGACTTGTCCATCGTGCTCTTCGACTTGTCCTGCGCTGCCTTGTCCTGCGCTGACTTGTCATGCATGGACTTGTCCTGCGCGGACTTGTCTTGCGCGGACTTTTCCTGCGCGCCCTGGGCGTGCTCACCCTTCGCCGCGCCGGCCTTCTCGTCGGTCGCGTTCTTGTTCATCGCGCCGGACTTGTCCATCCCGCCCGACGACTTCTCCTCGGCTGCTCCGCCGGACTTCATGCTGCTGGAGCCGCCAGCCTGACCGACGGTGCCCTTCTCATGGGCGGATTCCTTACCCATCGAGCCGCCGCGTTCGGCGGCGCCGCCGGAAGGCTGCGAATGCTGCATCTGCGCACCACCGGCGCCGCCACCGCTGTCGCGGTTCATGGTGCCCTGTGCGTTCGCCAGACCGGTGCCCGCGACGAGCGCGAGTGTGGCAACCGAGATCATAAAGCGGTTAGACATGGAATTCTCCTCACGTGTTCATTTGCGTCATTGCCCGCGCCGACAACGAAAGGAGATTTGAGTAGTTCCGGAACTTTGGTGGTTCCGAGGCTTTTGTTTGTTGAACGCCAGATGAACGCGCGCGCCAGATTTCGGCGCAATGAAAAGACCGGCTTTTCAGCCGGACTTTGCATGCGTGATTTTTAACGTGATCAGCGGGTCGCCTTGTCAGCAGGTCGCCTTGCCGCAGCGCGCCACAGCGATCTTTTCCTTGAGGCTATCGACACCGACGGCGCCGACGACGATCTGCTTGCCGATCACGTAGCTCGGCGTGCCGTTCATGCCCATCGCTTCGGCGAGCTTGAAATTCTCCTCGATGGTGCTGCGCACCTCGGCGCTGCCGATGTCCTTTTCGATCTTCGCGACGTCGAGGCCGGCTTCCTTGGCCGCCTGAAGCGCGCGCGCCTTGTCGGCCGCGCCACGGCCGCCGAGCAGCTTCTGGTGGAAGTCGAGGTACTTCTTGCCGGAGGGATCCTGCATGCGCACCGCGACGGCGACCTGGGCTGCTTCGACCGAGCCCTGGCTCAGCACCGGAAACTCCTTCAGCACCACCTTCAGCTTCGGATCGGACTTCATGAGGGTGAGCATGTCGTCCATCGCGCGCTTGCAGTAACCGCAATTGTAGTCGAAGAACTCGACGAAGGTGACGTCGCCGTCCTTGTTGCCGAGCACGACCTGGCGCGGTGAGTTGAAGATCGCATCGGAATTCTGCGCGACGCTAGCCTCGTGCTTCTGCGTCTCGGCCGCGGCCTGGCGCTTGGTAAGCTCGGCCATCGCTTCCTCGAGCACCTCGGGATGGGTGACGAGATAGTTCTTGACGATCGCCTCGATGTCCGTGCGCTGGGCATCGGAGAAGCTGTCGGCCGACGCGGGCACGGCTGCGCCGAACATGGCGAGCGCAAACAGCGCGGGAGCAAGCAGGCGCAGCGAAGGCATAGGCAAATCCTCTTATCCAAAGCAGGTTTCGGGAAACGTCCCGGCGGACTTAAGCTCGGTGTCGTGACGTCGTTTCGTAAGGCGTCGTGGCGTAAGGCGTCGTCTTGGTCTGGTCAGTTGCGCGGCGGTTTCGACGCCACGATGTCGTCGGCCTTGACCCATCCGGGCGTGCCGACGGCGAAACGGGTTTTCGCGCGCGTCGCAAGCTCGCGGGCGGTCTTGTTGTCGCCGCGCAGATAAGCGGCCTGCGCCGACGCCAGATCGGCCTCGGCATAGTCGCCCTTCCGGCCATAGGCCATCGCGAGCTGCATGTAGCCGAGAATGGCCTCCGGTTCCCGTGCCACCGCAGCCCGGAGAATCCGAACGGCGTCATCGGTGTAGGCCTTATTATCGGACCCAACCAGAGCCTGCCCAAGTAACATCTCGATGAGGGGCGCGTTGTTCGAAAGTGCGACAGCCTTGCGCAGGGCAGGAATTGCCTCGGCCGGCTTGCCGCCCTCCAGCAGCGCCTGGCCGCGCACCTCGTAAAAATACGCATTGTTGGGCTGGATCTGGATCAGCGCGTCGATCTGGGTGAGCGCGCTGCGCAAATCGCCATGCAGATAGGTGCTGATGGCGCGGGCGTAGCGCGCCGGCATGCTGTCGTTGGTCAGGGGATAGCGGCGGTACACCGTCTCCGGCCGCTCCATGAAGGCGGAGATCTTGGCGCGCACCATGTCATGGCGGAGCTGGAGCGCGGGATCGTCCTTTTTGTCCCAATAAGGGCTGGAGCTGGCGAATTCCTGCAGGGAAGCGACGCGCTCGGCGGGCATCGGGTGCGACTGGAGATAGGGATCGGCGCCGCGTGCGGCGAACAGGCTCTCGCTGGTGAAGCGCTTGAAGGTCTCGTACATGCCCTTCGGCGACTGCTGGGTCGCCGTCAGGAATTTCACGCCGGCGCGGTCGGCGTTCTCCTCCTGCTGGCGCTGATAGGACAGCAGCGTCCGGCGGATCATCTCCTGGGGGCCGGCGAGGGCGGCGGCTCCGGCATTGGCAAGGCCATTGTTGCCGGCGCTGCCACTGCCGCGGGTGCTGCCCACGGCCATCGCGCCGGCGCCGAGCAGCATCGCGATGATCATCTGGGTCTGGGCGTTGGCGAGCTGCTCGCGCAGCTTGGACAGATGGCCGCCGGCCAGATGCCCGGTCTCGTGCGCGAGCACGCCGATGATCTGGTTCGGCGTCTCCGATTGCAGGATCGCACCGTAATTGACGAAGATGCGGCGGCCATCGGCGACGAACGCGTTGAACGAGCCCTCGTTGACGATCACCATCTGGATGTTCTGCTTTTCCAGACCGGCGGCGCGCAGGATCGGGCGCGTGTATTCGCGCAGCAGCTGCTCGGTCTCGGTGTCGCGCAGGACCGGTGGTCCCTTGGCCTGCGCATGCGCAGCCGAGAACGGCGTCAGCGCGATCGCAGCCGCCGCGAGGAGGGAGGTGAGGGCGGTGGCCTTCTTGCGCAATGCGATCTGGAACAACATCACGGTCTGGGTCAAACGGTCTTGTCAGCAGGCTTGTCAGGCATTCCTGGTCAAGCAGTTCAGTGATTGGCTTTGGCGATTGGCGGCGGACCGGATACGCGATATGCCCCTTTGAGCCGTACCCCTTATGAGCCGTACAATGCGGCCAGTCTGGGGCGCAAGCACCCCGTTTCTCCGGGTCGGACGGATCGGCCCGCCAGCGAATAGCAGAAATCGATGCACGATGCGACCTTGAGGAACCGATTGGGAGAGTGGCTCGCGCCCTCCCGCCGCAGCGATGTTCCCCCGTTCATGGTGATGGACGTGATGGCCGCGGCGGCCCGAATCGAGGCGGCCGGTGGCCATGTCATCCACATGGAGGTTGGCCAGCCCGCCGCCGGCGCGCCGAAGACCGCGATTGCGGCCGCCCATGCGGCGCTCGAGGCGGGGCGGATCGATTATACCTCAGCACTCGGCATCCCCTCCTTGCGCGCACGCATCGCGCGGCATTATCGCGATGCCTATGGCTGTGACGTCAGCCCCGAGCGGATCGTGGTGACCACCGGCTCTTCCGGCGGGTTCATTCTGGCATTCCTGGCGATGTTCGAGCCGGGCGACCGCGTTGCCGTGACGGTGCCGGGTTATCCCCCGTACCGTCATATCCTCACCGCGCTCGGCTGCGAGCCGGTGCTGATCGAGACCACGAACGAGACGCGCCATGCGCTGACCGGCGAGGCGCTGCTGGCCGCCCATCGCAAGGCGCCGCTGAAGGGCGTGCTGGTCGGCAGCCCCGCCAATCCGACCGGGACCATGATGTCCCGCGAGGCGCTCGCGGGCCTGATCGCGGCGGCGGAAGGCGTGGGCATCCGTTTCATCTCGGACGAGATCTATCACGGGCTCGACTACGCGTTTCCCGCCGCAACGGCTGCGGCGCTGTCGGAGCACGCGCTCGTGATCAACTCGTTCTCGAAGTATTTCTGCATGACGGGCTGGCGCGTCGGCTGGATGGTCGTGCCCGAGATTCTGGTACGGCCGATCGAGCGGCTGCAGCAGAACCTGTCGATCTCGGTGCCGTCGCTGTCGCAGATCGCCGCCGAAGCGGCCTTCGACGGCGCGGCCGAGATGGAAGAGATCAAGCACGGCTATCAGGAAAACCGGCGCCTCCTGATCGAGGGATTGCCCAGGGCCGGCCTGACCAGGTTTCTGCCGGCCGACGGCGCGTTCTATCTCTACGCGGACGTCTCGGACTTCACCTCCGACAGTTTCGACTTCGCCAAGCAGATGCTCGAACAGGCCCATGTCGCGGTCACGCCGGGGCTCGACTTCGATCCAATCCACGGTCGTTCGTTCATACGGCTCTCTTATGCGCGTTCGGCTGCGGAGATGCGGGAAGCAGTTGACCGGATCGCTCACTGGCTTAAATAGCCGGCAGTTTTCGCCAGCCTTCTGGAGTGCAACTTGTCCGACCGTTCCGTCCCGTCTACCGCCACACATTCTCCTCTCGCCGCATTGATGTGGCCGATCCGGCCGGGTGAAACTGTCGGTGCCTTGCGCGCCGTCGTGCTGATTGCGCTCGGCACCGCCTTGATGGCGCTGTCAGCCAAGGTGAACCTGCCGTTGCCTTACGTGCCCATGACATTGCAGACGCTGGTCGTGTTGATGATCGGCGCCGCCTATGGCTGGCGGCTTGGCAGCGCAACCATGATCGCCTACCTCGCCGAGGGTGCGATGGGCCTGCCAGTGTTCGCCGGTCCCGTTGGTGGGATCGCACCGCTGGTCGGCCCGACCGCGGGCTATCTGTTCGGCTTCATTGGCGCCGCCTTCGTCACCGGCTGGCTCGCCGAGCGCGGCTGGGATCGCAGCGTAACGCTGCTGTTTGCGGCCATGGCGGCCGGCCACATCCTCATTCTGGCCGCAGGCTTTGGCTGGCTGGCCTTCGGCCTTGGCCTTGGCGCCGCGAAGGCGTGGCAGGTCGGCCTGATGCCGTTCGTTGCGGCCTCGCTGGTCAAGAACGCGCTGGGCGCGACGTTGATGCCGGCGTTACGCCGGGCGGTCGATCGCGGGTAAAGCCCGCAATATCGAGCAGTTCCGATTGACAGGGCCGGCCAAGTTGATCTTGGCTGGCCTGGCGTTTTGAGGGGGAGTGAAACAATGACGACGACAACGATGGTGGGGGCGCCGGTCGCGCCGCCCGCCGCCAAGCCGTGGTACAAGGTCCTTTATATCCAGGTGCTGATTGCGATCGTGCTCGGCGCCATCGTCGGCTGGCTCTGGCCGTCAGTCGCCACCAATGAGTGGATCAAGGCACTCGGCGACGGCTTCATCAAGCTGATCAAGATGGTGATCGCCCCGATCATCTTCTGCACCGTGGTTTCGGGCATCGCCCATATCCAGGACGCCAAGAAGGTCGGCCGCATCGGCGTCAAGGCGCTGGTCTATTTCGAGATCGTCTCGACCTTCGCGCTGGTGATCGGACTTATCATCGGCAATCTGGTGAAGCCGGGTGCGGGCTTCGGCGGCGCCGCCGCCAACGCGCAGGCCGTCGCCAATTACGCCAAGCAGGCCGAAGGCCAGAAGTCGGTCGACTTCGTGCTGCACATCATTCCGGACACCGTCGTCGGCGCCTTCGCGCAAGGCGAGATCCTGCAGGTGCTGCTGTTCTCGGTGCTGTTCGGCTTCGCCATCATGGGGCTCGGCGAACGCGGCCACACCATCCGCTCGTTCATCGACGACGCCGCGCATGCGGTGTTCGGCGTCATCTCCATCGTGATGCGCGCGGCGCCGATCGGTGCCTTCGGCGCGATGGCCTACACCATCGGCAAGTTCGGCACCGGGGCGATCCTCAACCTGATCGGCCTGATCGCGACGTTCTACCTGACCGCGGCGCTGTTCGTGTTCGTCGTGCTCGGAATCATCGCGCGCTTCGCCGGCTTCTCCATCTTCAAGTTCCTCGCCTACATCAAGGACGAGCTGCTGATCGTGCTCGGCACCTCGTCCTCGGAGAGCGCGTTGCCGTCCTTGATGGAAAAGCTCGAGCGCCTCGGCTGCTCGAAGTCGGTGGTCGGCCTCGTGGTGCCCACGGGCTATTCGTTCAATCTCGACGGCACCAACATCTACATGACACTGGCGACGCTGTTCATTGCGCAGGCGCTGGGCTTCGATCTCACCTTCGGCCAGCAGCTCACCATCCTGGTGGTGGCGATGCTGACCTCGAAGGGTGCCTCCGGCATCACGGGCGCGGGCTTCATCACGCTGGCGGCGACGCTCGCCGTGGTCGATCCGCGCCTCGTGCCGGGCATGGCGATCGTGCTCGGCATCGACAAGTTCATGAGCGAGTGCCGCGCGCTGACCAATCTGTGCGGCAACGGCGTTGCCTGCGTGATCGTCGCCTGGTGGGAGGGCGAACTCGATCGCGACAAGCTCAACGCCAACCTCGCCAGGCAGATCGATCCGACCGACATGGAAACCGCGGTCACGACGGACTGATCTGCATTTGCCGGTGCCGAGCGCCGTCAGATCTTGAAGTAATAGGGCTGGTCGAGATCCTCGATCAGCCCTTTCTCTTGCGGCGACCAGCCGAGAGCAGCACGCGTCTTCGCGCTCGAGGTCGGAACGTCGGCGCCCGCGAACTGTGCGAACCAGCCGAAATGCGCGGCCGCTTCCTCGGGCGATTTGGACACGACGGGCACGCCGAGCCGCCGGCCGATCACCTCCGCAATCGCCTTGAACGGCACGCCTTCCTCGGCGATCGCGTGATAGTGCTTCGCGGGTGCGCCTTGCTCCAGCGCCAGCCGGTAGACGCGCGCGGCATCGAAGCGGTGCGCGGCGGGCCAGCGGTTGCTGCCATCGCCGACATAGGCCGATACGCACTTCTGGCGCGCGAGGTTGATCAGGATCGGGACGAAGCCGTGGTCGCCCTCGCCATGCGTGGAGGGCGGAAGACGCACAACGGCGGCGCGGAGGCCGGCCAGCGACAGCGCGGTCGCTTCCGACACGCGCGGAAAGCGCTGCGCCGACACATCATCCTCGGTGGCGAGGCGGCCGGGCGCAAGCAGTGCGACGCCGGAGGTGACGATGAGAGGGCGACCGGAGCCCTTGAGTTCCTCGCCGATCGCCAGGATCGCGCGGCGGTCGAGCTCGCAATTGTCGGCGAATTTCGAGAAATCGTGGTTGAAGCCGAGGTGCAGGACGCCATCCGTTGCAGCGGCGCCGCTGCGCAAGGACGCGTGGTCCTCTAGCGACCCGCGGTGGACATCGGCGCCCATCGCGGCGAGCGCGGCGGCTCCCGCGTCGGAGCGGGCGAGGCCCGTGACCCGGTGGCCGGCGGCGATCAGATCGCGGACGACGGCGGAGGCGACGAAACCGGTGGCGCCAGTGACGAAAACACGCATCAGTATCTCCAGGGTTGGTGGAGACGACCATCCGCGCCAGGATTATCCGGGTAAAGTAGTGATATTATCGGGGTATAATAGCTAACAGGATGAGCGAGACCGCTTCAGCCGAAAACCTGCTCGGGGCCTACCTCAAGGACCGCCGTACCCGGCTCGACGCCGCCGCGTTCGGCTTCGCGGGTAGCCGCAGGCGTACGCCGGGACTCCGCCGCGAGGAGGTGGCGCAGCGCGCCAATATCAGCCCGACCTGGTACACTTGGCTCGAGCAGGGCCGCGGCGGCGCGCCGTCGCCCGATGTGCTCGACCGCATCGCACGAGCGCTGATGCTGACCGATGTCGAGCGCGAGCACCTGTTCCTGATCGGCCTCGGCCGTCCGCCCGAGGTGCGCTACCAGGCCGGCGAGAGCGTCTCGCCGCGGCTGCAGCGCGTGCTCGACGCGTTCGCATTCAGCCCGGCGCTGGTGCGGACCGCGACCTGGGACGTCGTCGCCTGGAATCGTGCCGCAAGCGCCGTGCTGACCGACTACGGCGCGATCCCGCCGGGTCAGCGCAACATTCTGCGCTTCATCTTCTGCGATCCGCGCGTGCGCGCCGCGCAATACGATTGGGACAGCGTGGCGCGCTTCGTCGTCGCGGCATTCCGGGCGGACGCCGCGCGGGCCGGCGCAGTCTCGCATGTCGCCGATTTTGTCGACGAGCTGTGCCGGACCAGCCCGGAATTCGCCGCGCTCTGGCGCGACAACGACGTGCGTCACCACGGCGACGGCACCAAGCGGCTGCGGCATCCCGTTCACGGCACGATGTCGTTCGAATATTCGAGTTTTATCGTCGAGGGACGCTCCGATCTCAGCATGATCGTCTACAACCCCGCGACTCCCGAAGACGCCGAACGCATCCGGACACTGCTCGCCGAGCGCGCCGATTGACGGAATTTGCGAATTCGCGCGTTCAACCTGCATCTGGCGACGCGCGCGCGGTGCTTGCCGCCAACACTGGGGTTAGAATCGCTCCGGCCGGTATGGGGTCGGATCGATCGCCGGCGTTTCGCCGCTCATCATCTCCGCGAGCAGGCGCCCGGTCGCGGGTCCCAGCGTAAAGCCCTGGTGGCCGTGGCCAAAGTTCATCCAGAGGCCTGCATGGCGCGGGGCGGGGCCGAGCACCGGCAGCATGTCAGGCGTGCAGGGGCGGGTGCCGAACCAGGGGTCGGGCTCGACCCGCTTGCCAAGGTCGATCAACTCGCGCGCGGACGCTTCCGCGCTGGCGAGCTGCACGGGCGTTGCGAGCGCGTCCAGGCCCGTCAACTCCGCGCCGGTGGTGATGCGGATACCCTTCGCCATCGGACCCATGGCGTAGCCACCGGCTTTGTCGACCAGCGGCAGATCGAGCGAGGCGCCACCGCTGTAATGCATGTGGTAGCCACGCTTGCGCACCAGCGGGATGCGATAGCCGAATTTGAGCAGGAGATCGGGCGACCACGGCCCGAGCGTCACGACCGCGTGGGCGGCGTCGATGTGTCCAACGTCGGTCTTGACCGACCATCCGGTGGCGGTCTGCTGCAGGCTTTGGGCATCACCAAGCACGATGGTGCCGCCGAGGCGCTCGAACAGATCGGCATAGGCTGTGACCAGCGCGCCGGGATCGGACACGGTCCAGGTGTCGAGCCAATGGATCGCGCCGGGCAGGTCGTCGCGCAGGACAGGTTCGGCCTTGGCGAGCTCGGCGCCCGAGAGCGCACGAAACCTCACGCCGAATTCGCGCTGGTCTTCTTCCGCCGCCTTGACGGCGAGATCGAACGAAGCTGCGTCGCGATGCAGGTGCCTGTATCCCGCGCGGCGGATCAGATTGTCGGCGTGGGCTTCGCGAATGAGGATGTCGTGCTCCGCCGTCGCGTAGGCGATCAGCCGCGCCCAGGCGTCGATCGCTTCGCGATGCCGCTTCGGCGCCGAATGCCACCAATAGCGGAGCAGGGGCTCGATATGGAGATGAAGCGATGAGAGGCTGTAACGCACGTCGTTGGTGCGGCCAGTCGCGATCTTCAGGAGCGTGGCGAGATCGCGTGGCATCGGATAGGGGCGCACCGCTTCCGCCTGGATCATGCCGGCATTGCCGTAGCTGGTCTCGCGGCCCGGCTCCCTGCGGTCGATCAGCGTGACGGACCAGCCGCGCTGCTGGAGGTGCAGCGCCGCGCTGACGCCGATCATGCCGCCGCCGAGGACGATCGCGCTTTGCATCGGAAGAAATTCTCCTGTCAGGCCGTCTGCGGCGTGAGCTTCGGCTCGGCCGTGTTGATGGTCGCGGCGACCACGACGGATAATGCCGTCATCGCCACGAGGAAGCCGAAGGCGGCATCGAACGATCCGGTTCCGGTCACGATGAAGCCGATCGCCACGGGTGCGACGAAGCCCGCGCTGTGGCCGCCGAGATTGACCATGCCGATGCCGGATCCGATCTGGTCGTCGCGGAGCAGCTTGGTCGGAAGCGCAATCACCGAGGCCAGCACGAAGGATTTGAAGAAATAGACCACCGACTGGTAGGTGATCAACATCGCGATCGTCTCCGCCTTGTACATGGCGTAGAGGAAGATGCCGGTCAATGCGGAGGCGCCGATCAGCAGATATTTTTCGCGCTCGGCGAAGAACGTCGTCATCACCCAGCCGCCGATCGCAGTCGCGATCGTCGCCATCACGAACGGGATCGGGGCCACGATGCCGACGGTCTTGAGGTCGAGCCCGCGCTGCTGGAGCAGATAGAGCGGCATCCAGGAATCCAGGCCCTTGTTGACGCAACTGAGGCCGAACCACACCACCATCAGCTGCCACAGCAGCGGATTCTTCATGAGCTCGCGCATCGGTGCACGGTTCTCGGCCTTCGTCCCCGCCGGGGTCGGATCGTTCGCACCCGGGCGGCCCAGATAGGGGACGAAGACGAAATAGGCCACCGCGAAGACGATGCCCGCAATGCCAATCGCGTTGAAGGCATGGCGCCAGCCGAGCCAGAGGATCAGCGGCGCCATGATCAGCGGCGCGATCATGCTGCCGGCATAGTTGGATGACAGCAGCAGCGCCGACATCTTCGGCCGGCTGTCCTTCTTGAACACCTCCGCGACGGCGCGGATGCTCGCCGGCGGGAAGCCGCCCTCGGCGATGCCGAACAGGAAGCGGATCGCGATCAGCGATGTCAGCGACCAGGCAAGACTCGTGAACGCCGTGAACAGCGACCACATCACGATGGTGATGATCACCACATATTTCGATCCGAAGCGGTCGGAGAGCCATCCGCCCGGCACCTGCATTGCGGCGTAACCGAGGAAGAACGCGCTGATAACGATGCCGAGATCTGCGGCCTGGAGGTTGAAGTCCTTGCCGATCTGGGCCAGCGCCAGCGAGATCGCCGCGCGGTCGACATAGGAGATGCAGTAGGCGACGTAGAGCAGGACGAATGCGATGACGCTGGTCTTCCTCGGCAATTCCGTCATCCTCGTCTCCATTGCGCTGCCAGGGCTGGTTCGGTCGTTGCCGAGTTCAGGTCATTCCCGAGCTCTGATCATTCCCAAGTTCTTCATTCCCAAGTTCTTCATTGCCAAGTTCTGATCATTCCCAAGTCAGGAAGCCGGGTGCAGCCGAGAGCGGCGGCGCCACTGCAAGCCGGGCCAGATCGGGCGCGGGCCGGCACAATTGCGCGTCGCCGGAGAACGCTGCTTCGAGGCTCGCGGCCACCGTGAGCACGGCGGCGTCGCCGCCACGCTGACCAACGATCTGCAGGCCGAAAGGCAGCCCGGCTTCATCAAGGCCGAGAGGGATGCTGATGGCGGGATGGCCGGGAAGCGTGACCGCATAAGCGAGCGCGAGCCAATGGAAGTAGGATTTCGTAGGTACCCCGTCGATCTCCGCGGGATGGGGCTCCGACCACGGCCGCGGACTGAGCGTGATGGTCGGGCTGATCAGCACGTCGCAGCTTTCGAAGAAGCTTTGCCAGGCGAGATAGATCCGCGTCTGCGTCGTTGCGGCGCGCGCGTGATCTTCGAGGGTGTAGCCGAGGCCTTCCTCGACATTGGCGCGGACATTGGGCCCGAGCATCTCGGGCCGCTCCCTGTAGTTCTTGCCGTGTGTCGCCAGGAACATGCCGGCGCGCAGCACGGCGAAGGCGTCGTCGGCGCCGGAGCAATCCGGCGTCGTCTCGCGGCACTCGGCGAAGAGCGGTGCAAGCTTGCTCACGCGATGGCGGAACACGCGCCGGATCGCCTGCTCCGTCGGGGCAAAGCCGAAGTCTTCGGTGAAGGCGAGGCGCAGCCTGCCGAGTTCTGCGGGGCGCGGCGCGGCCCAGCGTTCGGCACGCGCGCGCACGGACTCGCCGGGCAGCGTATAGGCGAGCGGATCGCGGGCATCGTCGCTCGCCATCACCGACAGCATCAGCGCGGTGTCGGCGACATTACGCGCCATCGGCCCGTCGGTCGACAAATTGGACCAGCCGAACACGCGCTTCTCGCTGGCGACGAGGCCGTAGGACGGACGCATGCCGACAATGCCGGCGAAGCCCGCCGGATTGCGCAATGAGCCGCCGGTGTCCGAGCCCGAGGCGAGCGGAGCCATGCCGCAGGCGAGCGCCACCGCCGAGCCGCCGGAGGAGCCAGCCGCCGAGCGCATTGGATCGAACGGATTGCCGGTCGCGCCGAACACGGGGTTGCGGGTGTTGCCGCCGGCCGCCCATTCCGGTGTGTTGGTCTTGCCGAAGATGATGGCGCCAGCCGCGCGCAGCCGAGCGACCGAGCCCTGGTCGGCGAGCGGGACGTTGTCCCTGAACAACGGGCTGCCATAGGTGGTGCGCAGGCGAGCGGTGTCCTGGGTGTCCTTGACGAGAACGGGGAGCCCGTGGAGGGCGCCATGATCCTCGCCGCGCAGGATGGCGGCCTCGGCTTCCCTGGCAGCGGCGCGAGCGCCGGGCTCGTCCAGCGTCACGACGGCGTTGACGGCGGGATTGACGGTGGCGATCCGCGACAGGCAGGAGTCCAGCAGCTCGACGGGCGAGACGTCCCGGGCGGACAGGCGGCGGCGCAGCTCAACGGCGCTGGAATCGCAAAGCTCGGACAACGCCAATCCCTTTCAAAATTTGAAAATGATTTAGCATATCGGAAAGTCAAAGCCGCGCACCAATTTTCGTCAGAATCGGCCGTTTCATGCACAAATGCTGGTTTACCTGCCCACACGCCGACCAGACGCGGAACCCAGGGCCGGCTTCAGCCGAAAAGATTAGGTGGATCGGTCAAACAATTTTTCGGCGGCCGTGATACCCTCGCTCGATGAGCGAGATCATGACGACGCCGGAGGGCGCCAACTCCCAGCTCGGCCAATGCCTCAAGGCTGCCCGCCAGGCGCGAGGGCTGACGCTCAAGCAGGTGGCGGAGCGGACCGGCATGGCACTGTCGACCCTGTCCAAGGTCGAGAACGGCCTGATGTCGCTGACCTACGACAAGCTGCTCCAGCTCACCTCGGGCTTGAAGATGGAGATCGCCGAGCTGTTCAATCCGGCACCCCCGCGCCCCGAGCAGAGCCGGCCGGTCACGGCACGACGGAGCATCAGCCGCGCCGGGCAGGGGCAGGTGATCACGACCGGATTCTACACCTACACCTATCAATGCACCGATCTGATCGGCAAACGCATGGTGCCGATCCTGGCAGAAGTCCGGGCACGCTCCCTGGAGGAGTTCGGCCCTCTGCTGCGCCACGCCGGCGAGGAATATTTCGTGGTGACGAGCGGACGCGTTGCCGTCCACACCGAGTTCTACGCGCCGGAGATCCTGGGCGAGGGCGACGGCATCTATCTCGATAGCACCATGGGCCACGCCTACCTCAACGCGGGCGAAGCGCCTGCTGCAAAGGGCGTCTGCCTTTGCACCAGCGAGGCGCCTGACCTTTACGATCAGCTTCGCCGGATTGTATCGCGCGACGTGGCGCCGATCGAGGATGATCCGCCGTCGCTCTGACGTCTGCAAAGAGAGCGTGGAACGAAAAACGCCCGGCCGAAGCCGGGCGTTTTTGATTGGGGCTCGTCTATTCGCCGCCGCCGAAGCGGCGCGACCACCAGCCGGCGCGACGCGGTGCGGCCGACGTTTCGCTTGCCGCTGCGGGCGCGGGCTCCGGAGCCGGTGCGGGCGGGGCAACCGGCTCGGCCGCCTGCGCGACTGGTACCGGTTCACTCTGGCTGCTCGACGGGAAGCTCACCTTTTCCCGAACCGTCGAACGGCGTCGTGCGGCCTTGTCGTCGGCGTGCTCTTCGTCCGCGGCAGCAGGAGCCGGCTCAGGCCTGACCGCTGCCTCAATCCGTGCTTCGGCCCGCGGCTCAGGCTGGGTGACCTGAGGTTCCGACGTGTGCTCGGCCTGCGCGATCGAGGGCGCTGCCTCGCCGCCAAAACTGTCGAAATCGGCGACTGCGTTGGTCGCTTCCGACGGCGCATTGGCAGTGAGCTCGTCGCTGATGGAGCCGGCCAGACCTTCCTCGCCGGGACCACGACGGCGGCGACCGCCACGGCGACCACGCCGGCGACGGCGATCGGCGCTGCCCTGCTGTTCGCCACGGCCTGCCTGTTCCTCGCCTTCCTCGCCTTCCGGCTCGGCCTCGGCATCCTCTTCGCCTTCGCCGGCCGCCATGGCCGTCTCGGCAATAGCGGGAGCGCCATCCTCGCGCGTCTCCTCGTCGCGCGGGCCACCGCGACCGCGGCGGCGACGGCGACGCTTGCGGCGCTGGCCGTCCTGCTCGGTAGCGGCATCGCCTGCGGTCTGCTCCTCGGCGAGACCTTCGGTCTCCTCGGTCTCGACCTCGGATTCGGTCTCCGGATCGAACTCCTCGTCGTCATAGGCCTCTTCGACCAGGGGCGGCGGGCTTGCGGCCGCCTGCGCCGCCAGCAGAGCCTTGGCAGCTTCCAGCGTATGCACCTGCTCGCCGCGGTCGATGACGTAGGCCTGAGGCCCGTTGACGCTTGGGTCGGCGATGACCGACAATGTGACCTTGAAGCCGTTCTCCAGATCGCGCAGATGGCCGCGCTTGTGGTTCAGCACATAGAGCGCGACGTCGGTGCGGGTGCGGACCACGAGGTTGTGGGTCGCGCCCTTCATCAGTATCTCTTCGAGACCGCGCAGCAACTGAAGCGCAACCGAGGACACCGAGCGTACATGGCCGGTGCCGCCGCAATGCGTGCACGGATCGGTCGAGGACTCCAGCACGCTGGCGCGGATGCGCTGGCGTGACATCTCGAGCAGGCCGAAATGCGAGATGCGTCCGACCTGGATCCGCGCGCGGTCCTGCCGGAGGCAATCGGACAGCTTGCGTTCCACCGCGCGGTTGTTGCGCTTCTCGTCCATGTCGATGAAGTCGATGACGATCAGGCCGGCGAGGTCGCGCAACCGAAGCTGACGCGCAACCTCCTCGGAGGCCTCGAGATTGGTCTTGAGCGCGGTGTCCTCGATATGATGCTCGCGCGTCGAACGACCGGAGTTGACGTCGATCGAGACCAGCGCTTCGGTCTGGTTGATCACGATGTAGCCGCCGGAGCGCAACTGCACGGTCGGCGAGAACATCGCATCCAGCTGGCTTTCGACGCCCATGCGCGAGAACAGCGGCTGGCCGTCACGATACTGCCTCACCGCGCTCACATTGGCGGGCATCAGCATTTTCATGAAGTCGCGCGCTTCGCGGTAGCCGGCATCACCCGCCACCTGGATCTCGTCGATCTCCTTGTTGTAGAGGTCGCGCAGCGAGCGCTTGATCAGGGAGCCTTCCTCGTAGACGAGGGTCGGGGCCTGCGACTTCAGCGTCATGTCGCGCACCGTCTCCCACATCCGGATCAGGTACTCGAAATCGCGCTTGATCTCGGGCTTGGTACGGGCGGCGCCCGCGGTGCGCAGAATGATCCCCATGCCCTCGGGCACGTCGAGATCCTGCACCACTTCCTTCAGGCGCGAACGGTCCTGCGCGCTCGTGATCTTGCGGCTGATGCCGCCGCCGCGCGCGGTGTTCGGCATCAAGACGGCATAGCGGCCGGCGAGCGAGAGGTAGGTCGTCAGCGCCGCGCCCTTGTTGCCGCGCTCTTCCTTGACGACCTGCACCAGCATCACCTGGCGACGCTTGATGACTTCCTGGATCTTGTACTGGCGGCGGGGGCGGAAGGTGCGCTCCGGCACTTCCTCCAGCACATCGTCGCCGCCGACGGATTCGACGACGTCCTCTTCGGCTTCCTCGTCGTCCTCGTCTTCGTCGTCGTCCTCGGCGGTCGCTTCGGATTCGTGATGTGGAGCCTGCGCATTCTCGCCTGCGGCGTACACGGCGTCGGCAGGCTCAGCAGCCGATGTCACGGCCTCGGCAAGATCGTCGGCGTGTGCGTCGGAGGTAACGTCCTGCGGCTCGGCAACGGCTTCTGCGGCAACCACGGGCTCGGCGCCGATCGCTGCGACAGGCGCCGGTGCCTCGTCGGCATGATCATGGTCGTGATGGTCGTGCTCGCCATGATGATCGTGGTCGTGCTGATCATGGGCGTGAGGATCGTCACCATGGGCATGATCATGGTCGTGGTGATCATGTCCTTCGTGGTCATGTGTTTCGTGGCCGTGATGATCGTGGCCTTCGTGCTCGCCGTGATGCTCTACGCCGGCGTGCAGGTGCTCGCCCTCGTGCGAAGCGCCCTCGGGCAGCGCCTCGCCCTGGACCTGCCGGGCCGCGGGATCGCCTTCGACGACCTCGCTGCGGACGCGCTCGCCATGACTACGGCGGCGGGAATTGCGATGGCGGGAGCGGCGGCGGCCTTGGGAGCGGTTCTCGCTCTCTTCCTCGGCCTCGCGATGGGCCTGCTCCTCGGCTTCGATCAGCGCCTGCCGGTCGGCAACCGGGATCTGGTAGTAGTCGGGATGGATTTCGCTGAAGGCGAGGAAGCCGTGGCGGTTGCCGCCATATTCGACGAAAGCGGCCTGGAGCGAGGGTTCGACCCTTGTGACCTTGGCGAGGTAGATATTCCCGCGCAGTTGCTTGCGTTGCGCGGTCTCGAAATCAAACTCTTCGACGCGATTGCCGCGGACCACGACGACCCGGGTCTCTTCCGGGTGGGTGGCATCGATCAACATCTTGTTGGGCATGTCTTAACTCTTGGCGGCGGCGGGCGCGATTCACCGTGGGCGCCATCAGCGCTGCCGGGTGACGCGACGGTCCACCTGATTCGGGGGTGAGGGGAAGGCCGAAACGCCGTCTCTCGCGCCTTGCCGAACCGGAAGCCGGAGGACCAAAGTGGCGCGCGGAATTTTCACTCCGCAGCGTCGCGAATGGTCCTTCAGAATTGGTCGGCACAGTCTGGCGCATCAAGCGTCGGCCCGTATGAAACATTGGGCGGCGGGGCCGCCCCTCAATCAGTTGCTGTTGGCCAGGCATGGCGCGAGCGCGCTCGCCTTGGGTATTACGAACCGCTCCCTTGGGATTAAGGGACCGGGTAACGGGTTGCGCCGCTGTCAGAACCGTCCCGGAAACGTGGTGGTAACCGGGGACCGTCCGCCGCCGGGGCTTGTCCCGCTCCACCTTGCTGCCGCGCACCGCGCTGGACTTAGAGGGGAACGGAAAAACGCTGGAATTCCCAAACCTTGAGAGTTCCGGCGCTGCACCGGGAGGCTGAATGCGACACAACCGGAAATATCGGCCGTCAGCATTCCGTACATACGTGGATTGGGCCATCCGTGCAAGGAGCGTCGCACGGCGGTCACAGTCAGCGAGTTTCGCGTGTCTGTCATTAAGGATCGTTTAACCCTGTGGTTCTATTGCGTTAAAGAGGCTGCTCGGAGGCACGGAATCGGTGGCGAGCCGCGCAAATCAAAGGATCTTGCTGGGATGCGTGCTGCTCTGTGCGGCGGCATTGCCGTGTGCTGATTCCTCGCGCCTGAAGGCCGCGGAAAGCCAAACCCCTGTTGCATCAGCGAATTTCCCGACGGCCTCGGCCGCCCGGCTGGCCGGTGACGGCAAGCAAACGCGCTTTGTCCTCGACATCGACCAGACCGTTAGCTTCCGCGCCGTCACGCTGGCCGACCCATACCGGGTGGTGGTCGACGTTCCCCAGGTCAACTTTCAACTTCCCGCCGGCACCGGGTCCGGCGGACGCGGACTGGTCAAGGCCTTCCGCTATGGGCTGGTGATGCCCGGCGGCTCCCGAATCGTGTTCGACCTGACCGGCCCGGCCAAGATCGCCAATTCCTACGTGGTGGAGGCTGCCAATGGTCAGCCGGCGCGGCTGGTGCTCGAAATGGAGGAGGTCGAGCGCACCGCCTTCGTGCCGTCGCTGGCTCCGGACAACCGTCCTGAGCTGCGGCCGGCAATTGCCGATCCGCTGCCCGCGACGGTTCCCGCATCTGCACACCCTGAAGCCGGGCAGAAGGCCGATGGCCGCGCGGTGGTCGTCATCGATCCCGGCCATGGCGGCATCGACAACGGCACGCAGTCGAGCGGTGAGAGCGAGAAGAATCTGGTGCTGGCCTTCGGCCTGGCGCTGCGCGAACGGCTGGAAAAGACCGGCAAATATCGCGTGGTGATGACACGGGACGACGACACCTTCATCCCGCTCAACGACCGGGTCAAAGTCGCCCGCAGCCTCAAGGCGGCGCTGTTCGTCTCGATCCATGCCGACGCGCTGCCGCGCGCCGAGGGCGATGCGCAGGGCGCGACCATCTACACGTTGTCCGACAAGGCTTCCGACGCCGAGGCGCAGCGGCTCGCGGATGCTGAAAACCGGGCGGACGCCATCGCCGGCTTCAACCTCGCGGAAGAGCCGACCGATGTCGCCGACATCCTGATCGATCTCACCCAGCGGGAAACCCGCACCTTTTCAAGTCGTTTTGCCCGCCTGTTGATGGGCGAAATGAAGTCGACGGTGCGCATGCACAAGCATCCCCTGAAGTCGGCCGGCTTCCGGGTGCTGAAGGCGCCCGACGTGCCGTCGGTCCTGGTCGAGATCGGTTATGTCTCCAACAAGGGCGACCTCGAGCATCTGGTCTCCGAGGGATGGCGGTCACGTGCCGTGGGCTCGATGGCGCAGGCGATCGACGGGTTTTTGGCGAAACGGATGGCTACGGCCGGGTCCTCGAATTGAGAGTGATTTTCCGTCCCGCCGCAAAAGCCCTAGTTTGGCCACAGCGGGCGCTTTATAAAAACGCCGCAGGGGGTTCCGGAATCGGCGAGAATCCCGCTCGGCAAGCGTCTTGAGTCCGGTACTGATAGTATTGAGTAAGGCCGGTGAATTCACGATGGTTTGGCGCCTGTTTCGGTGCCAGAGGCTGATCTTTGGGCTGATCCAGAGTTTGAACGGATAAACAGATAATGCGCTTGCTGGTGCGGTTCATGGGCTTCCTGTTCGCCGCGGGAACGGTGTTGTTCCTTGTGGGGGTCGGTGCCGTCGCAGGCCTGATCTGGCATTTCTCCAAGGACTTGCCGGACTACTCTCAGCTTCAGGATTACGAGCCGCCGGTGATGACCCGCGTGCACGCGACCGACGGCTCGCTGCTCGGCGAGTACGCCAAGGAGCGGCGGCTGTACCTGCCGATCCAGGCGGTGCCGAAACTTGTGATCAACGCCTTCCTCGCGGCCGAGGACAAGAATTTCTACGAGCATGGCGGCATCGACTATACCGGCATGGCGCGCGCCGGCGTGGTCTACATCCAGAATTACGGCTCCAACCGCCGTCCGCAGGGCGCTTCCACGATCACCCAGCAGGTCGCCAAGAACTTCCTTCTGACCAACGAGGTCTCCTTCGCGCGCAAGATCAAGGAAGCCTTGCTGGCGATGCGGATCGAGAAGACCTACTCGAAGGACAAGATCCTCGAGCTGTATCTGAATGAAATCTATCTGGGCCTCGGCGCCTACGGCATCGCGGCTGCGTCGCTGGTTTATTTCGACAAGTCGGTGAACGAGCTGACGGTGGCGGAAGCGTCCTATCTCGCGGCGCTGCCGAAGATGCCCGCGACGCTGCATCCCGTTCGCAACCGCGACCGCGCCATCGAGCGCCGCAATTACGTGATCGATCGTCTGGTTGAGAACGGCTGGGTCAAGCAGGCCGACGCCGACAAGGCGCGCAAGGAGCCGCTGGTCGTTACCAGCCGTTCCAACGGCGCCCACACATTCGCCGGCGAATATTTCGCCGAGGAAGTGCGCCGCGACATCTTCGAGCGCTATGGCGAGAAGAAGCTGTACGAGGGCGGCCTCTCGGTCCGCACCACGCTCGATCCGAAGATCCAGGTCATGGCGCGCAAGACCATGGTCGCCGGTCTCGTGAACTATGACGAGCAGCAGGGTTATCGGGGCGCCATCAGCAAGCTCGACATTTCGGGCGACTGGGGCGTGAAGCTCGCCGAGATCAAGTCTCTGTCCGATATCTCGCCGTGGCGCATGGCCGTGGTGCTGGAGACCAGCGACCAGTCGGCGCGCATCGGCTTCCAACCGAGCCGCGAGCTCGGCGGCGCGGTGAGCAAGCAGCGCGAGACCGGCCTTATCACGCTCGACGGCATCAAATGGGCAAAGTCGGCCTCCGGCGCCACGAAGGGCAGGGCGGCAAGCGCAGTGTCGCAGGTGCTCCAGCCCGGCGACGTGATCTACGCCGATCCGCTGTACAAGGACGCCCAGCCTGTCGAAGGTCAGTACCGGCTGCGCCAGATCCCCGAAGTGTCCGGCGCGATGGTGGTCATGGACCCCTGGACCGGTCGCGTGCTGGCAATGGTCGGCGGCTTCTCGTTCGACCAGAGCCAGTTCAACCGCGCCACTCAGGCCTATCGGCAGCCCGGTTCGTCGTTCAAGCCGATCGTCTATTCGGCCGCGCTCGACAACGGCTATACGCCCTCGACTGTCGTGCTCGACGCGCCGATCGAAATCGACCAGGGCCAGGGCGCGGGCGTGTGGCGGCCTGAAAACTTCTCCTCGGGCAAGTTCCAAGGGCCGGTGACGCTGCGCAATGCGCTGCGGCAGTCGCTCAACACGGTGACGGTGCGCCTCGCCCAGGACATCGGCATGCCCCTGATCGGCGAGTATGCCCGCCGCTTCGGCGTCTATGACGAACTGCCGAACTATCTCTCCTACGCGCTCGGCGCTGGCGAGACCACGGCGATGCGCATGGTCACGGCCTATTCGATGCTCGCCAATGGCGGCCGCCGGGTGAAGCCGACTCTGATCGACCGGATCCAGGATCGCTACGGCCACACCATCTTCAAGCACGACCAGCGCGAATGCCGCGGCTGCGACGCGCCGGGCGGTTGGAAAAACCAGAACGAGCCGCAGCTGATCGACCGCCGCGAGCAGGTGCTGGATTCCATGACCGCCTATCAGATCACCGAGTTGATGGAAGGCGTGGTCCAGGCCGGCACCGCGACCGTGGTCAAGCAGGTCGGCAAGCCGATCGCCGGCAAGACCGGCACCACCAACGAGGCCAAGGACGCCTGGTTCGTCGGCTTCTCGCCCGATGTCGCCGTCGCCATCTATATGGGCTACGACAAGCCGCGTCCGCTCGGCAAGGGTAACGCCGCGACCGGTGGCCATCTCGCAGCTCCCATCGCGCGCGACTTCCTCCAGCTCGCGCTCGCCGACAAGCCCGCGGTCCCGTTCAAGGTGCCGGCCGGCATCAAGCTGGTGCGGGTCGTCGCCAAGACCGGCATGCGCGCCGGTCCGGGCGAGACCGGCGGAACCATCCTCGAAGCCTTCAAGCCGGGCACGGCGCCGCCGGATAATTATTCGGTCATCGGCGTTGCCGATGCCGACGGCCGGATGCCGGCGTCGCAGCAGCAGCAGCCGGATTCCGGTTTCTTCATGCGGCCGGGCACCGGCGGGCTGTACTAAGGCATAGGACAAGACAGACGTTCGTCGCCGCGGCGGTTGCGCTTTGCAGCCGCCGCCGCTACATCCCGTTGCAATTCAACGCGGAACAATTCCGCGAGACCAGAGAATCCCATGCGCGCCGAAATCGAACGGTTGGTAGAAGAGATCAAGCAGTCTGTCGGGCTGCTGAGGAGGCATCTTTGACGTCGAGAAATCGACGGCGCGCCTCGCTGAGCTGAACAAGCTCGCAGAAGATCCCAACCTCTGGAACGATCCCCAGAAAGCCCAGAAATTGATGCAGGAGCGCACCTCGCTCGAGGATGCGCTCTCCGGCATCGGCAAGGTCGAGCAGGAGCTCGAAGACGACATCGGCATGATCGAGCTCGGCGAAGCCGAGGGCGATGAGGGCGTCGTCAAGGAAGCCGAAGCCGCGCTGAAGACCCTCAAGAAGGAAGTCGCCCGGCGCGAGCTCGAGGCGCTGCTCTCGGGCGAGGCCGACGGTTTCGATTCCTATCTCGAAGTCCATGCCGGCGCCGGTGGCACCGAGAGCCAGGACTGGGCGCAGATGCTGCTCCGCATGTACTCGCGCTGGGCCGAAACCCACGGCTTCAAGGTCGAGGTGCTGGAAGAGTCCGAGGGCGAAGAGGCCGGCATCAAGTCCGCGACCATCCAGGTCTCCGGTCACAATGCCTATGGTTGGCTCAAGACCGAGGCGGGCGTGCACCGCCTGGTGCGGATCTCGCCATTCGATTCCAACGCGCGGCGGCACACCTCGTTCTCGTCGGTTGCCGTGTTTCCGGTGATCGACGATACCATCAAGATCGACATCAAGGAATCCGACGTCCGCGTCGACACCATGCGCTCCGGTGGTGCCGGCGGCCAGCACGTCAACAAGACCGAGTCCGCGGTGCGCCTGACGCACATTCCGACCGGCGTCGCCGTGGTTTGCCAGGCCGGCCGCTCGCAGCACAAGAACAAGGCGCAGGCCTGGGACATGTTGCGCGCACGGCTTTACCAGATCGAGCTGAAGCGGCGTGAAGAGAAAGCCGCCGCCGACCAAGCCGCCAAGACCGACATCGGCTGGGGCCACCAGATCCGCTCCTACGTGCTCCAGCCCTACCAGATGGTGAAGGACCTGCGCACGGGTGTGCAGACCTCCGACACATCAGGCGTGCTCGGCGGCGATCTCGACGACTTCATGGCCGCGACCCTGGCGCAGCGCGCCTTCGGCACCCCCGGCGCCGACATCGAGGACGTCGACTGATGCCCCGCATCGCCTTCGTCGGACTTGGACGGATGGGCCATGGCATGGCCGGTCGCTATCTCGATGCAGGCTTCACGGTGACGCTGTGGAATCGCAGCAAAACAAAAGCTGAAGACCTGATCGCGCGCGGGGCGCAGTGGGCGACCTCGCCTGAAGACGCGGCGATCGACGCCGACGCCGTCGTGACCATGGTCGCCGATGACGAGGCCTCGCGCGCGGTCTGGCTCGGGCCCAAGGGCGCGGCCAAGACCGCGAAGGCCGGCACCATCGCGATCGAATGCTCCACCGTCTCCTATGACCATGCGCGCGAGATGGGCCGCGAAATGAACGGGCGCGGCCTGATCTATATCGATTGCCCGGTGACGGGATTGCCGGACGCTGCAGCAAGCGGAAAGCTGACGCTGCTCGTTGGTGCCGATGCCGCCGATCTCGAACGCGCGCGGCCCTATCTGACACCGATCGGCTCGACCATCCGCCATTTCGGCGCGGTCGGCGCCGGCACCGTCTACAAGCTGATCAACAATCTGATGGGCGCGATTCAGATCGCCGGCCTCGCCGAGGGACTTGCCATCGCCGAGCAGGCCGGCCTGGACATGAATCTGGTGCTGGACTCGATTCAGGCGGGCGTCGCCGCAAGTCCGCAGGTGCAACGACACTCCAAGCGCATGGTCGCCCGCGATTTTTCCGGCGCGACATTCACGGCGGCGCTGCGGCACAAGGATGCCGCTTACGCCGTGAAACTCGCCGAGAGCCTGCTGGCCGACAAGCCGCTGGTCGCGCGCGCCGCGGTCGAGGCCTACGCGCAGGCCAAGGCCGTGATGCCTGACGACGACGAAGGCAGGATGATCGAGCTGGTGTCGCGGCCGAAGAGGCTGTCCTAGCGGATCACATCGACATGGGGCAGCCTCGTTCGCCTCTTTCGAGCATCGGTCTTGTAAACGGGTGCGTCGTCGGAAATCGGGTGGCGCTGTTCGCCGTGTTGTCTTAGGCGGCTGTCTCGGCCACCGTCATGAGACGCCATGTCCCCGAACGATAACCGTATCGACGCGCGAGACTGGTCGCTGCTCGCTGTGCTCTCGGCGCTCTGGGGCGGCTCGTTCTTTTTCAACGGCACGGCGCTGCGGGAATTGCCGCCGCTCACGCTGGTGCTTTTGCGCGTTGCCCTTGGCGCGGCCATTCTGCTGCCGCTGCTCCGCATGCACGGCATCGGTTTTCCCAAAGGCATCGCCGGCTGGAAGCCGTTCGTCGCGATTGGGCTCCTCAACAACGTCGTCCCATTCTCGCTGATCGTGATGGGCCAGACTTTCATTCCAAGCGGGCTGGCGTCGATCCTGAATGCCACCACGCCGCTGTTCACGGTGATCGTGATGGCGGCGGCAGGCGAAGAGGCCTTGCGGCTGCGGCGCGTTGTCGGCGTGGCACTGGGCCTCGCCGGCGTGATCATCCTGCGCGGATGGGGCGTTGAAACACGGGAGGGGCAGGGGCTGGGCATCCTGCTCTGCCTCGGCGGCGCCTTCAGCTATGGTTTTGCGGCATTGGCAGCGCGACGGTTGTTGAAGGACTCCCCGCCGCTGGGGACGGCAGCATATCAACTGATGGCTTCCACGGTGATGATGGCGATCGTCGCCGGCGTGGTGGAGCAGCCGTGGCGTCTCCCGATGCCGGGCGTGACGAT
Source organism: Bradyrhizobium sp. Ken01 (assembly GCF_055807355.1). Taxonomy (NCBI): domain Bacteria; kingdom Pseudomonadati; phylum Pseudomonadota; class Alphaproteobacteria; order Hyphomicrobiales; family Nitrobacteraceae; genus Bradyrhizobium; species Bradyrhizobium sp. Ken01. The sequence continues at coordinate 202,472 of NZ_JBVVPC010000002.1, forward strand.
TTGGCTCGCGGTGCTTGGCCTTGCCGGCCTGTCGACGGCGCTCGCCTACATCGTCTTCTTCCAGATCCTGCGGCGGTCGGGCGCGACCAATGTGATGCTGGTGACGCTGCTCATTCCCGTCACCGCCGTTCTTCTGGGATCGCTGGTGCTGGGCGAGCCGATCGCCATGCGTGAGATCGCGGGCGCGATCGTGATCGGCAGCGCGTTGCTGGTGATCGATGGGCGCGTTCTGAACCTGCTGCGGCGCGGCACATAGTTCCAGATCCGCCGTTTCACCTCACGGAAAATCGCGGCGCTTGCCAGCCGCAGGCGGCCTTGCGACACTCTCGGCAAAACAAGACTACAAAACACAGGGGAGAGAACGATGCCGGGTCGTCGCAATAACCTTGCTGCCCTCGCCATTCTTGCTGCCGGCGTGCTCGTCTCGACACCGGCCCTGGCGCAGAAGAAATATGCCCCCGGAGCGACCGACACCGAAATCAAGCTCGGCAATATCATGCCCTATAGCGGGCCGGCGTCGTCCTATGGCGTGATCGGCAAGACCGAGGCCGCGTTCTTCAAGATGATCAACGACCAGGGCGGCATCAACGGGCGCAAGATCAATTTCATCAGCTATGACGACGCCTATTCGCCGCCGAAGGCGATCGAGCAAGCGCGCAAGCTGGTTGAGAGCGACGAGGTGTTGCTGATCTTCCAGCCGCTCGGCACGCCTTCGAACTCCGCGATCATGAAATACATGAATTCGAAGAAGGTGCCGCAGCTCTTCGTTGCCTCCGGCGGCACCAAGTTCGGCGACCCAAAGAATTTCCCATGGACCATGGGATTCCAGCCGAACTACCAGAGCGAGGGGCGGATCTACGCGAAATATATCCGTGACAAGTTTCCGAACAGCAAGATCGCGGTGTTCTGGCAGAACGACGACGCCGGCAAGGACCAGTTCAAGGGCCTGAAGGACGGGCTCGGCGACAAGGCCAATATGATCATCGCCGACAAATCCTATGAGGTCAGCGATCCCTCGATCGACTCGCAGATCGTCGCCTTGCACGATTCCGGCGCCGACATCTTCTTCTCCTGGGCCGCGCCAAAGGGATCGGCGCAGGCGATCCGGAAGGTCGGCGAGCTCGGCTGGAAGCCGAAATTCTTCCTGGCCAATACGGCTACGTCGATCGCCTCTGTGCTCAAGCCCGCCGGGCTCGACTATTCCAAGGACATCATCTCGACCGCATATTTGAAAGATCCGACCGACCCGACCTGGGACAAGGATCCGGCCGTGATCGCGTGGCGCACCTTCATGGACAAGTACTATCCCGAAGGGGACAAGACCAACGCCAACAACCTTTATGGCTACGTCCAGGCAGAGGCGATGGCGCAGGTGCTGAAGCAGTGCGGCGACAATCTCACGCGTGACAACGTGATGAAGCAGGCCACGAACCTGAAAGATTTCCACACCGACCTGATGCTGCCCGGCATCATGGTCAACACCTCGGCCGACGATTATTTCCCGATCGAGCAGATGCAGCTGATGCGCTTCAACGGGCAGGCCTGGGAGCTGTTCGGCGACGTCATCACCGGTGAGGTCGGCCACGAGCGGGGCCAGTAGTCAGGGCCGTCACGTGCTTCCCTCCTGGAGTACGTGCGCCTCGCCGTTCGTTCCGAGGCCGGCCGCATCGCGTTTCGCCGCGTCGCTCGTCGCCGCGGAATGATCGGCGGCAAGCAGAATGTAGAACGCCGGCACCACGAACAGGGTGAACAGCGTTCCAATCGACAGTCCGGAGGCGATCACCAGCCCCATGTTGAAGCGCGACGCTGCGCCGGCGCCGGTTGCGGTGATCAGCGGCATGACGCCGATCACCATCGCCGCCGTCGTCATCAGGATCGGGCGCAGCCGGATGGAGGTGGCTTCGATGACCGCATCGCGCTTGGAGCGGCCGGCATGCTGCAGCTCGTTGGCGAACTCGACGATGAGAATGCCGTGCTTGCTGATCAGTCCCATCAGCGTCACGAGGCCGACCTCGGTGTAGATGTTCAGGCTCGCGCCCTTGATGCCCAGCATGATGAAGATCAGGGCGCCCGCGATCGACATCGGCACCGAGACCAGGATGATGAGGGGATCGCGGAAGCTTTCGAACTGCGCCGACAGCGCCAGAAAGATGATGATCAGGGCAAATCCGAAGGTGGCGGCGAAGCCGGATGATTCCTGGATGAACTGGCGCGACTGTCCGCCGTAGTCGATGCTGTAGCCTTTGGGCAGGGTTCGGTCGGCGATCTCCTTCAGCGTTGCGAGCGCTTCGCCGGTAATCACGCCCGGCATGGCCACGCCGGAGATAGTGGCGGCATTGACCTGCTGGAAATGGTTCAGGGATTGCGGAACCGTGGTCGTTTTCAGCGACGCCACCGTCGAGAGCGGAACGGACGTGCCGTCGGAGGTCTTGATGTAGTAGTTCAGCACCTGATCGGCGTTCAGTCGCTGGCGTTGCTCAACCTGCGGGATCACCTTGTAGGAGCGACCGTCCAGGCCGAAATAGTTGACATACCCGCCGCCCAGCATGTTGCCGAGGGCACCGCCGACATCGCTGAGCTTCAGTCCGAGCTGTGCGGTCTTTTCCCGATCGATCAGCACTGTGGTTTGCGGCTGGTCCACCTTCAAGTCGTTGTCGAGGAAGATGAACTTGCCGGTCTTCAGGGCCTCGGCGGTGAACGCTTTGGCGATGCCGTCAAGCCGCTCGAAGGGGTCGGTGGTCTGGATCACGAACTGGATCGGGAGGCCGCTCGCGCCTGGCAGCGGCGGCAGTTGGAACGCCACGATCTTGGCTCCGGCGACCCCGGCCATCTCCTGTTGCAGCACCGGCTGCAGTTCCGCCGCGGTCTTGTCGCGCTTGTCCCAGGGCTTCAGCACCCAGCCTGCAATCGAGCTGCCGACGAGATCGAGCTGAAACACGCCGGCGGTTTCAGCATAGGCGGAAATGCGGCGGTAGACCTCGGCCGAATACAGCAGCTTCTGCTGCAGCGTTGCGGTCGGCGCCAGCGTCGACTGCATCAGGATCGCGCCCTGATCCTCCTCCGGCGCCAGCTCGTTCTTGGCGTTGATGTAGAGCCAGTAGATGCTGCTCAGGACCAGGGCCGCGAACACGACCGTGACCGGGATCGTCGTCAGGCTGCCGGCGAGCAGGCGCCGGTATCGATGCTGCAACGTCTCCATCCGGGCATCGATGAAGGCGACGATGCGATCGTCGAGCGTCGGCTTGCCGCTCGTCGGCGGCTTGAGGATGTAGGCGCAGCACATCGGCGTCAGCGTCAGCGCGACGACGGCCGACACCGCGACTGCGCCGGCAAGGGTAAAAGCGAACTCGGTGAAGAGCGCTCCGGTCAGGCCGCCCTGGAATCCGATCGGCACGTAGACCGCGATCAGCACCACGGTCATGGCCACGATCGGACCGGCAAGCTCGCGCGCGGCGGCGATCGCGGCCTGCAACGGCTTCGCGCCCTCCGCCAGATGCCGATTGACGTTCTCGACCACGATGATGGCGTCGTCGACCACAAGCCCGATCGCGAGCACCAGCGCGAGCAGCGTCAGCAGGTTGATCGAGAAACCGAGCGCCAGCAGCAGGGTGAAGGTGCCGACCAGCGAGAGCGGAATTGCGATCACCGGAATCAGCACCGAGCGCCACGAGCCGAGGAACAGGAAGACGACCACGGTGACGATCAGAAGTGCTTCGACCAGGGTATGAATCACCTCGTCGATCGAGCTGTTCACGAATTCGGTGGAGTCATAGATGATCTCGGACTTCAGCCCCTCCGGCTGCTGCGCCCTGATATCGGGATAGACCGCGCGGATGCCCTTGATGACGTCGAGCAAGTTGGCGTTCGGCGCCACCTGGATGCCGATATAGACCGCCCGCTTGCCGTTGAAGCCGACCGACGAGTCGTAATCTTCGGAGCCCAGGGTGACGTTGGCTACGTCCGACAGCTTGACGTTGGAGGCGCCGGCCTGCTTCACGACCAGGTCGCGAAACTCCTGCAGCGACTTCAGGTTGGTCGCGGCCGTCAGGTTGACCTGCACCATTTGGCCCTTGGTGGTGCCGAGCCCGGCGATGTAATCGTTGCCGGACAGCGCGGTCGAGACGTCCGATGCGGTCAGCCCGTAGGCCGCAAGCTTGATCGGATCGAGCCAGGCCCGCAGCGCGAAGGTCTTGTTGCCGAGCAATTCCGCGGTCTGCACACCCGACACCGCCTGCAGTTTCGGCTGCACCACCCGGATCAGGTAGTCGGTGATCTGGTTCGGCGCCAGCAGGTCGCTGCTGAAGCCGAGATACATGGCGTCGATGGTCTGACCGACCTTGACCGTCAGCACCGGCTGTTGCGCGCCGCTCGGAAGCTGATTGAGCACCGAGTTCACCTTGGTGTTGATCTCGGTCAGCGCCTTGCCGGAGTCGAAGTTCAGCCGCAGATTGACCGTGATTGTCGAGGTGCTCGACTGGCTGTTCGACGTCATGTAGTCGATGCCGTTGGCCTGCGCGATGGCGTTCTCCAGCGGCGTGGTGATGAAGCCGGCGACGATCGCAGGATCCGCGCCGTAATACGTCGTCGTCACGGTGACGATCGCATTCTGGGTCCGCGGATATTGCAGGATCGGCAGCGAAGTCATCGACTTGAGACCCAGCACCAGGATCATCAGGCTGAGGACGATCGCAAGCACCGGCCGACGAATGAAGAGGTCGGTAAAGGACACGTTCTCGCTCCTCACTGATCGGCGGGTGCCGGACTAGGATCGTTCGCCACGGCAATGGAGTTGTCGACCTTCAGCAGGGTGCCATTGCGCAGCTTGATCTGGCCGGCGGTGACGACGGTCGCGCCCTGGTCGAGACCCGAGATCACCGCCACTTGATCGCCGCGGGCGGCGCCGGTTTTGACGAAGGTCTGGCGGGCGACCAGCCCCTGCTTGCCCGCGTCCTCACTCTTGACTGCGAGGTACACGGAATCTCCGTAGGTGTTGTAGACGATGGCGGTCTGCGGCAGCGTGACGTAGCTCGCGGCGTGGCCGATGTTGAGGTCGATCCGCGCGAACATGCCGGGCAGGAGCTTGCGATCCGCATTGTCGAAGATCGCACGGACCTGAACGTTGCGGCTGGCTTGATCGACCTTGGAATTGAACGCCTGCACGACGCCCTTGAAGGTGCGCCCGGGAAAGGCGTCCATGCGCGCAACGACCTGCTGGCCAACCTTGACCTGATCGACCGCCTGCTGCGGCAGCGTGAAGTCGACAAAGAGCCGGTCGAGCGCCTGCAACGTGACGATGGCGGTGCCCGCGGTGAGATATTGGCCGACGTCGACCTGACGCACGCCGAGCCGCCCTGCAAACGGTGCCTTCAGGGTCTTTTGATCGAGCAGCGCCTGCTGCTGCGCCACCAGTGCCAAAGCGTTGCGCTCGTTCACGAGATCACTGTCGACCGTGGCCTGACTGACCGCACTGATCTTCAACTGACCCTGATCGCGCCGCAACGTGATGGCGGAGCCGTCAGCGGTGGCCTGCAGGGATTGCAGCTTGGCGATGTCATCCTCTTTGCGCAAGTCGAGCAACACGTCACCCGCGGCGACATCCGTGCCCGACTCGAAGTGCACGCTGTCCACGATGCCGGACTGCTGGAGCGAGAGATCGGCACCGTTCACCGCGCGGAACGTGCCGATGGCGGTCAGGGCCGACTGCCAGTCGCTGAGCACCGCAGTGGTGGTCGACACCGTCTGCGGCGGATCGGCGAGGGCAGCCATGGCTTGCCTGATCATGCCGGCGCGGAAATTGACGAACCAAGCCAACGCGGCGAACACCGCACCGACGACACACAGCATGATCATCATGCGCTTCAACATGGCTTCGGACTCTCGGATCAGTTGGCTGGTGGGGTCGGCTGTGCCGGCAGGGCGCCTGCGGGAACGAATATTGCGGCGATGCCTGCGGGCTTTGCCTCGGCCGCCGGAGTTTCATCGACACGATTCCACCAGCCGCCGCCCAGCGATTGGTACAGCGCCACGGTGTCGGCATAGCGCGAGGCCTGCGCCTTCACGCGGTTGATCCGTGCCGTCAGCAGCGTCTGTTCGGCGTTGATGACGGAGATGAAGGTGGTGGAGCCGGCCTTGAATTGGGCTTGGGACATCTTCAGGCTTTCGGCGGAGGCCTTTTCCGCCTCGAACTGGGCCTTCAGCAGATCGGCATCCGATTGGATCGCGCGGAGCGCGTCGGCGACATTCTGGAACGCGGTGATCACCGTCGAGCGATACTTTGCGCCGCTCTGCTCCAAGGCTGCGACCTTGGACTCCTTGGTGTGGAACAGGGCACCGGCATCGAAGATGGGGCCCGTCACACTCGCCGCCACGCTCCAGGCTGCCGATTGCGGACCATAGAGTCCCGACAGCGCCACCGCGGAGCTGCCACCCGAGGCCGACAGCGTCACGTTTGGGAGCATGTTGGCTGTGGCGACACCAACATTCGCGCTGGCCTGATGAACCTGACTTTCGGCGGCACGAACGTCCGGGCGCTGCCGCACCAGCAATGACGGTACGCTGACCGGCAGATCGCGCGGCAAGCGCAGATTTGCCAGCGGCACCGCCTCGCCCCTGTCCTGGCTCGGCAGCCGGCCGAGATAAGCCATCAGCTGGTTGCGATTTTGCGCGCGGGATTTCTGCAGCGGCGGCAGCGTCGCAATCGTCTGCGCCAGTTGGGCCTTCTGAGTCAGGACATCGCTGTTGGCGACGGCGCCGAGGGCAAACTGCTGGTCGAGCAACGCGACCAGCTGACGCTGACCGTCGATCTGCTCCTGGGTCACCCGAATTTGCGCCGCGTAGGACGCATCGCTGATCGCGGTCGTCACGACGTTTGCGGTCAATGTCAGGTAGGTCGCCTCGAGCTGGAAGCGCTGATAGTCCGCATTGGCAAGATCCGCCTCGATGCCCCGCGCCTTGCCGCCGAAGATGTCCGGCGTGAAGGAAACCGGGACCGAAGTCTTGTAGAGGGTGTACAGAGACGATGGCCCGGCTTGTCCGGATTGTGCCAGCGGTACTTCGTTGCGTGTCACGCTGCTGTCCCCGGTGATGGACGGCAGCAGCGCGCTGGTATCTGCCGCGGCAACTTCGCGGGCCTGGCGCAGCGCAGCCTGCGCCGCTGAGAGGTCGGGATGGTTGTCGATCGCTTCCCGGACGAAGGCTTCGATCTGACGCGAGCGGAACACCTGCCACCACACCGCGGGCACATCGGCGCCGTACGAGAACCGTTGCGCCATGCCGCCGGGGCCGTCCGCGCTTTGCGTCGCGGGCAGTCGGCCCGCCGTGTAACCGCTCACCGCTGGGGCGGCCGGGGACTCGAAATCGGGGCCTACCGCGCAGCCGCCAAGGGAAAGGGCAGCCTGAATGAGCAGTAGTAAAGTACCTGTTTGGAGCAATGTTCTCGCCGACATCCGCCGCCTTATTAAACTGAACCGTTTAGTACTTGACCGGCCCTGCCGGGATTGTCAACAGTACTGAACTGTTTAGTTTTATTGCAGCATCAAACATTTTGATGTACGCGGAGTCCCCAGGATCAGGTTGTTTGTTCTTTCAACTCGTTGATGCGGCGTCATTCTGCGCGCTGACGGCAGCGACACCGATTCGTGACCCGACGGAGTGCCATCATTGATCGAAACGATCGCCCATCCCGCTGCTGAGCAGCCGAGCCCGCCGGCGGGCCGCAAGATGGAAACTGTCATTCGCGCGGCATGGCAGCTGTTTCTCGACCACGGCTTTTCCGCAACCAGCATGGACGCAATCGCGAAGGCCGCCGGCGTGTCGAAAGCAACGCTCTATGCGTATTTCCCTAGCAAGGAAGCCTTGTTCGCCTCGTTGATCGTGGCGGAATGCGACAGCCTGCAACACGACCTGCCGATGCCCAAACTGTCGGCCGGACTCTCCGAGGCGCTGAGGGAGTTCGCCAGGCAATACGTCCGGACCTTCATCGACCGGAAAGACGTCGCCTTCGTCCGCATCATCGCCAATGAAAGCGGACGCTTTCCCGTGCTCGCGCGGCTGTTCTATGAAAGCGGACCCGAAGCGACGATCCGGCGGCTCTCTCATTTCCTCGAAGAGGCGAGGGCGGCGAAGCTGCTGGAATTTGACGAGCCGATCGCAGCCGCCAGACAATTCCTGAGCCTGATCCGCGGCGAGCTGCCGCTGCTGATCGTGCTGGGTCTCAACGAGCTCACGGAAGGAATGATCGAGCAGGAGATCGAGGCGGGACTCAATCTCTTCCTGAAAGCGTGTCAGCCTCGCGGCTGAAATTCTCACGCATATCGCATGAAGGAAGAGGCCAGCTCTAGCCTGCGCTGAGACGCACACCGGCGCGCAGGAACTTCTGCGGATCGACCGCTTCGCCGTCGATGCGGGTCTCGTAATGCAGATGCGGGCCGGTCGAACGTCCGGTCGAGCCGACGAGACCAACGACCTGGCCGATCTTGACGATCTCGCCGACCCGGACATTGATCTCGGAGAGATGGCCGTAGCGCGTCGCAAGGCCATTGCCGTGATCGACCTCGATCATGCGGCCGTAGCCGCCGGACCAGCCGGCCGAGACGACCTTGCCGTTGGCGGTGACGCGAACGGGATCGCCGCTCGCGGCGCGGAAGTCGAGCCCGGTGTGCATCGCGGGCCGGCCCAGGAACGGATCGCTGCGCACGCCGAAGCCGGAGGTGAACTCGACCTCGCCGATGACGGGCTTGCGATAGGGCACGAGTGCGAGCGTGCGATTGAGCCGGTCCATCTCGGCGCGGGTGCTGTTGATGCGATAGAGCTGCTTCTCGAACGGCCCCGAACTGGCGGTGAGTTTTACGGGTACGAAAGGCCCGCCCATCGCCGTGCGCGGCACGGCGGCTTCGAGACTTGCGAGGTTCAGGCCGAGATCGCTGACGACGCCGCGCATCCGGCGCATGCGCGAATCCATGCCTTCCTCGACGGCGTTGAGTGCTGCCATCTGGCGGCGCTCGACCTGGTCGAGCGAGGTCGTGAGCCGAACGACGACGTTGTCGAATCCCTGGTTCTTGGCGAATTGATTGACGGGCGGAGCTGCAAGGCTCGGCGCGCGCGATTCGAGCCGCGCTTCGCGATCCGGCGGCGCCACGAAGATGACGGTGTCGCTGATCGGCGAGGGCTTTGGCGTGCCCTGCGTCGTCTGGCTGGCATCGCCACGCTGCGGGGTGGACCGGGAAATCGATCCGGTCACGTCTGGCATGGACCCGAGCGCCGTGGCACGGGACTCCAGCGCCGTCTGGCGCTTCATGATCTGGTCGAGCTTCTGGTCGAACTGCTCCTGGTCGAGCAGCTGCCGACTGGTGGTGCGGTCGACCTTGGCGCGCAGCTCGGCGATGCGGTCCTCATAGGCGTATTGCATCTCGGCCTGCCGGGCGATCAGCCGGGTGAGGACGTCGTCGCGGAAGGCGAAATAGGTGGCGGTTGCGGCCGACCAGAGCCCCAGCAGCACGACCGTGCCGACCACGATCCAGAACACCACAGGCCCCAAGCGAACCTGCTTGCCGTGATGCACGATGGTGTAGGCGTCGTCGGTGTCCGGAAGGGGGAGCGCGGTTGCCACCGCGGCAGCACGGCGGTGAAAGGCTCGACCGTGGTCGTGGGGGTGATGTTGGGGGTACTGCGAGAATTGGGCAGAACTTTTCAACATCGGCACTCCCGCGCCGGTCGGATGAGTCCGTACGGCCTAATTGCCGCGGCAATCTGGGCCAGTCATGGTTAATTTTCCGGAAACGGAACCGCTTGAATTTAAATGATTGGTTAAAGGCTCCTTGCGGCTTCCAGCACCTCGTCGGCGTGGCCGTCGACCCGGACATTGCGCCAGATCCGGGCGATCCTGCCGTCGGCGCCAAGCAGCATCGTGGTACGAAGAACTCCCAGGAAGCTCTTGCCATACATGGACTTTTCGCCCCAGGCGCCGTAGGCCTGCAGCATCTCGTGTGTCTCGTCCGAGATGAGGGGCACGCCGAGACCGTGCTTGTCGCGGAATTTGTCCTGAGCCTTGAGTGGATCGGCGGAGATACCAAGCACGGCGGTGCCAGCCGTGGCGAAGGCGCCGGTCAGCCGGGTGAAATCGATGGCCTCCCTGGTGCAGCCCGGCGTGTCGGCGCGGGGGTAGAAGAACAGGACCAGCTTCTGGCCGGTATAATCCGACAGCGCGACGACACCGCCACCGTCGCGGGGCAGGCGGAAGGCGGGAGCCTTCTGACCCTCGGCCAGGCCGGCCTTCGCCGCCGTTTCGGGCGTGGATGCCGATTTGGAAGAATTTAACCGTTTCGATGCGGCCTTATGCGATGCTGTCTTTGCTATGGTCCCAGTTGATTTGCTCGCCGGTGTCCGCTGTGTTTTCGCGGGCTTGGTTTGAGTCGCAGCCCGCGCTTTCACGGGCTTCTTTTTAGCCGTCGGCCTGCCGGAGGGCGTTTTGGACGATTCCTTTTGGGATTTCTTGGACATACGCCTTCCTTTCGTCGCTTTCGGCGGGTCAACCAAAGCGGTATTGCAGCCCTTTTCCGCTATGCCGGAATCGTGCCCTCGGCGGGGCGAGTCTGACGACGCCGGAGTCTGGTTACAAGGAATTCCACGCACCACCCCACTGCTCGTTGAACGCGCTCCCGGGGCGACATGACGAACAGAAGGAATATTCGAGGTATGGCGGCAATGCCGGGGCAGGAAGCTTCGCTTCCTGTCGATGGCTGCAGCCCCGGCGGCGCTCAATCCTACGACGGGCGCTTGTATCGAGAGGCAATGGCAAGGAATACGTCGCCCCAGGATTACAATCGGGATTTAGATCGGCGCGGCAGCCAACCAGAGCAGCAGCAATGGGACGACGCCGATTGGGATCCGGATCAGGAAGCGGCGGCGGGCTATCGCGCGCGCCGGCTGTTGTCGCGTTCCAATTCGGGCTTCCATCGATTCACTGACGGGTTTGGTCCGTTGCGCCGCTGGCTGGGCGGTGGTCGCTGGCTGAAGCGCGTGGCCGTGGTCGCCGGTGCCCTGATCGTCATCTTCGTCGGCTGTTTCGGCGCGCTGTGGTGGCGGCTCGGCGCCGGTCCCATCAATCTCGACATTGCGACGCCGTGGCTCGCGGCCGCGATCGAGGACAATATCGGTCACGGCAACACCGTGGAGGTCGGCGGCACGCAGATCGAGCGGGCCGGGCGGATCCGCATCGCCGTGCGTATCCGTGACATCGTGGTGCGCGACCACGATCATGTCATTGTCGCCACCGCACCGAAGGCCGAGGTGAAGCTGTCGGGGGCGGGCCTGCTGATGGGGCATCTGCGCGCCGAAAGCCTCAACCTCGTCGATGCCGAGCTCGCGATCCGGATCGCGCCTGACGGCACCGTCACGGTGTCGGCTGGCGACACCGCAAAGCCGCTCGCGACTGGCGTCGCCTCCAAGAAGGATGCGGGGCTGCCGCCGACTTTCCCGCGCAACGGTGTCCCGCCGCCGCCATTCGCAACCGAGCCTGCGACCCCCGATGCATCGCAAGCCGCGACCCAGGCCACGGCCCCGACCGGCATTCTTCAGGGCCTCGACTGGCTCGACAGTCTGAGCATGACCGGCCTCGACGGCCAGAACCTCAACGAGATCGGCCTGAAGAACGGCAATCTGATCGTCGACGATCAGCAGCGCGGCAGCAAATGGACATTCGAGAACATCACGCTCAGCCTGCGCCGTCCGAGCCGTGGCGGCGTCGCGCTTAGCCTCGGCGAGGAGGGCGCGCGTCCGTGGTCGCTGCGTGCCACGATCGGCCCCACCGAGAACGGCGTGCGCTCGGTCGATATCCGCGCCGACAAGGTCTCGACCGCCAACATCCTGCTGGCGCTGCGGGTCAAGGACCTCACCTACACCGCCGACCTGCCGCTGACCGGCGAGCTCAAGGGCGAGCTCGGCCGCGACGGCGTGCCGACCTTTTTTCGCGGCAAGATCGCGGTGGGCGCGGGCAACATCATCGACACCGATACGCCCGACTATCCGATGGCGATCGACTCGGCCGAGATCAATGTCGAGTGGGACGCCAATCGGCGGGTGCTGGTCGCTCCGTTCAAGGTCCTCTCGGGCGCGAATCGTCTGACGCTTCTGGCTCATGTCGAGCCGCCCAACGGCACCGTCAACGACTGGCAGCTCGGTTTCAGCGGCGGTTCGATCCTGCTCGGCGGCATCGACAACGAGCCGCCGCTGGTCTTCAACCGTATTGCGATCGGCTTCCGCTTCGACACCGACCACAAGAGGCTGCTGTTGACGCAGGCCGATATCTCCAACGGAGAGATCGGCGTCGCCGGCACCGGGGCCATCGACTATTCGGGCGAGCCGCGGCTGACATTGGGTTTTGCGGGAACGCCGATGTCGGCCTCCGCGCTGAAGCGGATGTGGCCGACGCTTGTCGTTCCCGAGTTGCGCGAATGGGTGATCGAGCGGATCGAGCGTGGAACGCTCCAGCGCATCGAGATCGGCGTTAACTCGCCGACGAAGAATCTTCCGCGCAAGGGCCCACCCATTCCCGATGACGGCCTGTCGGTCAATATCGTGGCGAGCGGTGTCACGGTTCGGCCCGTCGATGGCCTGCCGGTGGTGCACGATGCCGATTTGAAAGCGCGCGTGACCGGCCGCACCGCCACCGTGAATATCGGGCAGGGCATCGCCGATACGCCAGCGGGCCGCAAGATCACGATTTCCGACTTCGTCTTCGAGGTGCCCGATATGGCGCCCAAGCCGTCGCCGTCGCGGACCAGGTTCCGTGTCGAAGGCCCGGTGCCTGCGGCCGCCGAAATGCTTTCCAATGATCGCCTGAGCGATCTGTCGTCGACCGTCATCGATTCCAATACCAGCAAGGGGACGTTCTCGGCGAACGTCCAGCTTGGGTTGCCGGTCAAGGGCGAGCTGACCAAAGCCGATACCACCTACAGCGTTACCGCCGATCTCAACGGTTTTGGTGCCGACAAGCTGGTGATGAACCAGAAGCTGGAGGCCAACAACCTCAAGATCGTCGCGAGCAACCAGGGCTATCAAGTCAAGGGCGACGTCAAGATCAACGGGCAGGCGGCCTCGCTCGACTACCGCAAGCCGGCTGATGGTGATGCGGACGTCAAATTGCAGGCCACGCTGGATGATGCGAGCCGCGCGCGCCTCGGGTTCGATCTGGGCCCCGCCGTCAGCGGATCGGTGCCGATCAAGCTTTCAGGCAAGATCGCCGGGGGGCCCGACCAGACGACGAAGCTCGGCATCGAGGCCGACCTGACCTCGGTCAAGCTCGACAACATCCTGCCCGGCTGGGTCAAGCTGCCGGGCAGAGCGGGCAAGGCCAGCTTCAAGGTGGTGCCGACAGCGCAGTCGACACGTCTGGAGGACATCGTCATCGAAGGCGGCGGCGCTGCGATCAAGGGGTCGCTCGAGGTCGATCCGAACGGCGGCCTCATGAACGCGAACTTCCCGACCTACGCGCCGTCCGACGGCGACAAGGCCTCGCTGAAGGTGGAGCGCAGCCAGGATGGCGTGCTGAAGGGCACGATGCGCGGCGACGTATTCGACGGCCGCGGCTTCCTGAAATCGGCGATCTCAGGCAGTTCCAAGGACGATGCCAAGAGCAAGACGAAGAACCTCGATTTCGACATGGACGTGAAGCTCGGCGCCGTCATGGGTTTCAACGGCGAGGCGATGCGCAGCGTCGAGGCCAAGATGTCGCGGCGCAATGGTGCGGTCAAAGCCTTCACGCTGAGCGGCAGGATCGGAAAAGACACGCCCGTGGCCGCCGATTTGCGCGGCGGCCGCGCCCAGGGCAACCGCGAGGTCATCTATCTCCAGACCAGCGATGCCGGCAACTTCCTGCGCTTCACAGACACCACCAACAAGGTCTTCGGCGGCCAGATGGTGGTGGCCATGGAGCCGCCGACGTCGGAGCCTACGACACGGGAAGGTCTGATCAACGTGCGCGACTTCTCGGTCAAGGGAATGGATCAACTCGATCGCGTCGCGGCGGGCGCTCCCAACGGTGCGCAGAGCGGCGTCGCCTTCACGGCGTTGCGCGCGGAGTTCACGCGGCAGAACGGCGCGCTCACGATCCGCGACGGCGTGGTCAAGGGGCCGATGATCGGTGCCACCATCGAGGGCTCAATCGACTTTCCCGGCAATCAGGTCTGCATGAGCGGCACCTTCGTGCCGATGTATGGCGTCAACAACATCTTCGGCCAGATCCCGTTGTTCGGCATCTTCCTCGGCGGCGGCAACAATGAAGGATTGATCGGGGTGACCTACGAGGTCGTCGGCACGCCGGCCGCGCCCGTGATGCGCGTCAATCCGATTTCGGCGATGGCGCCCGGTCTGTTCCGCAAGATCTTCGAATTCAACACCGGCAAACAGAACTCGCCGTTCGAGGAATTCCCGTCGCAGTCGAGCGATGGCTCGACCGGGCCGACGCGCCAGCTATCGAGCGGCTGCACCCTCGCGCGGCGATAGGGGCGAGGCTGGGCTGATTTCGTTGACTGCGATCAAGTCGGGCCGCCGCCAGGACGGAGCTGCGCTCCTTCCCCGCTTGCGGGGGAGGGTTGGGGAGAGGGTGTCTCCGCAATCGAGAGCCCCCAAGAGGAGAGAGCCCTCACCCGGCGCTTCGCGCCGACCTCTCCCGCAAGCGGGAGAGGTTCAGAACCCGCGGCGCGACCCTGCGTGCTTAACCCAGCGCAACATTCTCGGTAGAACGCGCGCCTAGCTAGCCGGCCGCGTTACGCCGCGCGCACGCCGGCCAGGAAGGTCCCGACTTCGCCGGAGAGCTGCTCGGCCTGCTTGGAGAGGTTCGAGGCCGCGGCGAGCACCATGCCTGCTGCATTGCCGGTCTCGTTCGCTGCCGTGCTGACGCCCCCGATATTGGTGGTGACCTCCTGGGTGGCCTCGGCCGTCTGCGAGACGCTGCGGGCGATCTCGGCGGTGGCGGCGCCTTGCTCCTCGATCGCAGCGCCGATCGAGGTAGCGATCCGGCTGACCTCCTCGATGGTGGCGGTAATGCCGCCGATGGCGTCCACCGCTTCCTTGGTCGCGCCCTGGATCTGCGCGATCTTGTCGCCGATCTCGCGGGTGGCTTCCGCCGTCTGGCTCGCCAGCGACTTCACCTCCGAAGCGACGACGGCAAAGCCGCGGCCGGCTTCACCGGCACGTGCGGCCTCGATGGTGGCGTTGAGCGCGAGCAGATTGGTCTGCGCCGCGATGCTGGAAATCAGCTCGGCGACGTGCTCGATCTGCTGGGCGCCGTCGGAGAGGGCGCGCACGATGGTGTCGGTGCGGCGTGCGCTATCCACGGCGCGGCCGGTGACCACGGCGGACTGCGCGACCTGTCGGCTGATTTCGGTGATGGAGGAGGAGAGCTCCTCGGCGGCGGCCGCGACCGTCTGGACGCGCTGGCTGGCTTCCGTGGCGGCCGAGCCGACGACGGCGGCGCGGCGGTTGGTGCCTTCCGCGGTCGACGACATCGACTTGGCGGTGACCTCCAGCTCGCCGGAGCCCGAGGCCATCAGGCCGACGAGCTGGCCGACGGAGGCATCGAACCGGTCGGCAAGCGAGATCAGCGCGTCACGCTTCTCCTGTTCGCTGCGGGCCTTGGTGGCGACCTGCTCGGCCTCCAGCTTGCGCGCCGTCAGCGCGGTCTGCCTGAGCACTTCGAGGGTCTCGGCCATGCGGCCGATCTCGTCGCCGCGACCGGTCTCCTCGACCGGGGCGTCGATGGCGCCTTCGGAAATGGCCTGCATGCGGTTCTTCTGGCGGTCGAGCGCGCCGAGCACGTCGCGGGCAATCAGCCAGGACAGTGTCGCCATCAGCAGCATCAGGCCGATGCCGATCGCCCCCAATTCCAGCGTCAAGGCTCGCACGTCGGCGTCGATGTCGTCGACATAGAGGCCGTAGCTGATCGTCGCGTTCCAGGGCGCGAATTTGCGCGCGAACACGGTCTTGCGGACCGGCTCCGTCTGGCCGGGGCGGGGATAGAGATAGGAGGTTACGCCGCCCTGTGCGGTCTCAGCGCCGGCCTTGATAATGGCGTCGGCGATCAGGACGCCATTGGAGTCCTTCGCACCGGTGATCTTGCCTTCGAGCTGCTGGTTGGCGCCGTTGACGATGAGGGACGTATCGGCGTTATAGACTACCGGATAGCCTTGGCCGCCATTGAAGCTCATGCGGCGGCCGCGCTGGTGGAACTGGACCTTCGCTTCGGCCTGCGTCAGCTTGCCGGCGCCGACCTCCTCTTCGAGTGATTGGGCGAGGTTGTGGAGCATATCGACCGCGGTCCGCATCTGCTGGACGCGGTCCTCCAGCATGCGGCTCTTGCTGAGCACGGACGACACCCCGATGATGGCCGTGACCGTGAGTGCCGAAAGACAGACCATGCTGGCGAGCTTGGTGCGGATCTTGAGGTGGCTCAGCAGCTTCATCACGGCCTCGACGGAATGGTTATTGTTGCTCGCGTCGGTAGCATGAAATTCTTACCAATCATGAATGGACGCGTGCGACGGCTGCCGCGCAAGCGGCGTCCGCGAGCCGCATGCGCAAACATCCATGCGGAAAAGCGCCGTGTCGGCGCATGGCAAGTCAACTGGGAGAAAGATTGTGTGGGTCTTTAGTCCCGACCGAATCCGGTGGGAGCGGACATGAACCGATTCGTCCACCGCCTCATCATGTCGATGCTGCTGGTCGCGGTCCTCGTCCTGGTCTGGAACGTGCTGGGCTCGCGCTGAGATGGCACCCGTAAATGTACTGGTGCCATCCCTTTATTCACGAATCAATTGCTGACGCCTCAGCGCCGCGCGAACGCGCCGCCGGTTGTGCCGCTAGTCCTTGCCCATCGCCGCATCGGCGCTGACCGAGCCGCCGCCGGCTGCCGAGAGGTAGAGGCAGGCGAAGCAGAACAGGATCGCCGCGGTGCCACCATTGAGCAGCGGCAGGAACACCGGCGTCTCGCCCTTGAACATGTGGCCCATGAAATAGGCGAAGGCCATCTCACCCGAGAGGATGAACGCCGCGAGGCGGGTGAACAGGCCGATCATCAGCAGCGCGCCAAGCACGAGCTCAAGCGTACCGGCTGCGTAGATGATCGGCGGGATGTTTGCGAAGTAGGGAAGCACCGGAAATTTGAAAAGCTTGGCGATGCCGTACTGGAGCAACAGGAGTCCAGTGATGAAGCGAAACAGGCTCAAGAGAACCGGTTGAAAGCGAACGAGATAGGGAAAGTTCATTGGTTTGTGCCCTCCATCCAATGCTTGCGACTAGCCGCATTCAGTTCTGCCCTGCAAGCCACCCAAGGGCAATTTGCGCTGACATTTTTGTCATGTCGGACAAAACACCGCAGCCGGGACTTTCAGCCTCGCGCGATGCACATTTTTTTGCAGCTATTCGCGTCGTGCCCATCCGTAATTTCCCGGTGACGCGAATGTCCGCAGGTTACCTTCAGGAGACCTAGCGCCGCAAAGCGGGCACGACCAGGAACGGGATCATCCCGAGCACCACGCTCGCAAGCGCGAAGGCGAGCAGCGCGTTGTAGCCATGGGTCGCGTCATGGATCAGGCCGCCGCTCCAGGAGCCGAAAGCCGAGCCGAGCCCGCTGCCGATCGAGATGGTGCCGTAGATGGTGCCGACGCGCTTGCCCCCGAAGATCTTCATCGCGGTCGCCGTGATCAGCGGTCCACGTGAGCCCATCATGCTGCCGAAGCAGACCACGAATCCGGTGAGCAGGAGGAGATTGGCGGAGTATTGCAACAGCCACAGCAGGAAGATGCCGAGGATCGAGATCGCGTAGCTGAGCAGCACCGATGGCCGGCGTCCGATCAGGCCGTCGAGCGCTGACACCCCTAACATGCCGAACACCAGCACGACGCCGGAGAAGCCCCAGGCCGTCGCGGCCTGCAGCGGCGGAAAGCCGGCATCGATCAGATAGGCCACGATCTGGGCGGCGATCGCGTACATGCCAACCGCGGTGAAGAAGAAGGTCGAGAACAGCGCCCAGAAGGCGTGATGGCGCATCGCGCTCGGAAGGGTCCAGCCGTGATCGACGAAATCCGGATCGGTCTTCTTCGCGATATGCGGCGAGCCCGAGGCGAACAGCCGCCATGGCAGCAGCATGAGCGGCACCAGCAGGCCGAGCGCGGCGAAGCCGAACAGCTGGTAGGTTTCGCGCCAGCCGAGATGATCGATCAAAAGCTGCGAGGCCGGCAGCAGCGCCAGCACGCCGCCCCCCATGGCCGAGTACACCACCGCCATGGCGGTCGGCAGCTTGGGGCCGAACCAGCGGCCGAGCAGGATCGAGTTCGGCACATTGCCGATGAAGGCGACGCCGATCCCGACGCAGAGTCCGATCGAGAGCTGGAATTGCCAGAGTGACTGCGCGTGGCTTGCGATCAGGAAGGCCGAGCCGAGCAGCAAAAGGCCCAGTGCATAGACGATGCGCGGTCCGGAATGATCGAACAGGCGCCCGACCAACGGCGCCATCAGTCCGCTGACGAGCCAGGTTAGCGAATAGATCGAGACCACCTGGGCTCGATCCCACCCAAAGTTTTCCGAGATCGGCTTCAGGAAGACCGTGAAGCTTTCGCTGAGGCCGCGGCCGAGCACGGCGAGTGTGAAGCAGAGCGCGAGCACCACCAGTGCGGTGCGAACGACGCCCTGCGGCGTCGCCGTGACGCGATCCCTGGTCGCTTGCTTGGACTGTTCCTCTAGCGTGTTCTGGTCCATTGCCGATCAGGGAGCGCGCTTCAGCGCGCCCTGACAAGCAGCGAAAAGCTCATACGCCTATGCAGGCCTGAGGAGGATGTGCTTCTTCTTGCCGAACGACAGCTTGACCACGCCTTCCGGCGTCAGGTCGGCTGCCGACAACGCCATCTTCTCGTCAGTGACGGGCTCGTCATTGACGCGTAGGCCGCCGCCCTTGATCTGGCGCCGTGCTTCGCCATTGGAGGCAACGAGGCCCGCCTTGACGAAGGCATTGAGCACGCCGAGGCCGGCGTCGAACTCGCCGCGCGGAATTTCCACGGTCGGCAGGCTCTCGGCCAGCGCGCCTTCCTCGAAGGTGCGGCGCGCGGTCTCGGCCGCCTCGTTCGCGGCATCGCGGCCATGCAGCAGCGCGGTCGCTTCGGTGGCGAGCACCTTCTTGGCCTCGTTGATCTCGGAGCCTCCGAGCGCCTCGAGCTTCCTGATCTCGCTCATCGGCAGCGTCGTGAACAGCTTGAGGAATTTGCCGACGTCGGCATCCTCGGTGTTGCGCCAGTACTGCCAGAAATCATACGGCGAGAACTGGTCGGCGTTGAGCCAGACTGCGCCTTGCGCGGTCTTGCCCATCTTGGCCCCCGAGGCCGTCGTCAGCAAGGGCGTTGTCAGCGCGTACAGTTGATGGGTGCCCATGCGGCGGCCGAGATCGACGCCCATGATGATATTGCCCCACTGGTCGGAGCCGCCCATCTGCAAGTTGCAGCCGGTCCGCCTGGCGAGCTCGACATAGTCGTAGGCCTGGCAGATCATGTAGTTGAACTCGATGAAGCTCATCTCCTGCTCGCGCTCGAGGCGTAGGCGCACTGAGTCCATGGTCAGCATGCGGTTGACCGAGAAGTGCCGGCCGACGTCGCGCAGCATCTCGATGTAGTTGAGCTTTGTCAGCCACTCGGCATTGTCGAGCATGATGGCGTCGCTCTTGCCGTCGCCATAACGCAGCACTTTTGCGAACACGCCGCGGATCGATTCCTTGTTCGCCTCGATCTCGGCGACGGAACGGATCGCGCGCGTCTCGTCCTTGCCGGAGGGATCGCCGACCATGGTGGTGCCGCCGCCCATCAGCGTGATCGGCTTGTTGCCGGAGTCCTGCAGCCAGTGCAGCATCATCATGGTCAGGTAATTGCCGATGTGCAGCGAGCGGGCGGTGCAATCGTAGCCGACGTAACCGGTCACCTCACCCTTGGTGGCGAGTGCGTCCAGCCCCTCGAAATCGGAGCACTGGTGGATGAATCCACGTTCCTGCAGCGTGTTGAGGAAATCCGATTTGAATGCAGTCATTTGTCGGCGCGCCTGACAATTCTTGGTTTACTGTTTCGGGAGCAATTTAAGGGTCTTCCGTGGGAACTCGGTTGCTGCCCGCCACTTTGGCCTGTGGCATTATAAGATGTGTCCCTCTGGCACAAGATCGGCATGCCGGAAGGGTCTCTTGAGGACGCTGATCCATGATGCTGACGGCAATCGGTTTGATGAGCGGCACCTCGCTGGACGGGGTGGATGTCGCGCTGATCGAAACCGACGGAAAGCAGGTGAAGGCATTCGGGCCCTCCGGCTACCGGCCCTATAGCCCGGCGGAGCGCAACCTGCTGCGCCAGGCGCTGAGCGAGGCGGTGCACCTGCCGCAGCGCGATGCCCGGCCGGGGATTTTGGCCGAGGCCGAGCGCGCGGTGACCCAGGCGCATGCTGAGGCGGTTGCCGCCTTTGTCGCCCAGAACCGGATGAGGCCGGAAGACATCGACATCGTCGGCTTCCACGGCCAGACCGTGCTGCACCGCCCCGAGAAGAGACTGACGGTGCAGATCGGGGACGCGCTGACGCTGGCCAAGGCGATCCACATCCCCGTGATGCATGATTTCCGTGCCGCCGACGTCGAGGCCGGCGGGCAGGGCGCGCCGTTGGTGCCGGTCTATCATCGGGCGCTCGCCCAGTCGCTGGAGCGCGAAGGGCCGATCGTCGTGGTCAATATCGGCGGCGTCTCCAACATCACCTACATCGACGGCAGCGATGCGCTGATCGCCTGCGACACCGGTCCGGGCAACGCGCTGCTCGACGATTTCATGTACCGCACCATGAATCAGGCGTTCGACGCGGACGGAAAGTTCGCAGCCCTCGGCAAGGCGGACGAAGCCTGGATCGCGCGGGCGCTGCAGTTGCCATTCTTCGCGAGCCCGCCGCCGAAATCGCTCGACCGCAACGATTTTGCCGCACTGAAGCTCGGCGATGTGCAGCCGGCCGACGGCGCCGCGACGCTCACGGCCTTCACCGCAGCCGCGGTCGCCCGCATCATCCCGTTGCTGCCACGCAGGCCGCGAAGCTGGATCGTCTGCGGCGGCGGCGCCCGCAACCGGACCATGCTCCAGATGCTGCGGGAGCGCGTTGGGTCCGCCACTGTTGAGGCCGCCGAGACAGTCGGCTGGGCCTCCGACGCCATCGAGGCGCAGGCCTTCGGCTTCCTTGCCGCGCGCGGCCTGAAGGGCCTGCCGCTGTCGTATCCCGCGACCACGGGCGTGCCGATGCCGATGACGGGCGGGGTGATCGCGCGGCCTTGAGGTAATCCTGAGATCGATGGCGGTTGATGCAAATGCATTGAACTTGACGAGTACATGCAGATGCATCTATATTGGATGCAGTTGCATCAACTGCCGGGATCTTTGCCATGACCGCTTCACTCAAACTGATCAGTCACAAGCTTTGTCCATACGTGCAGCGCGCGGTGATCGCGCTCAAGGAGAAGGGCGTCCCGTTCGAGCGGGTCGATATCGATCTCGCCAACAAGCCGGACTGGTTTCTCAAACTGTCGCCGCTTGGCAAGGTGCCGGTGCTGGTCGTGACGAGCGAGAAGGGCGAGGTCGCGCTGTTCGAGAGCAATGTGATCTGCGAGTACATCGAGGAGACGCAAGGCGGTGTGAAGCTGCATCCGGCGGATGCCTTGAAGCGTGCCGAGCACCGGGCGTGGATGGAGTTTGGTTCGGCAGTGCTCGGCGACCTCTGGGGCCTGGAGACCACCACCGATGCGGAGACCTTCGAGAGCAAGCGTCAGGCGCTCGTCGCTAAATTCGCCCGGGTCGAAGCGGCGCTCGGTGCCGGTCCTTATTTTGCTGGCGAAGCGTTCAGTCTGGTCGACGCCGTGTTCGCTCCCGTCTTCCGCTACTTCGATTTGTTCGACGAGCTGACCGAGCACGGCATTTTCCGCGATGTGCCGAAGGTGCGGGCGTGGCGCGCCGAGCTGGCGCTGCGTTCGAGCGTCCGTACCGCCGTCGGCGCAGACTATCCGCAATTGTTGCGCGCCTTCCTCGTGCGCCACGACGCGCATCTGCTCAAGCTTGCGGCCTGAGCACGCGGGATGTCGCAGTCCATGGCCTGGCTGATGCTGGTGATCGCCGGAGCACTCGATGTCGGTTGGGCGATCTCGATGAAATATGCGGAGGGCTATACGCGGGCTGGCTGGAGCATCGTCTCGCTCGTGCTGCTCGCCGCCTTCGTTGTCCTGCTCGGGCGTGCCTTGAAGGTGCTCGAGGTCGGCGTCGCCTATTCGGTCTGGACCGGGATCGGCGCCGCCGGCACCTTCGTCATGGGCGTCGTGCTGTTCGGCGAGACCTTGAGCGCGATGAAGCTTGCGGGCATCGCGCTCGTCTTGATGGGAATCGTCGCGCTCAAGCTGGCCTAATGCCGAGCTTTAGTTTCCTACCCGGATTTCGCTTCGCTCCATCCGGGCTACAGGGGCTTAGCGACGAGGCCTCAGCGCACGTTGGCGAGGCGCATGTCGAGATAGGCGGTGATGGTTTCCATCAGCGGCTCGAGCTTGGCGTCGAAGAAATGATTGGCGCCGGGGATGACCTGCTGGTCGATCACGATGCCCTTCTGCGTCTTCAGCTTCTCGACCAGGGTGTTGACGTCCTTGGGCGGCACCACCGCGTCCTTCTCGCCATGCACGATCAGGCCCGAGGACGGGCAGGGCGCGAGGAACGAGAAGTCGTAGAGATTGGCGGGCGGCGCGATCGAGATGAAGCCCTCGACCTCCGGACGGCGCATCAGCAGCTGCATGCCGATCCAGGCACCGAAGGAGAAGCCGGCAACCCAGCAGGCGCGCGCTTCGGGATTGATGGTCTGCGCCCAGTCGAGCGCCGCGGCCGCGTCCGACAATTCGCCGGTGCCGTGGTCGAACGAGCCCTGGCTGCGGCCGACGCCGCGGAAATTGAATCGCAGCACCGAGAAGCCGCGATGCGCGAACGCATAGTAGCACTGGTAGATGATCTGATGATTCATCGTGCCGTGGAACTGCGGATGCGGATGCAGGACCATCGCGATCGGCGCGTTCTTCTGCTTGGCCGGATGGTAGCGGCCTTCGAGACGGCCGGCGGGGCCGGTGAAAATAACTTCAGGCATGATGATCTCTTGATTGATCCCTTGAAGACGCTCTTCAACAATCAACCGATTGTGCGGATTTCATCGGCTGCTGGCCGATCAAACCGCGAATGGAAGGGTGGAGCGGCGCCCTCGGATGATGCGCGAGCGGCGCGCGGCGAACTGACGCGCGCGTTCTAACATGAGGCGAGGGTCAAAAAGCAAGCATCTTGAACATCCCGCAATCCGCTCAAGACGTTAGCGTGTGATGGCCGTCATCGCGCGATCGCGATTGGGAATCGAGATTGCCAAGCGCTCCCTGCGGGCCCATGTCGGGTACCAGAGCGCGCGAAGCAGCCCTGACCGAATGGTAATATAATACGTCATGCCGAGCCGTGTTTATCTCGACTGGAACGCGACCACGCCGCTTCGCGCCGAGGCGCGAAGCGCAATGCTCGCAGCCTACGAGCTGATCGGCAATCCGTCCTCGGTGCACGCCGAGGGGCGCAAGGCGCGTCGGCTTGTCGAGGACGCACGGACCACGCTCGCGGTGGCCGTAGGCGCGCTGCCGCGGAACGTGGTTTTCACCTCCGCGGGAACCGAAGCCAACGCGCTGGCGCTGTCACCGGGCTTTCGAGGGCCTTCTGGCGGGCCTGTCGAGCGGCTTCTGGTCTCGGCTGTCGAGCATGCTTCGGTGCTGGCGGGCGGCCGGTTCCCAGCGGATAAGATCGTCCAGATCCGGGTCACGCGCTCCGGCGTGATCGACCTCGGCCATTTGAAGGCGCTGCTCGGCGACGGCTCGCCGGCGCTGGTCTCTATCATGGCGGCCAACAACGAGACCGGCGCGCTGCAGCCTATCGCCGAGGCCGCGGGAATCGTTCACGGGGCTGGTGGCCTCCTGCACGTCGATGCAATCCAGGTGCTTGGAAGAATTCCTTTCGATATCAAAGCTATCGGCGCAGACCTTGCGACCTTTTCTGCACACAAGATCGGCGGCCCCAAGGGGGTCGGCGCGCTGGTCGTGGCCGAGGGCGTGGCCGGACTTGAGCCGTTGCTGCGGGGCGGCGGGCAGGAGCTGAACCGGCGCGCCGGGACCGAGAATGTCGCCGGTATCGCCGGCTTCGGGGCAGCGGTGCGGGTCGCCCTTCAGGCTTTGCCGGAGGATGCGGAGCGCATGGCAAGCCTTAGAGATCGCTTGGAAAATAGCATTCGCTCCATGGCCGGCGCAACGGTCTTCTCAAGTGACGTCAGGCGGTTGCCCAATACCGTTCTTTTCACCGCTCCCGGCCTGAAAGCCGAGACCGCGGTGATCGGTTTCGACCTCGAAGGCATCGCCGTGTCTTCAGGCTCCGCCTGTTCCTCCGGCAAGGTGCAGCCGTCCCATGTTTTGTCGGCAATGGGGTATGATCCCACCGTCGCCCAGGGAGCGGTGCGTCTCAGTCTGGGCTGGTCCACGGAGCCGGATGACATCAACAGGGCGTTAGAGGCTTGGCGAAAGCTCGGTAATACCCTACTTAAGGGATAAGCGATGAAACACGGCTTGAACGGTTCTAAGCGCGTGCGTCCCGCCAAGAAACATCGTAATAGTCGTCCGAGTTTGTTGATCCACCGCGGTCCTTGAAACCGCGAGCGGAGGATAGAATGCCAGCCGTGCAAGAGACGGTCGAGCGCGTGAAGCGCATCGACGTCGATCAGTATCGTTATGGGTTTGAGACCCTGATCGAGTCCGACAAGGCCCCCAAGGGGCTGTCGGAAGAGACCGTCAAGTTCATTTCCGAGAAGAAGAACGAACCCGCCTGGATGCTCCAGTGGCGGCTCGAGGCCTATCGGCGCTGGCTGACCATGACCGAGCCGACCTGGGCGCGCGTCGACTATCCCAAGATCGACTTCCAGGACCTCTATTATTATTCGGCGCCGAAGCCGAAGAAGACGATCACCTCGCTCGACGAGATCGATCCGGAGATCCTCAAGACCTACGAGAAGCTCGGCATTCCCTTGCGCGAAGTCGCCATGCTCGAAGGCGTCGAGCCGAAGCCCGGCGAGGAAGACCCTAACAGGCGCAAGATCGCGGTCGATGCCGTGTTCGATTCGGTCTCGGTTGCGACCACCTTCAAGGCCGAGCTGAAGAAGGCCGGCGTGATCTTCATGCCGATCTCGGAGGCGATCCGCGAGCATCCCGAGCTGGTGCAGAAATATCTGGGATCCGTGGTGCCGACGTCGGACAATTTCTATGCGACGCTGAACTCGGCGGTGTTCTCGGACGGCTCGTTCGTTTACGTGCCGCCGGGCGTGCGCTGCCCGATGGAGCTGTCGACCTATTTCCGCATCAACGAGCGCAACACCGGCCAGTTCGAGCGCACGCTGATCATCGCCGACAAGGGCTCCTACGTCTCCTATCTCGAGGGCTGCACCGCGCCGCAGCGCGACGAGAACCAGCTGCACGCGGCCGTGGTCGAGCTCATCACCCACGACGACGCCGAGATCAAATATTCGACGGTGCAGAACTGGTACCCGGGCAATTCGGAAGGCAAGGGCGGCATCTACAATTTCGTCACCAAGCGTGGCGATTGCCGCGGCAACAATTCCAAGATCTCCTGGACCCAGGTCGAGACCGGTTCGGCGATCACCTGGAAGTATCCGAGCTGCATCCTGCGCGGCGACAATTCGCGTGGTGAATTCTATTCGATCGCGATCTCGAACGGCTATCAGCAGGTCGACTCGGGCACCAAGATGATCCATCTCGGCAAGAACACGTCGAGCCGCATCATCTCCAAGGGCATCGCCGCCGGCAGGTCGCAGAACACCTATCGCGGCCTCGTCACGGCGCATCGCAAGGCGACCGGCGCGCGCAACTTCACCGCCTGCGATTCGCTGTTGATCGGCGACAAATGCGGCGCGCACACCGTACCCTACATCGAAGCCAAGAACTCGTCGGCGACGTTCGAGCACGAGGCCACCACGTCGAAGATCTCCGAGGACGTGCTGTTCTACTGCATCCAGCGTGGCCTCACGCAGGAGGAGGCGGTCGGCCTCGTCGTCAACGGCTTCGTCAAGGACGTGCTGCAGCAACTGCCGATGGAATTCGCGGTGGAAGCGCAGAAGCTGATCTCGATCTCGCTGGAAGGATCGGTCGGCTAGCGCCGACCCTCGCGGCGCGCATTGCGCGCCCCATGCATCATTTGAATAAACTGGACACCAAGATGGCTTTGCTTGAAGTGAAAGACCTGAAGGTTCGTGTCGAGGAACGTGAGATCCTCCACGGGCTGACGCTGACCGTGAACGAGGGCGAGATCCACGCGATCATGGGGCCGAACGGTTCCGGCAAGTCGACGCTGTCCCACGTCATCGCCGGCAAACCGGGTTACGAGGTCACCGACGGCGAGATCCTGTTCAAGGGCGAAGACCTGCTCGCGATGGCCCCGAACGAGCGCGCCGCCAAGGGCGTGTTCCTGGCGTTTCAGTATCCGGTCGAGATTCCCGGCGTCTCCACCATGAATTTCCTGCGCACCGCACTAAACGCGCAGCGCAAGGCGCGCGGCGAGAACGAATATTCGACGCCCGACTTTTTGAAGAAGGTCCGCGAAGTCTCGAAGTCGCTGAACATCCCGCAAGACATGCTCAAGCGCGGCGTCAATGTCGGGTTTTCCGGCGGCGAGAAGAAGCGCAACGAGGTGCTGCAGATGGCGCTGTTCGAGCCGAGCCTGTGCATCCTGGACGAGATGGATTCCGGTCTCGACATCGACGCGCTGCGCATCGCAGCCGACGGCGTCAACGCGTTGCATTCGCCCAAGCGCGCGATGGTCGTCATCACCCATTATCAGCGGCTGCTGAACTACATCGTTCCCGACATCGTGCACGTGATGTCGAAGGGGCGTGTCGTGAAGAGCGGCGGCAAGGAACTGGCGCTGGAGCTGGAAGCGTCCGGCTACGCCCAGTTCGAGGATGCCGCGTAAGGAATTTTGCGATGAACGTTGCTGTGGCAAAGACCGGAAACGGCCGCGCGGTGAGCGATCTGTTCGCCAGCGCCGAAGGCCGTCTGCCGGGTTCGCCTTCCGTGATCGCGGCGCGCCGCGAGGCGTTCGAGACCTACGAGCGTCTCGGCCTGCCGCACCGCCGGATCGAGGAGTGGAAGTACACCGATCTGCGCGCGCTGGTCGGCGAGGTGCTGCCGCTCGCGGCTGCGCCCGATGCGGCTGCGTTGAAGCGGGCCGCAGACGCGGTGAAGGCGCATGCGATCGCTGGCGCCCGCAAGCTGGTGCTGGTCGATGGCGTGTTCGCTGCCGATCTCTCTGACGTCAAGGCGCTGGCCTCCGAGGCGGGCTTTAAGACGTTGCGGGAGACGCTGGAGAAGGATTCCGGTCTGTTGAAGACCGCGGCGACCGATGCGGTGATCGCGCTGAACGCGGCGATGGCGACCGACGGTGTCGTGGTTGATATCGCCGACGGCGTGCAGCTGTCCGCGCCGATTCAGGTCATTCACATCGCGGTTGCGTCTTCCGCGTCGGCTTTCACCCGCTCGCAGGTCGCCGTCGGGAAGGCCGCTCGTGCCACCATCATCGAGACCTTTGTCGCGGCCGGCGCCAAGGCTTACCAGGTCAACGATGCCGTCATCCTCTCGGTCGGCGACAACGCCGACGTCGCGCATATCCGCCTGATGGACGATTCGCCGGACGCGGTGAACATCACTTCGCAGTTCGTCACGGTCGGTGCGAACACGAAGCTGAATTTCTTCAACATGACCACCGGTGCTGCGGTCAGCCGCCTGCAAGGCTTCATCACGCTGGCAGGCGAGGGCAGTGAGCTCTCCGTCAACGGCGTGAACCTGTTGCAGAAGACCGAACATGGCGACACCACGCTGGTCGTCGACCACGCCGTGCCGAATTGCGTCAGCCGCGAAGTCTTCCGTGCCGTGATCGACGATCGCGCCCATTCGGTGTTTCAGGGCCGCATCATCGTTCGTCCCGATGCGCAGAAGACCGACGGCAAGATGATGATCCGTGCGCTGCTGCTCTCGGACGAAGCCGAGGCCGACAACAAGCCCGAGCTCGAGATCTTCGCTGACGATGTCTCCTGCGGTCACGGCGCAACCGCCGGTGCGCTCGACGAAAGCCTGCTGTTCTATCTGAAGGCGCGCGGCCTGCCGGAGAAGCAGGCCCAGGCGCTGCTGATCCAGGCTTTCGTGGGCGAGGCGATCGAGCAGATCGCCGACGATGATCTGCGCGAGCACGTGATCGGCATTGCCGAGCGCTGGCTGGAGCGGCGCCAATGAGCACGCATCCGGCAGTCAAGAACGGCGCCTACGACGTCGCGCGCGTGCGCCAGGATTTTCCGGCGCTGGCCATGCAGATCTATGGCAAGCCGCTGGTCTATCTCGACAACGCCGCCTCGGCACAGAAGCCGAGCGCCGTGCTCGATCGCATGACGCAGGCCTACACCTCCGAATACGCCAACGTGCATCGCGGCCTGCATTACCTCGCCAATGCCGCGACCGAAGCCTATGAGGGCGGCCGCACCAAGGTGGCGCAGTTCATCAACGCTGCCCGGACCGAGGAAGTGATCTTCACCCGCAACGCGACCGAGGCGATCAACCTCGTCGCCTCGTCCTGGGGTGAACCGAACATCAAAGAAGGCGACGAGATCGTCATCTCGATCATGGAGCACCATTCCAACATCGTGCCCTGGCATTTCCTCCGGGAACGCCATGGTGCGGTGATCAAATGGGCGCCGGTCGACGACGAGGGCAATTTCCTCATCGACGAATTCGAAAAGCTGCTGACATCGAAGACCAAGCTGGTCGCGATCACGCAGATGTCGAACGCGCTCGGCACCATCGTTCCGGTCAAGGACGTCGTGAAGATCGCCCACGCCCGCGGCATTCCCGTGCTGGTCGACGGCAGCCAGGGCGCCGTGCATCTGCCCGTCGACGTCCAGGACCTCGGCTGCGACTTCTACGTCTTCACCGGCCACAAGGTCTACGGTCCGACCGGCATCGGCGTGCTCTGGGCCAAGTACGACCACCTGGTCGCGATGCGCCCGTTCAACGGCGGCGGCGAGATGATCCGCGAGGTCTCGCGCGATGTCGTCACCTATGGCGATCCCCCGCACAAATTCGAGGCCGGCACGCCGGCGATCGTCGAGGCCGTCGGACTTGGCGCCGCCATCGACTACGTCAATTCGATCGGCAAGGAGCGGATCGCGGCGCATGAGCACGATCTCGTCACCTACGCCCAGGACAAGCTGCGCGAGATCAACTCGTTGCGGCTGATCGGGACGGCGCGGGGCAAGGGCCCGGTCATCTCCTTCGAGCTCAAGGGCGCGCACGCCCATGACGTCGCCACCGTGATCGACCGCCAGGGCATCGCCGTGCGCGCCGGCACCCATTGCGTGATGCCGCTTTTAGAGCGGTTCAACGTCACGGCCACATGCCGGGCGTCGTTCGGCATGTATAATACGCGGGAAGAAGTCGATCATCTGGCACAGGCGCTGTTGAAGGCGCGGGATTTGTTCGCATGAGTGACACGGCCGAAATCAAAGCCAATCCGATGGAGACCCAGTCGGCGCTGCCGCCTGAGGAGACCGAGCGTTTGACCACCGAGATCATCGCCGGGCTCAAGACCGTGTTCGATCCGGAAATCCCGGCCGACATCTACGAGCTCGGCCTGATCTACAAGGTCGAGATCAAGGACGATCGCTCGGTCGACGTGCAGATGACCCTGACGACACCGAATTGTCCGGCCGCCGGCGAGCTTCCGACGATGGTCGAGAACGCGGTCGCCAGCGTTCCCGGCGTCGGCGTGGTCGACGTCAAGGTGGTCTGGGAGCCGGCCTGGACGCCGGAGCGCATGAGTGACGAGGCTCGCCTCGTGCTCAATATGTGGTGACGCGTAACCTGCTTTCGATCCTTGGCATTGAATTCGCTCGGCAACGGACCACATCACTGACATGACACAGATATCGTCGGGCTCGACACCAGCATCCACTCCAAAGCCGCGGCGGCCCCGCCCGCAGGTGATGCGGCTGACGGACGCTGCTGCCCAGCGCATCAACGAGCTGACCCAGCGCGCCGATTCCGAGATCGTTGGCCTGCGCGTCGGCGTCAAGAACGGCGGCTGTGCCGGTCAATCCTACACCGTCGAATACGCCCATGATGTTCGTCCGACCGACGAGGTCGTCGAGGACAAGGGCGTCAAGATCCTGATCGATCCGAAGGCCGTACTGTTCCTGCTCGGCACCGAGATGGACTACAAGGCCGACAAGATGCAGGCCCAGTTCGTCTTCAACAACCCCAACCAGATCTCCGCCTGCGGCTGCGGCGAGTCGGTCGAGCTGCGTCCGGCGCAGATCGACGGGTAGTTTTCTCACGTTGCTCTCGTATCCCGGACGCGCTGCAGTGCGCTTGCGTTGCTGCGCAGAGACGGGACCCACGCTATGGTCACCAGTACAAGACGCTGGGCCCCGGCTCAGCAGCGCACCGTTTCACGCTGCGCTGCGTCCGGGGCACGAGAGAGCCTGCCCATGGACCGCGGATTCCTGATCGACCTGTTCGCCGATTTCGGCCCCGTCGCCATCCGGAAAATGTTCTCCGGCTACGGCATTTCCGCCGACGGCATCAACTTCGCGCTTGCCTTGCGCGCCGGCCTGTTTTTCCGCGCCGACGAGGTGACCATCCCGGATTTTGAAGCGGAGGGCTCGAAGCCGTTCCAATACGCGACCCGCGCCAAGACCGTGGTGGTGAACTCCTATTGGGAGCTGCCCGCGCGCTTGTTCGACGATTCCGCGGAACTCGCGCAATGGGCGAGGGCGGCTCTCGCCGCCGCCCAGCGCGCCAACGTGAAGAAGCGACCCAAGGCGAAGGAGGCGGTAAAGAAGCCAGCGAACAAGCCGGCGAAGAAGGTCGCCAGGCCTGCGAAAGCGGCGAAGAAAGTCGGCAAGAAGAGCCCGGCCCGCAAGCGCGCCACGCGAAGGGCTTGAGGTTCACTCCACGGCTTTGGTCAGACCAACCCGCATGTCCTTGGCGGTGAAGACGCAGATGCCGTCGGCCAGCACGCGACCGTCGGCAATACCGAGCACCAGCTTGCCGCGCCGGACCATCCTCATGGAGACTTCGTAGCGCACGCGTTGCGCGTTCGGTGTGACCTCGCCCGTGCACGCGACCTCGCCGACGCCGATGGCGCGGCCCTTGCCCGGGGAGCCCGACCATCCCAGCCAGTAGCCGACCATCTGCCCATGGCATCCAGCCCCAGAGACGCCGGCATCGTGGCATCGCCGCGAAAGTGGCAATCGAAGAACCAATGGCCGGGCGCGATGTCCAGTTCGCCGACGATGTGGCCCTTGCCGAACTCGCCGCCGTCCAGGCTGATTTCCGTGATGCGGTCCATCATCAGCATCGGCGGCGCCGGCAATTGCGCATTGTCTGGGCCGAAATAGCCGCCCTCGCTCGATCTCAGCAGCTCGTCCCTGGTGTAGGACGGTTGCGGTGAGTGAAAATCATGCGGATTGGGCAAGACGACAAGTCCTCCGGATGCGCGCGGGCGGACACCTCAAGGCGGCGAGGGAGATGTCGTTCGTCAGGTCAGAATGTCAAGCGCGGGTGGCGGTGCGCGGCTTCGGCGTCACGCCACCCGGTTGTGCGTCTCGACCGCGAATTCCGGATCGGCCTCGCAGATCACGCGGTTGCGGCCGTTGCGTTTGGCGGCGTAAAGGCAGGCATCCGCGCGTTCGATCAGCGCCTCGGTGTCGTCGCCCTGCTTGAGCATGGAGACTCCGACGGAGATGGTGACGCGGCCGAGGATTTCGCCGGTCGACTTCTTCTTCAATTCCTTGGCCATCACCGCGCGGCGGATGTGATCGGCCACCGTGAGGGCCTGGCGCAGCGCGGTGTTGGGCAGCACGACCGCGAATTCCTCGCCGCCATAGCGGGCGGTGATGTCCTGGCCCTTGATGGTCTGCTTCAGCGACAGGCCGACCAGCCGGAGCACCTGGTCGCCGGTGAGATGGCCGTAGGAATCGTTGAACGACTTGAAGTGATCGATGTCGACCAGCAGCAGCGACAGCGGCTCGCCGGAGGCGAGCGCGCCTTGCACGGCCATGTCGATCATGCGATCGAAATATTTGCGGTTGCCGAGCCCCGTCAGCGGATCGGTCAGGCTCTCGGCGCGGATCGCCTCCAGGCTCTGCTGGAGGTTGCTGATCTCGCTCTTCGAGAGCGTCAGCCGGTCTTCCAGTGCCTTGTTGGTCTCACGCATCTCGCTGGTGGAACGCAGCAGCGTCTCGACGATCGACTTGATCTGCTCGCGGCTCTTGGCCGATGACAGCTTTTCGGTCGCGCCCGACAGACTGGCATCGTAGGAGCCGGTCATCCCGAGCGCGTCGCCCAGGACCTTCATCACGTCGTCGATCTCGCCGATGACGCGCGCGCCGACCTTGTCGATGCGGTCGGTGGTCTTGATGTGGGAGAGGTAGGTCTCGTAGATCTGATCGAGATCGGCTTCGGTCAGCTTGCCGCTCCGCGCCAGCGTCTCGTTGATGATCTTGTTGAGCGGGGCGTTGTAGCCGGTGGCGTAGACGTACCAGATCTCGTAATTGCGGGGAATTGCCGTCTGCCGTAGCGACCGGATCTGACCGAGCGCTACCTCGGCGAACGCCATCGTGCGTTCGTGTTCGTCGAGCACCTTGACCACGGAACATACCCCACAACGATCGGCGCGCCGTCGACCGCAGCAATACTTAAATTATGTTCGTAGGCTAACGGACGATCGTGAACGCCCCGTAAATATACGTCCACGAATGCATCCGAAAAAGTGCGCGCCGGCTTGGTTTCAACCAAAGCCGGAGCACATCGTGCTTCAGGCCCCGGCGGGGGAGCGAACCGGACGCAGCAGAAATGCCGGCAGATGCGAGTGGTCGCCCGGCTCGCTGTCGGCCTCGCGTTGCCGACGCGGCTCGGGACGGCCGATCGATGGCACATGCGACGGATTGGCCTGCTGGCGCGCCCCGTCACGCGGCTCGGATGATGGCTTGCCTTCACGCGCAGGTCTGCCTTCACGGGGAGGTCTGGCTTCACGCGGAGGCCTTGCCTCGCGCGCGGGCCTCGCTTCGGAAACGGGCCTTGCTTCGGGAGCGGGTCGTGCTTCGGCTGAAGGCTGTGCCTCGCCACGTGGTTCGCGCGGCTCGTGGCTGCGCTCACGATCACGGCCGCGTTGCGGCTTGCCGCGAGCGCCGCCTGAACGTTCACGGCCGCGCTGCTCGCGCGGACGCTCGCCAGCATCGGAAGCATCCGTGCGGACTTCGAAATCGCCTTCGGCGCGCGGAATGCTCTGGCCGATCAGCTTTTCGATCGCCACCATCGACTTCTGGTCGAGCGGCGTGACGAGCGAGATCGCCATGCCGGACCGGCCTGCGCGACCGGTGCGGCCGACGCGGTGGACGTAGTCGTCGGGATGGTGGGGAACATCGAAATTGAAGACGTGGCTAACCTCGGGGATGTCGAGGCCGCGGGCGGCGACGTCGGATGCGACGAGGAGGGGCAGCTCGCCCTTGCGGAACTGCTCGAGTGCCGCCGTGCGGGCCGACTGGTCCATGTCGCCGTGCAGCGCGCCGACGCTGAAGCCGTGCTTTTGCAGCGATTTGTGAACGACGGCGACGTCGCGCTTGCGATTGCAGAAGATGATCGCGTTCTGAAGATCCTTGGCCTCGCGCAGCAATCGGCGAAGCAGATCGCGCTTCTCATGCGCCTCGCGCCCGGCCGGGACCTGACACTGCGTAACGGTGACAGCGGTCGTGGCGGGCTTCGATACCTCGACCTTCTGCGGATTATGCAAGAAGGTTTCGGTGATGCGCCGGATCTCCGGCGGCATGGTCGCGGTGAAGAACAAGGTCTGCCGCGTGAACGGGACGAGCTTGCAGACGCGCTCGATGTCGGGAATGAAGCCCATGTCCAGCATGCGGTCGGCTTCGTCGATGACGAGCAGCTCGACGCCGGTGAGCAGCAGGCCGCCGCGCTCCGTGTGGTCGAGCAGGCGGCCGGGAGTAGCGATCAGCACGTCGACGCCGCGCGTCAGCTTGGCATCCTGGTCGCCGAAGGAAACGCCGCCGATCAGGAGGGCGACGTTGAGTTTCTGACCCGCGCCGTAGCGGTCGAAGTTTTCCTTCACCTGCGCCGCGAGTTCGCGGGTCGGCTCGAGGATCAGGGTGCGCGGCATGCGCGCCCGGGCGCGACCCTTTTCGAGGATGGTGAGCATCGGCAGCACGAAGGCTGCGGTCTTGCCGGTGCCGGTCTGGGCGATGCCGAGCACGTCCTTG
This sequence comes from Bradyrhizobium sp. Ken01, assembly GCF_055807355.1. Classification (NCBI taxonomy): domain Bacteria; kingdom Pseudomonadati; phylum Pseudomonadota; class Alphaproteobacteria; order Hyphomicrobiales; family Nitrobacteraceae; genus Bradyrhizobium; species Bradyrhizobium sp. Ken01. The sequence continues at coordinate 236,897 of NZ_JBVVPC010000002.1, forward strand.
CGAGCGAGGACGTGAGGGATCGCCTGTTCCTGAATGGGGGTGGGGGTGGTGTAACCGGTGGCCGCCACTGCGGCGAGGACTTTTTCGGATAGTCCGAGATGGGTAAAAGACATTGAGCCTCTGGTCGAAACCGCCGTTCGGAATCGAGGGTAATAAGGCTGTCGCGTTCCACCCCGAAACGGCGCGCTCTCAAAGAAGCTGGGGGTGCTGACTCACGCGAACAAAGCGCCAGGCTCAGGAATCGCTCTTCGATCTGAGCCGCGTCGCCACGGAACATAGGGCGGAATCGGCCAAAGTCAATGGAGCAGGCGCGGGAAGGCCCTAAAAAACCTGAGGTTTTCGCCCAAATAGCGGGCGCGGCTGCGGTTTTCCGCCCAATCCGGCGATCGGCCGGAACGGCCCAAACGTCGGCTAGCCCCCCTCCGGCCCCTGCGCGCGGAAGTCGCCGGGCGCCATCCCGTAAGCGGCATTGAAGACCCGGTAATAGGTCGCGAGGCTGTCGAACCCGCAGGAGGTCGCGATGTCGGCGATCAGCCGCTCCGGGGCTTCGCGCATCAAACGGCGGCTCTGGTTCAGGCGTTCGTCCGTCACGGTTTGCGAAAAACTCCTGGCCGCGCTTTCGAACAACATATGCAGGTGACGCACGGAGACGCCGAGCAGGTCGGCCACCATCGTCGGCGCCAGATTTGGGTCTTGCAGGTGACGCGCGATCAGGCGCCGTGCGTGCGAGAGCCGGGCGGTCCGCAGTGCGGCCTGCCCGAGGCGGCTGCCGGGCCGCAGGATGCCGCGCTCGATCAGCGCCAGATGGGCTAAAGCCTGGACGAGGGAAGCGGCATCGGCGGCGCCGTCATCACCCGCGGCAACCTGGCCGAGATCGGCAAAGCAGGCGCCGAGCAGAGGCGTCAGGGTGGAATCGTCGAACGTCCGGGGCGCAAGCTCGCGCATGCGCTTGTCCTGTGTGGAGAGGCCGCTCAGCGGTACCTTCAGGATTCGCAGGTGGAAGCCTCCCGTGCCCAGCGGCTCCGCGCGATAGGGCTGGTCGGTATGGCTGGTGGCGAAGCTGCCATTGGCGATCGTGAAGTCGCTGCCGCGCATGCCGCCGAACCAGGCGCCGCTGCCGAGCTGCTGATAGACGCAGAGGCTGTCGCCCGGCGCGTGAGAGATGTCGGTCGTGCTGCGCTCGACCGTGTAATGGGAGGCCTTCAGCTCGACCAGGCCGGCTCCGCCAAGCTGGCGCAGCGAGAATTCGCCGAAGAAGTCCGCGCGGCGTTCGCGTTCGAGTTCGACGGTGACGCCGAACAGGCCCTTGGCGCGCACCTCGCGCCAAAAGTCGAAGCGGTCGTGCGGCTCGACCTCGTCGGTGCACCAGCGATACACGGCGGCCCCCACTTCCAGCGGAATTGCCCACAAGAATTCACCGAGAAAAAGCAGATTCCGGTGGCATCTACCATAGGCTAGACGACAGACCTGACTCCTCAGGGCTGTTGAACCAGCGATGTGGCTGGGCCGACTATCACATCAACGACGCGGTTCCCATGAACCGCTGTTCGAAGGAACCGGCGTGGGCCGTTCTTGAGGGATTTTCGATGACGCGTCGGCTTTTCAGAGTACTGGCAGCGCTTGGCCTCGCGGCCGGCCTCAGCGGTATCGCGCTTCCCGCCTGTGCCGAGAAGCGCGTTGCGCTCGTCGTCGGCAACAACGACTACAGGAACGTTCCGAAACTGCTCAAGGCGGTCAACGACGCCCGCACCATGGGCGATACGCTGAAGCAGCTCGGCTTCTCGGTGATGGTCGCCGAAAACCAGAGCCGGCAGCAATTTTCGGAGACGCTGCTCGCGTTCGATCGGACGATCGAGCCCGGCGACACCGCGTTCTTCTTCTATGCCGGCCACGGCTTCGAAATCGCAGGCCAGAACTATCTGCTGCCGACGGACGTGCCGGCGGCGACGGAAGGGCAGGAAGAGCTGGTGCGTGATGCCTCCATCCTGGCCGATCGCATCGTCGAGCGCCTCCAGAACAAGAAGGCGCGAACCTCGATCCTGGTGTTCGACGCCTGCCGCAACAACCCGTTCGAGCGCAAAGGTACCCGCGCCGTCGCCGGTGGCGGCGGGCTTGCCCCGATGGTGCAACTGCCCGAAGGCGTGTTCTCGGTCTTCTCCGCGGGCCCGCGCCAGACCGCGCTCGACCGGCTCTCCAACGACGACGCCAATCCCAATTCGGTGTTCACGCGCACCTTCGCCAAGGAGTTGCTCCAGCCCGGCGAGAACCTGGTGCAAGTGGCGCAGCGTACGCGCCGTCTCGTCAGCGAGATGGCCGACACCGTCAAGCACAGGCAGGTGCCGGTCTATTTCGATCAGATGGTCGACGACGTCTTCCTCAGCGGCATCGCCAAGGACGCCGCCGCGCGCCCGGCCGATCCGCCGGCGCAGAAGCTCGCGGCGCTGCCACCGGTGTCGGTGCCGCGCGTGCCGAAGGAGGAGACCACCAACGCGCCGATCGCGAGCTTCTCGCGCCACAATGGCGGCTGGAGCGTGGTGTTCTCCTTTGCCGATCCGACCCTCGGCGTTTCCTGGCGCATGGCCGGCAATGGCGATTTCCGCGAAACCGGTTTCATCGATACGCTCGACCCACGCACGCGCAAGAGGATGCCGAACCCATCGATCGAATTGCCGCCGGACGCGCAGGCCGGCACCATCGAGGTCCGCTATGTCGACCAGTCCGGTGACATGCAGGGCCCATTCCCGATCAGGTTCGATCCCGAAGCCGCGCTGATCCGCGACCAGCGCAAGATCCTCGACATGACCGCGACGAGCTGGCTGTCATTCCGCGAGTTCAACGGGCTGCTGGTCTACTACACGCACCTCGTGTCCTACCGCTGCGCCATCCGCGAGGTGCGCATCGGCATCGACACCGCCGTTCCGAACCAGCTGTTGAAGATGCCGGGCTGCGACATGCGCGATCCCAGCGCGATCAGCGCCGGCATGCCGCTCTACATGAAGCTCGCGCCGGCAACGCAGTTCATCTCGGTGGAGCTGACCTATCGCGACGGCAGCGTGTCGGAGATCAAGAGCTTCCGCAGCGCGAACCGCAGCAACAACTGATGACGCGGGCGAAGGCGTCGCGCACGCTTTTGCTACCCGCTTCCTGATGAAGCGCTTGAGCTTGTCCTACTCCTCGTAGGGATAACCGTTGTGTTCGATGCGCACCGGCGCAAGCGGCGGCCTGCGCGGTGCGATCATGATCAAGACGAAAAGCACGTTGATCAGGATCCAGACGCCGAGCAGTATGAGGATTGTCTGCACTGCAATTTCCTGAATGAGTCGGAATTGACGGCAAGGCTAACGGCCATTCACAACTGCGGCAAATGAATCTTGTTTGCTGCACTGCACGCAAACCTTGACCCGTAAATGAGGACCCGGCCGTGAAACCCGATACGTCGCAGAATCCCCAGGGCTCTTCGTTGAAGGTCCAGTGTTGCATCGTCGGCGGCGGACCGGCGGGCATGATGCTCGGCTATCTCTTGGGGCGCGCCGGCATCGATGTCGTCGTGCTGGAGAAGCATGCGGATTTCTTCCGCGACTTCCGCGGCGACACCGTGCATCCCTCGACCCTCCAGGTGATGGACGAGCTCGGTCTGATCGACGGATTCCTGAAGCTGCCGCATCAGCGCCTGCAGAAGATGGACGGCCTGTTCGGCGGTACCCCCGTTCGCATCGCCGATCTCAGCCGCCTCCGCACCAAGTTCCCCTTCATCGCCTTCATGCCGCAATGGGATTTCCTGAATTTCCTGCGCGAGGCCGGCCAGCGCTTCGCCTCGCTGAAGGTGATGATGAACACGGAGGCGGTCGATCTGATCCGCCACGGCGAGACCATCGCCGGCGTGCGGGCGAATACGCCGGACGGTATCGTGGACATCGAAGCCGATCTCACCATCGCCTGTGACGGTCGGCATTCGACCGTGCGCCAGCGTTCCGGCCTCGAGGTCGAGGAGATCGGCGCGCCAATGGACGTGCTGTGGTTCCGCGTCGGCCGCAACGCGAACGAGACCGAAAACCTGTTCGCGCGCGTCGAGCCCGGCAAGATGATGATCACCTTCGACCGCGGCGACTATTGGCAATGCGCCTATGTCATCGCCAAGGGACGATACGACGCGGTGAAGGCGAGGGGATTGCAGGCGCTGCTCGACGACGTCGTTCGCATGGCGCCGGTCCTGAAGAGCGGCATCGCGGATGTGAAGAGCTTCGACGATTTCAAGCTGCTCACCGTCGCGATCAACCGCCTGCCGCGCTGGACGCGGCCGGGCCTGCTTCTGATCGGCGACGCCGCACATGCGATGTCGCCGGTCGGCGGCGTCGGCGTCAATCTCGCTGTGCAGGATGCGGTCGCGACCGCAAACCTGCTGGCGGACAAGCTGCAGCGCGGCTGCCCGTCGGAGAACGAGCTCGATGCCGTGCGCCGTCGCCGCGAATTCCCGGTGAAGATGACGCAGCGAATGCAGATGATCGTGCAGAACAATATCATCAGCAGCGCTTTGCAGGGCGACGACCGGCCGCTGAAAGTGCCGCTGGTCCTGCGCCTCATCACCGCGCTGCCGTGGCTCCAGGGCATTCCGGCGCGCCTGCTCGCCCTTGGCGTCCGGCCCGAGCACGTGCAGTCGAAGGCTGCGCCGGCACGGTAGCGCAAGGACCCGGTAGGGATAACGCGGCGTTAAATCGCGCTCGGCGCGTTGCCTGCGTGCAACAGCGCAAACGGATTAAAGGCGCGCTGCTTGCCAATCCAACGTCTTAACTGTCTTGATTCAAATTTGAGTAAGACCTGCGTGTGAGCGTGCACCCATCAAAGGACACGGGGTGTACCATGCGTAACAAGTTGATTGCCGCCTTCGCCTGCACGACCGCTCTGATTTCGACCGGCGCCGCTTCCGCCGCCGATCTCGGTGCACGGCCCTACACAAAGGCGCCGGCCTATATGGAGTCGATGTTCAACTGGACCGGCTTCTATGTCGGCGGCCACATCGGCGGCGCATGGACCAACGAGCAGTTCATCAACAACGGGACCGGCGCACCGTTCGGCGATCTGACCCCGGGGCAGGGCTACCGTCAGCGCAACTCCGGCATCCTGGGCGGCGCCCAGATCGGCTACAACTGGCAGGCCAACAACTACGTGTTCGGTATGGAAGGCACGATCTCGGGCCTCGACAACAAGGGCTCGTTCTTGAACACCGCGTTTGGCGCGGGTGACGACGTGTTCTCCTGGCGCGCCAATGTGCTTGCCACCGTCGTCGGTCGCGCGGGCTTCGCCGTGCAGAACAACCTGTTCTACATCAAGGGCGGCTATGCCGGCGTGAACAACCGTCTCTCGGTCACCGACACGGTCGGCGTGGCCACCGGTTCTGGCGGTCAGACCCATTGGGCCAACGGCTGGACCGTCGGTGCCGGCTGGGAATACGGCATCACCCGCAACTGGATCGTCGGCCTCGAATACAACTACGCCGCCTTCGCCAGCCAGACCTATCAACTTGGCGGCACGTCGGGCAACTACAGCTTCGATGCCAAGCCGCGCGATCTCCAGTGGGCCGTCGTGCGCGCCAGCTACAAGTTCGACGCGCCGGTCATCGCCCGCTACTGAGTGGGTCAACGAACGACCAAGCAGCCATAAAAGACGATCACTGCCCAAATTTAAAAGCCCCGGCATTGTCCGGGGCTTCTTTTTTGTGTGCAGATTATCGCGTACGGCCTACGCCATCACCGAGAACCCGCCGTCGACGGGGATCGCGGTGCCGGTGACGAAGTTGGAGGCGGACGAGGCAAGAAACACGGTGATGCCGGCGAAATCGTCGATGTCGCCCCACCGCCCCGCAGGCGTGCGTGCCAGCACCCGCTCGTGCAATCCTGATACCTGCTGCCGCGCGCCGCGGGTCAGGTCGGTGTCGATCCAGCCCGGGAGGATGGCATTGACCTGGATGTTGTCGGGCGCCCACGCATTGGCGCAGGCGCGCGTGTACTGAACGATGCCGCCCTTGCTCGCCGCGTAGGCCGTCGCGAAGCTCGCGCCGAAGATCGACATCATCGAGCCGATGTTGATCACCTTGCCGTTGCCGGACGCCTTCAGCGCCGGATAGGCCAGCTTCGAGCACAGGAAGGCGCTGGTGAGGTTGGTGTTGATCACCGTATTCCACTCGTCGAGCTCGAGCTCGTGCGGCGGCTTGCGGATGCTCATGCCGGCATTGTTGACGAGGATGTCGATGCGGCCGAGATCCCCGACGACACGCTCGATCATCGCGGCGATTGCAGCCTTGTCGGTGACGTCGGTGGGAACACTGATCGCCTTCACACCGCGTTGACTGAGATCGGCGACGGCCGCGGCGGATTTGGTTTCGTTGCGTCCGACCACGGCGATGTTGGCGCCGGCGTCGGCGAGGCCACGGGCCATGCCGAGCCCGATGCCGCCATTGCCTCCCGTGACGATCGCGACCTTGCCGCGGAGATCGAACCGACTGGTTGTCATGCTGCTATTCCCTGGTTTCTTCTATTGGTTGCTCTGCCAGATCAGCACCAGCCCGAAGCCGGCCATGGCTGCGCCATAGCCGGCCCATTGCAACTGGTTGACCATGAAGCTCGATCGCGGCCACGCGACGGTGCCCGTGCCCTGTCCGATCCAGAGCAGCCCGACGGCGAGGGCAAACAGGCCTGCTACAAGCAGAAATCTGCGCATGCATTCCTCCCCATGGGTCCGCTTCTGTCGTGACGCGGTCCATCAATGACGTCTGCGCTCACGAAAGCTTGGCCTACACAGTAGCCGGCTTCGATTTAGATACAATGGTTTGGGACAAGGACGGAGGTGAGCGCTCGGATTGCTGAAGGCCAGCTTGGGCGCTCGATAACCCCAAACGAAAAAGCCCCGGACCATGCCGGGGCTTTGACGTCTGAAGATTAGGTCAGATCGGATCAGTACTTCGCGACGACCGGACCGGTCCAGTTGAAGCGGTAAACCAGCGAAGTCGAGATCGTCTGGTTCCAGGTGTTGGCGCGGATGCTCTGACCGACCGCGACGTTGCCGACATCGGTCAGGATGTCCTGGGTCTTGGCGTTGTAGAAGGACGAACGATATTCGGTCTTCATGAACCAGCCGGGCGACTGGATGCCGAAGATGTTCAGGTTGTTCTCGACGCCGCCGCCGACGAACCAACCGTTGCGATTGTAACCGTTGAGATGAACACCGGCGGGAACGCCAGCCAAGGTCATGAAGTTCGTGCTGCCGAAGTGGGCGCCCGAGTAACCGCCGTTAACGTAGGAGAGAACGTTCGGAGCAACCAGCCAGCCGAGGCGCACGCCCGCAGCCCAGGAGTCTTCCAGCTTCTGGTTGCCGGTGATGCCGCCGAAGAGCAGGGGATCTTGAATCGTAGCACGGATGCTGCCGAACTGACCGTCAGCGAACACACCGGCGACCCAGGTGCCGCTGAACTGCCAGTCGTAGCCGAGACCGACGGTGCCAAACCAGCCCGAGCCACCCTGGCGCTGATCGATCGTCAGGGGAACTGCGCCGACCGTGGTCTGCACGCGCTGGTCAGAGGCCGAGAGACCGCCGCCGGCGCCGCCGAAGAGGTAGAAGCCGGTCCAGCTGGCGACGGGAGCAGCCATCGGGGCCTTCACGTAGGGGCGGGCGCCAAGGTCAGCGGCCGAGGCCGAACCGGTCATCGCGGCAACCGCGGTCAGTGCGAGCAAAATCTTCTTCATCTTAAATTCCCCAAGCTTTGGTCTGTCTGGAAGGCGCGAGCGCACTGAAGTCCGTGTGATCTGATGTCCCGGACTATAGCTACTTCTCTCCGAAATGCTGTTGCAGAGCAGGCACAGTCGCCGGGAAACGCCGCACGGCAGGGATTCTGAGCGTCGTCGTTGGAATGCAAAATAAGTACGTATTATCAATGCAGTACGTCGAATTTTGCGATCTGTTTTTTGGTAGCTTCTCGTTAGTGAATCCGGCTTTGTCCGAAATGGAGGCAATCCTGCATCGGCCTGGCTCGATGAGTCGTTGGCCGAGTCGCGACGCGACAAGGCGGAGAATCAGTGGAGATGAGGCGGGGTAGGGAGGTTGCCGTCCCCAAAAACAAAAGAGCCCCGGGCTTCGTGCCGGGGCTCTTGATGGGATCCGACCAGGCAGCGCCCGCGGATCAGACGTCCAGCAGGTCGTCATTGGCGAATTCGGCCTTGTCCGAGATGAACGCGAAGCGGGCTTCGGCCTTGGTGCCCATCAGGCGCTCCACCGAATCCGCCGTGGTGTCGCGGTCGTCGGCGAGCAGAACCACTTTCAGCATGGTTCGCTTGGCCGGATCCATGGTGGTTTCCTTGAGCTGCGCCGGCATCATTTCGCCGAGGCCTTTGAAGCGATTGACCTCGACCTTGGCATTGGCGTTGAATTCGCTCTTGATCAGCGCTTCCTTGTGCGCGTCATCGCGGGCGTAGACCGATTTCGTGCCATTGGTCAGCTTGTAGAGCGGCGGCACGGCGAGGAAGAGGTGGCCTTCGTCGATCAGCCGCGGCATCTGCCGGTAGAAGAAGGTGATCAGCAGCGAAGCGATGTGGGCACCGTCGACATCGGCGTCGGTCATGATGATGATGCGCTGATAGCGCAGATCCTCCTCGCGATACTGCGCGAGCATCCCGCAGCCGATCGCCTGCACGAGGTCGGCGAGCTGCGTGTTTGCCGTCAGCTTGTCCTTGCCGGCGGACGCGACGTTGAGGATCTTGCCGCGCAGCGGCAGCACGGCCTGGGTCTTGCGGTCACGCGCCTGCTTGGCGCTGCCGCCGGCCGAGTCTCCCTCGACGATGAAGAGTTCCGAGCCGTCCAGACCGGCATCGCTGCAATCGGCGAGCTTCCCGGGCAGGCGCAGCTTCTTGCCGGCCGTCTTGCGCGCGGTCTCCTTCTCTTGCCGGCGGCGCAGCCGCTCCTCGGCGCGGTCGACCACGAAGTCGAGCAGCCTGTTGGCCTGGTTCGGATTGCCCGACAGCCAATGGTCGAACGGATCCTTCATCGCCTGTTCGACGATGCGCTGCGCTTCGGCGGTGGCGAGACGGTCCTTGGTCTGGCCCTGGAATTCAGGTTCGCGCACGAACACCGAGAGCATCACGGCTGCACCCACCATCACGTCTTCAGACGTAATGGACGACGCGCGCTTGCCTTGGCCGACGCGTTCGGCGTGGTCTTTCAGGCCGCGCAGCAGCGCGCTGCGCAGGCCGGATTCGTGCGTGCCGCCGTCGGGCGTCGGCACGGTGTTGGTGTAGGAGGACAGGAAGCCGTCGGCATCCGCGGTCCAGGCGACCGCCCATTCGCAGGCGCCATGCGCGCCGTTGCGGCCCGACTTGCCGGAGAAGATGTCGGGGTGCACCAGCGTGTCGGCATGGATCGCCGCCGCCAGATAATCCTTGAGGCCGCCAGGAAAGTGGAACGTCGCTTCCGCCGGCACGTCGTCGATGCCCTTGAGCAGTTCGGGCGCGCAATTCCAGCGGATCTCGACACCGCCGAACAGATACGCCTTCGAACGCGTCATCTTGAACAGGCGCTGCGGCTTGAACGCGGCCTTGGCACCGAAGATGTCGGTGTCGGGCTTGAAGCGCACGCGGGTTCCGCGGCGGTTGTTGATCTTGCCGAGATCCTCGAGCTTGCCCTTCGGGTGCCCGCGCTCGAAGGTCATGCGATAGAGTTTCTGGCTGCGCGCGACCTCGACCTCGAGCAGCGAAGAGAGGGCGTTCACCACGGAGATGCCGACGCCGTGCAGGCCGCCCGAGGTCTCGTAGACCTTGGAGTCGAACTTGCCGCCCGAGTGCAGCGTGCACATGATGACTTCGAGCGCCGACTTCTTCGGGAATTTTGGATGCGGATCGATCGGGATGCCGCGGCCGTTGTCTGTGACGGTCAAAAAGCCGTCCGCGCTCAACTCGACTCCGATGAAGGTCGCATGCCCCGCGAGCGCCTCGTCCATCGAGTTGTCGATGACTTCGGCGAAGAGGTGATGCAGCGCCTTCTCGTCGGTGCCGCCGATATACATGCCGGGCCGGCGGCGCACCGGTTCCAGACCTTCGAGCACCTCGATGTCGGCTGCGGTGTAGTCGGCTTCGGCGCCGCCCGCGCGCGCGGCTGCTTTGCCGGGACGAGGCTTCGGCTCATCGCCACCGAAAAAATCGTCTTTTGCTTTGGGCTTCAACTGCTTGGACATATATCTTTATGCGTTTTGAGGGCCGCATGAACGGCGAATCGGTTGAGCCGACTATGCCACTTCTGACCTGGAAAGGTTATCGCAGGGCGGGCCGGGCGGTGTGGTTGGGAGCCAATCCCGGCGATTTTACGCCGCAGCCCCATCAATTCCCGGCAATGTGACGTTCCGGTCCGGTCTGGATCGGACTTTGTGACTTGATGTCACACAAGTCCTTGGCTTACCAGTCCTTTTCATCGAGCAGCACCTTCGGGCAGGGCGGAAAGGCTATTTTGAATGGAGCAGTTTGCGCACGCGCTGGCCGATTTCGTGCGCGCTCACCAGACTTGGGCAGCTCCCATCGTGTTTGCGCTCGCCTTCGGGGAGTCGCTCGCCTTCATCTCGCTGCTGATCCCGGCCTGGGGCGCGTTGGTCGCTATCGGCGCGCTGATCGGTGCCAGCGGCATCAGTTTCTATCCGGTCTGGATCGCCGGCGGCATCGGCGCGGCGCTGGGCGACTGGGTCTCCTACTGGTTCGGCTATCGCTACAAGGAGAAGGTCGCCCAGATGTGGCCGCTCTCGCGCTATCCGGAACTCCTGCCCAAGGGTGAGGCTTTCGTGCGCAGCTGGGGCGTGCCGAGCATCTTCATCGGCCGCTTCTTCGGCCCGTTGCGCGCCTCCGTGCCGCTTGCAGCCGGCATTTTCGAGATGCCTTATTGGAGTTTTCAGGCCGCAAATTTCGTCTCGGCGCTGGTCTGGTCGGCGGCGCTGCTGCTGTTCGGCGACGTGATCGCGAAGATCATGGAATGGATCTGGCGCGTGGTGTGACGTCCGAACCTTGACGCGAACCGCATCTGGCCTTATAGCCCCGCGCCATGATCAACGCCGCGACCATCCTGTTCGCCCGTCGCCGCCGCCGCAGCTTTGCGGTTTGGGCGGTCGATCGCGTTTGAGATCATCGTCTTTGCCGCTGGATCCGGTCCGCGGCATTCTCTCTCCTGTCAGTGCGATCTGATCCGGCGGCCCCCAAGGAGGCCAGCAGGAGACTACGATGTATACGCCACCCTTTTTCAAGCAGGACCGCGCCGCGAGCCTGAAATTCGCCGACATGCGGGGCTTCGGCACCATGTGCGCCTTCGACGGCCACAAGCCCGTGGCCTCGCCGCTGCCGTTCTATTTGACCTATGCCGCGGACGGCACGCCGCAGGCCGCCTTTCACGTAGCCCGTCACAATCCGCTGCTAAAGCTTGCCGACGGGACGACCTCCTGGCTGCTCGCGGTCAACGGCCCCGATGCCTACGTGTCGCCGGACTGGTACGTCTCGCCGGATCAGGTGCCGACCTGGCTGTACCAGTCGGTCCATCTGACCGGGCCGGTGCGGTTGTTGTCGGATGGTGAACTGGCCGTGCAAATCGATACGCTCAGCAACAAGTTCGAGAACTGGCTGTTGCCGAAGAAGCCGTGGACGTCGGGCAAGATGACGGCCGGGCGGCTCGAGGCGATGAAGAAGGCGATCGTGGGTCTGGTCATGACGGTTGAGGAGGTCGAAGCCAGCTTCAAGCTCAACCAGCACAAGTCCGACGCCGACTATACGGCGATCGCCAATGCGCTTGGCGCGCAAGTCCATGCCGACGCCAGGGAGATCGCACAACTGATGCAGGACGTAAGGCCCGAGGCCTTCGCATCCGAAACCAACATGCTCGAAAGGAGCGCGCCATGACCTTTTCTGAAGCCAGTCTCGTTGACACCAAAAATGCCCCGAAGACGGGCGCTGCGACAAAGCCCGCCACCGTCTTCGTCGACGGCGGCTCCGGCACCACCGGCCTCGGCATCAACGAGCGGCTGAAGCTGCAGAGCGACGTGGTCGTGAAGACGATTGCCGAGGACAAGCGCAAGGATCCCGCGGCCAAGAAGGCGCTGATGGAGGAGGTTGATCTCGTCATCCTCTGTCTGCCCGACGATGCTGCCAGGGAAACGGTTGCGCTCATCGACAGCATGGGGCCGTCGGGCCCGAAGGTGCTGGATGCCTCGACCGCGTACCGGGTCGCGCCCGACTGGGCCTATGGTTTTCCGGAACTGACGCCGGATCAGGCCGGCAAGATCAAGGCTGCGAAGAAGGTCTCCAATCCCGGCTGCTATCCGACCGGCGCGATCGCACTGCTGCGACCGATCGTCGATGCCGGCTTGCTGCCTGCGGACTATCCCGTCACCGTCAATGCGGTGAGCGGCTATTCTGGCGGCGGCAAGTCGATGATCGCGAGTTTCGAGGACGGCGGCGCGCCGTCCTTCGAACTCTACGGCCTCGGCTTCGAGCACAAGCATCTGCCGGAGATGCAGCTCTATTCGAACCTGACGCGGCGGCCGATCTTCATCCCGTCCGTCGGCAACTACCGGCAGGGCATGCTGGTGTCGGTGCCGCTCCAGCTCGACACGCTGCCCGGCAAGCCCAGCGGCGCCGATCTCCAGGCCGCGCTGGCAAAGCGCTACGCCGGCTCGAAATACGTCTCGGCGATGCCGCTTCAGAACGAGGCGGCCAAGGGCGGCAAGCTCGAGCCGGAAGCGCTCAACGAGACCAACACGCTCGAGCTCTACGTCTTCGCCAGCGACAAGTACCATCAGGCGGTGCTGGTCGCGCGGCTCGACAATCTCGGCAAGGGCGCGTCCGGCGCGGCCGTGCAGAACATGCGGCTGATGCTCGGATTGCCGGAGGAGTAGGAGCAATCTCGTGCCCCGGACGCGGCGCAGCGCCTCTCGGCGATGCGCTGCAGAGCCGGGGCCCGCGCCTATTGTCCTGCTTAAGCTTTCTGGGTTCCGGCTCTGCGGAGCAGCGCTACACGCTGCGCCGCGTCCGGGACACCAGACCTCAATACTTCGCGATGATCGGGCCGCCGAACCTGTAGTTGATGCGGGCGGTGATCAAGTCGACGTCCTGGCCAATGCGGTCAGTACGTGAGAACGTACCGACGGGTGCCAGCGCGCCGTTGGAGGTAAGCGTGACGTCGTGGCGGCCCATGAACAGATGGTCGTATTCGACGCCGACCGACCAGTTCGGCGCAAAGCCGTATTCGATGCCGACGCCGACCGTGCCGCCCCAGCGGGTATCGTCGGCACCGTCGAACTCGGCTCCGGCCAGACCGCCCGTTCCGATGCCGCGGTAGCGGTTGCGGGTGACGGCGGCGCCGCCCTTCACGTAAAGCAGTGCGCTGTTCCAGGCGTAGCCGACCTGGCCGGTGAACAGGCCGAAAGCATCGACACGGGTGCGGTTCGCGACGCCGAGCACGGTGCTGGCGTTCCGGCCGGAGAGGTCCGCCCAGTCGCCCTGCGCTTCGAGGCCGAATACGAAGGCGCTGCTCTGCCAGCGATATCCGATCTGGCCGCCGGCGACGGCGCCCGTCGCGTCATGGCAGCCTTCCGCAACGCCGGCGGCGAAACCAACGGTCTGGTCCCAGCAATTGCGTGACGAGCCATAGCCGCCGTTGGCGCCAATGTAGAAGCCGCTCCAATCATAGATCGCCGCGATCATCGGCGGCGCCTTGGTGTAGGGACGTGCGGCGAGATCGGCGGCACTGGCCTGGGTGGTGACGGCTGCGAGCGAGAGTCCGGCGAGCGCGGATGCAATCTTCCAATTCATATCTGCCCCGAATCATCAATGAGATGACCAAATATACCTGTGGATGGGCGATCCTTCGTGTCAGTCTACCGATGGCATCCCTGTTTTTGTCGCACTGTCATCCTTTGGCAACACCAGCAGCCGGGCAGGCTTTCGAGGATTTCACTCCTTGGTTGCAGGCGCTGAGCCATCGGAGATGCGATCAAACCACCTTGAAGATCGCGACGGCCAGCACGGCCTGGGCGATGAAGCCGACGGTGAAGGCCAATGTGCGGAATACCGGGATCCCGAGCGCATAGACGATCAGATGCGCAACGCGCGACCAGAAATAGACGGCGCAAGCAAGCACCGTCCATTTCGAGGAGTAGTCGATCGCGTTCAGGATCAGCACCAGCGGCGCGAACAGGACGAGGTTCTCGACGGCGTTGTCGTGCGCGAACATCAGCCGGTTCGCCCATTCCGATTGCGGCTTGTCGGTGCGCGAGGGATTGGCCATCGCGCCACCGAGACCGCGAATCTGGCAGCGGTTGATGGTGTAGGGAATCCAGAGGATTCCGGTCAGGACCACCGTCAGTGTCAGCCAGAACAATTCACGCGTCATAACCCGGTCCCCTCATCAAATTCTGCTGCAGGCGTGGAGCTTATACGAAAGCGCGGAAGATTCTGCTATGCGCGAACCCTGACATAGCTGCCGGGCGCGTCCTCGATCGGGGGAAACGCCTCGCTGCCGACCGTGCGGGCCGGGACTTCCTCGGGATCGAGTGCGCCCAGCCATTGCCGCCAGTCCGGCCACCACGAGCCCTTGTGCTCGACCGCGCCCTTCATCCACTCGGTGACGTTGGCGGACTTCAGGTTGTCGTTGGTCCAGTACTGGTATTTGTTCGAGGCGGGCGGATTGACCACGCCGGCGATATGGCCCGAGCCGGACAGCACGTATTTCACCGGACCGCCGAAGAACTGGGAGCCGTACAGCACCGATTCCGCCGGCGCGATGTGGTCCTCGCGCGTTGCGAGATTGTAGATCGGCACCATGACCTTGGAGAGATCGAGCAGGGTGTTGTCCAGCACCAACGTGCCGGTCGAGAGCCGGTTCTCGAGATAGCAATTGCGCAGATAGTACGAATGGTTCGACGCCGTCATGCGCGTCGCGTCCGAATTCCAGTGCAGCAGGTCGAACGCGCTCGGCTGCTGGCCCTTGAGGTAATTGCTGACGACATAGGACCAGATCAAATCGTTGGAGCGCAGCATGTTGAAGGCCATCGCCATCTTCGAGCCTTCGAGCACGCCCGCCGCCTTCATGTCCTGCTCGAGCGATGCGATCTGCTCCTCGTCGACGAACACGAGCAAATCACCGGCATGGGTGAAGTCGACCTGTGCCGCGAAGAACGTCGCGGATGCCACGCGCTGGCGGCGCTTCTCGGCGAGCCAGGCCAGCGTGGTCGCGAGCATGGTGCCGCCGACGCAATAGCCGGCGGTGTGCACCTTCATCTCGCCGGTAACCTTCTCGATCACGTCCATCGCCGTGAGCGGGCCTTCCTTCATGTAGTCTTCCCAGCTTTTGGCTCCGAGACGCTTGTCGGGATTGACCCATGAGATCACGAACACGGTGATGCCCTGATCGACGCACCACTTGATGTAGGATTTCTCCGGCTTGAGATCGAGGATGTAGAATTTGTTGATCCAGGGCGGGATGATCAGGAGCGGCGTGCGCAGCACCTTCTCCGTCGCCGGCGCATACTGGATCAGCTGCATCATCTCATTCTGGTAGATCACCTTGCCCGGCGTCGTCGCCATGTTCACGCCGACGACGAGATTGTCCGGATCGGACTGACGGATCTTCAACGTGCCCTTCCCGGCGGCAATGTCCTCGGCCAGCATCTTCAGGCCGCGCGCGAGATTTTCGCCGCTGCTGGCTACCGTCGCGCGCAGCACTTCCGGATTGGTCAGCACGAAATTGGACGGCGATATCGCGTTGGTGACCTGCTGGACGTAGAATTCGGCCTTGCGGCGGGTCTGCGGATCGAGCCCCTCGGCGTCCCGCACAAGCTCCTGCGCAAATTTGGTCGTGAGCAGGTAGAGCTGCATCATGAAATCGAAGAACTGGTTCGACTTCCATTCCGGATCGGCAAAGCGCTTGTCGCGCGGCGAGGGCGCGATCGCAGGCGGTGCGTCCTGACCGGCCATGCGGCGCGCCGCCGAGCCCCAGAGGTCGAGATAGTCCTTGGCGAGCTTGGTTTGGAGCTCGGAGGCCCGCGACGTATCCGACAGCCAGTATTCGGCGACGGCGGTGAAGGTCTTGACGACCTCCGTAAGCTCCGCCGGCGGACGATCCTGCACCTCGCCGCTCTCGCGCGGCTTCAGGTACGCGGCGAGCGCCTTGCCGCCGCTTTCCATTGCCCGCGCGACATTCATCGCGAAGGCTTCCGCATCGAACTTCGTCTCGGGTTTGGGCGTATCGGTCGTGGCCATACTCATGAGGCGAACAGTAACGATTCATTCCGTATTCGTCACCGCGAAGCTCGCATGTTTGGCGTTAAACACTCTCGAAGATGTGTTGCAGTGCGACAAATTTTCTTGGTTCCGTCACAATCGAGCCGCACCGCTCGGCTTGGTGGACTGGGCTATTTTCTCGCTCGCACCATTTGGGCAGCAATGGTTTGAGCTTGGGCGCGGACTTGGGTAAGGTTGCCCCGGGGCCGTGCTTTGGGACGAAGTGGGGATTTCCCTAGTGTTGGCGTTGAGGGACCTGCAAAAGTCGCGGCGGATCTGTGGCGCGCTGCTGATGGCGACGCTCACCTTGGGCGGCTGCTCGAGCCAGCTCGCGGATATGACGCCTTCCGATGCGCAAGCGCATCCCAGGGAGGCTGGTAGCTATCTGCCGGTGCACGATCTGCCGCCAGATCGCGATCAGGCGGTCATGCCGCCGGACCAACGCGCCAAGATCGAGGCCGAACTTGCTGCCGCGCGCGACCGTCAGGCGGTTGCCACCAAGGACGCGAAATAGGGCGCCGCAAGGTAATCGCTGGCGCCTCCGGCTCGCCGTGCTAAAAGACCTTAGTTCAGCCGAGAGTCAGGGCGAACGACTTCAGTCACCGTTGTCGATGATTGCTCTAAGTATTTGATCTTGAGTAATTTTCGCGAGGGACGCGGGCGCCGTCCGCCTGGTCTTTGTGGCCTGTCGATTCTGTCCTGACCGGTTGCCCGGAGCCGAGAGAGCCATGGAAGAGTTTTACCGCATCCGCCGCCTTCCGCCTTACGTGTTCGAACAGGTCAACCGGGCCAAGGCAGCCGCGCGGAATGCCGGCGCCGACATCATCGACCTCGGCATGGGCAATCCGGACCTCCCGGCGCCAGCGCATGTGCTGGAGAAGTTGAAGGAGACGTTGGGCAAGCCGCGCACCGACCGCTATTCGGCCTCCCGCGGCATCCCCGGGCTGCGCCGGGCCCAGGCCGGCTACTACGCCCGCCGCTTCGGCGTGAAGCTCAATCCCGACACCCAAGTGGTGGCGACGCTCGGCTCCAAGGAGGGCTTTGCCAACGTGGCGCAGGCGATCACCGCGCCCGGCGACGTCATCCTTTGTCCCAATCCGAGCTACCCGATTCACGCCTTCGGCTTCTTGATGGCGGGCGGCGTGATCCGCTCGGTGCCCTCGGAGCCGACGCCGCAATTCTTCGAGGCCGTCGAGCGGGCGATCGTGCATTCGATCCCGAAGCCGCTGGCGCTCGTCGTCTGCTATCCCTCGAACCCGACCGCCTATGTTGCGAGCCTCGACTTCTACAAGGACCTGGTAGCGTTCGCGAAGAAGCACGAGATCCTGATCCTGTCCGATCTCGCTTATGCCGAGGTCTATTTCGACGAAAGCAACCCGCCGCCCTCGGTGCTCCAGGTGCCGGGCGCGATGGACGTCGCCGTTGAGTTCACCTCGATGTCGAAGACCTATTCGATGGCTGGCTGGCGCATGGGCTTCGCGGTCGGCAACGAGCGCGTGATTGCGGCACTCGGCCGCGTCAAATCCTATCTCGACTATGGTGCGTTCACCCCGATCCAGGTCGCGGCGACCGCCGCGCTGAACGGACCGGACGATTGCATCAAGGAGATGCGCGACACCTACCGCAAGCGGCGCGACGCGCTGGTGGAATCGTTCGGCCGTGCCGGCTGGGAGATCCCGCCGCCGGAAGCATCGATGTTCGCCTGGGTGCCGCTGCCGGAAGCCTTCCGCAGCGTCGGCAGCATGCAGTTCGCGACCCTGATGGTGGAGAAATCCGGTGTCGCGGTCTCGCCCGGCGTCGGCTTCGGCGAACATGGTGAAGGATATGTCCGCATCGCCATGGTGGAAAACGAGCAACGGATCAGGCAGGCCGCGCGCGGCGTGCGCCGCTTCCTTGAAAGCGGCATCGAAACGTTGCACAACGTCGTTCCGCTCGCCACTCGGCGTTAAGTTCTCTTCCGCAGGTTTTCCAAGGCATCATGGTTGCACCCCTGAAAGTGGGCATAGCGGGGCTCGGCACCGTGGGCGCCGAAGTTGTCCGTCTGATCGAAACGCAGGCGCGCGTGCTTGCCGGCCGCAGCGGCCGCGGCATCCGCGTCGTCGCCGTCACCGCGCGCTCGAAGGCGAAGAAGCGCGGCGTCGATCTGCGGGGCGTCGAATGGGTCAAGGATCCAATCGCCCTCGCCACGCATCCCGGCATCGACTGCTTCGTCGAGCTGATGGGTGGCTCCGGCGATCCCGCGCTGGCGGCGGTCGAAGCCGCGCTGAACGCCGGCAAGTCCGTCGTCACCGCCAACAAGGCGTTGCTGGCAAAGCACGGTCTCAAGCTGGCAAAGGCCGCCGAAAAGCACGGCGGCGCGCTGAATTTCGAGGCAGCCGTCGGCGCTGCGATCCCTGTCATCAAGACGTTACGCGAAGGTCTTGCCGGAACCGGCATCAACCGGGTCTACGGCATCCTCAACGGCACCTGCAATTACATCCTGACCCGGATGGAGCAGGAGGGCCTGTCCTTCGCCGAATGCCTGAAGGACGCGCAACGGCTCGGCTATGCCGAGGCCAATCCGTCGTTCGACGTCGACGGCCACGATACTGCGCAAAAGCTCGCCATTCTCGCCAGCCTCGCTTTCGGCACGAAAGTTGCTCAAAGCGCGGTCTATGTCGAAGGTATCTCCTCCATCGCGCCGGAAGATCTCCGTGCCGCCGACGATCTTGGTTACCGGCTCAAGCTGCTCGGCGTCGCCGTTCGCACGGCCACGGGCATCGAGCAGCGCGTGCATCCGACCATGGTTCCGAAATCCTCGTCGATCGCACAGGTGATGGGTGTCACCAATGCTGTCACGATCGATGGCGAAGGCATCCCGCCGATCACGCTGGTCGGCCCCGGTGCCGGCGGCGCTGCGACCGCATCCGCCGTCGTCGCCGACATCGCCGACGTCGCGCGCGGCATTCGCGCCAACCCGTTCGGCCGGCCGATTTCACAGCTGCGCGATACCAAGAAGGCGCCGATGGAGCGCCACGAGGGCGGCTACTACATCCGCCTTCTGGCACGCGATTTCCCGGGCACCGCGGCTGCGATCGCAACGCGGCTCGCGGAGCAGAAGATTTCGATCGAGTCGATCGTGCAGCGCCATCCCAATGGCGGCGCTGCGCCGGCAGACGGCAAGGCGGTCCCGGTGCCCGTCATCCTGATCACCTATGCCACGCACGAAGACGCCGTGCGCCGCGCGCTCGCGGCCGTGCAGAAGGACAAGGTGATCAGCGGACGGCCGCAGGTCATCAGGATCGAGAAGAACTGAGCATGCTTAGCAATGACACGGTTCGAACGAACTGTGGGTGTTACGAGTTGATGCGGCGGAGATGTCCGTCCAAAACTGTTTCGAAGGAGTGAGCCGATGTCGACCCATATTTCAGTCCCGCCGCAAGCGTTGCTCGAGCGCATTCTCACGCTGGAGATCGTGCGTGTGACGGAGCGGGCGGCGGTGTCTTCGGCGCGTCTGCGCGGGCACGGCAACGAGAAGGCGGCCGACCAGGCCGCGGTGGATGCGATGCGGCGCGAGCTCAACAAGCTGCCGATCGAGGGCACAATCGTCATCGGCGAGGGCGAGCGCGATGAAGCGCCGATGCTCTTCATCGGCGAGAAGGTCGGCATGAACGCCGGCCCGCAGGTCGACATCGCGGTCGACCCGCTCGAAGGCACCACGCTGTGCGCGAAGAACATGCCGGGCTCGATCGCCACCATGGCGATGGCCGACGGCGGCACGCTGTTGCACGCCCCCGACGTCTACATGCAGAAGCTCGCGATCGGTCCCGGCTATGACAAGGGCGTCGTCGAGCTCGATGCGACGCCGGCCGAAAACGTCCGCCGCCTCGCCAAGGCCAAGGGCGTCAAGCCGGACGGCATCACCGTTCTCGTGCTCGACCGGCCACGCCATGCCAGCATCATCGAGAGCGTGCGCTCGACCGGCGCCGCCGTGCGCCTCATCACCGACGGCGACGTCGCCGGCGTGATCCACTGCGCCGACCCTGACAATACCGGCGTCGACATGTATCTCGGCACCGGCGGCGCGCCGGAAGGCGTGCTCGCGGCCGTGGCGCTGCGCTGCATCGGCGGCCAAATGCAGTGCCGTCTCATCCTCGACTCCGAGGAGAAGCGCGAGCGCGCGGCGAAGATGGGCGTCAACGATCCCAAGATGATCTACGGCATCGAGGACATGGCGCGCGGCGACTGCCTGTTCGCCGCCACCGGCGTCACCACGGGCTCGCTGTTGTCGGGCGTCAAATTCCGCAAGGACGGCGTGATCGAGACCGAGACGGTGGTGATGCGTTCGGTCACCGGCACGGTGCGCTACATCAAGGCCGAGCACCGCGAGCTGGCGAAGTTCCATTTGGACTAAGTCCGCAACCATCCCGCGTGCGCTCGTTCGGCCGGTTCAGCCGGACGCCGCCGTGTAGGCACCTCGACGGACCTGATCCATCGCGTGTCCGCTAGGGATGGCGCGCCGCCGCCGGCACGAACATGAACGCGTCGCACAAGGTCAGAGCGAGTTGGAGCGCCTCTTGAAGCTGGCCAACTTCCTCAGCCCAAGGCTGCAAAAAAGACGTCGCTGACGCTATGTCTTCGCTCGCGAGCGCGCGGCGCGCGTTCGTGTCCGCCTCGGCATAGGCGTCGGTCGCGAGCATTTTGGACAGCTCTTGCGACACGCCGCCATCGAGGCTCTCCAGGCGAGTTTCCGAAACGTAGTGATCTGGCCGCAGCTCTATGAGATTTTCGGACTTCGTCGGATAGAAAAGCCCGACCTTGCCCAGCATGATCAGAAGCGGGTGATTTCGCGCGAGAGATGACGGAATGATCTGGTAGGTCTTGAGCCTTCCAGCTCGGTCTTGAAGAGAAAAGAACGAGATAACCGGCCCGATCCGAAATCGCGAATTGCGATGGAGCACGGCAACATGATGATCGACCTCGGAGTCGGCCTCGAACACGGCACCGCTCTTGGGCCCGGCCTCAAGGCCGTTTGCGATCAGGTAGGATGAAAGGCCGGCAACGCGGGCTGTGACGGTGCGTTCATCGAGCCCGTCCACCTCAAATTCGATCTCGCGTCCGATGAATGCGGATAGTCCTTTCGTGTAAGCCCCAATCGTCTTGCCGCTCACGAAGTGAACAATCTCGATCCATAGGCTGTATGGATGATCCGGAAACGGATCGAACGATCGGCGGGACTGCTCTAGCCACTGTTCGGGAGAGCGTCCGAATTGTCCGTTCCAGGCTATGGCCATACAGCCAGGCTGCGCCTCAATCAGGCTACCGACGACGGCAGTGACGATGCGGGTGCTTTCGATCACACTGGGCTTCCCGGTTTCCGCACCCTTCGCAGCAGAACCCGTCATTGAGACGACCAGGTTCGCACGGTGGTTCTCCAGCGCCTGCAATGCCTCCGGCCATTCCGAGGAGGCCTGTTGCCACGCCGACGGATTGATCGGCGTTGGCGCACGCATCAAAAGGACTCCCGCCAAATGATCGCCCACGCGGATCAGGAGCAGATCGTCGGCTTCCGCAGGTGCTGCGGCCGTGCTGATCTCCCAATGCAAGCCTGGATGTCGGCGGCGTAGCGTCTCGACCAGGACCTTCTCTTCTGGAAGGCCGGCGTTCTCTAATAAAACAAATGCAACAGGGTTGGTCATGACAAATACGCTGCACCCCGACTGGTTGAGGCCCGTAACCTTGTTCATCTTATGCGTGTCTGGTGTGGCGGACTAGCGCTATTGTTGCATGGAAAAGATCATGCTTTAAAGCCCTTCATCTGAGACAAAGCCACCCGGAGCGCGGAAAATCCGCGAAGCGAAACATGACCACGACCTCCGATCTCACCGCCGTCAAAGCCCTCGTCTTCGACGTGTTCGGCACCGTCGTCGACTGGCGCACCAGCCTGATCACGGACTTCATGTGGTGGGCGAAGGGCCGCGGCATCTCCGCCGACTGGACCGCCTTGGTCGACGGCTGGCGCGGCATGTACATGGCCTCGATGGATGACGTGCGCAAAAATCCCGAGCGCGGCTATGTCATGTTAGATGATCTGCATCGCCGCTCGCTCGAAAAGCTGGTCGCGCAATTTTCGATTCCAGGCCTGACCGAAGCCGATCTCGATCACCTCACCAAGGGTTGGCACCGCCTGCACCCGTGGCCCGACAGCGTGGCGGGCCTGACGCGGCTGAAGACGAAATTCGTGATCTCGCCGCTGTCGAACGGCAATGTC
Organism: Bradyrhizobium sp. Ken01; assembly: GCF_055807355.1. Classification (NCBI taxonomy): domain Bacteria; kingdom Pseudomonadati; phylum Pseudomonadota; class Alphaproteobacteria; order Hyphomicrobiales; family Nitrobacteraceae; genus Bradyrhizobium; species Bradyrhizobium sp. Ken01. The sequence continues at coordinate 259,436 of NZ_JBVVPC010000002.1, forward strand.
GCGCTGCTGACCAACATGGCAAAGTTCGCAGGGCTTCCCTGGGACCTCATCATGTCGGCCGAGCTGTTCGAGCACTACAAGCCCGATCCCGAAACCTATCTCGGCGCCGCGCGCCTGCTCGGCCTCAAGCCGGAGCAGGTGATGATGGTCGCCGCCCACAACGGCGATCTCGCCGCCGCGCAGAAGAACGGGCTGAAGACCGCCTTCGTGGCGCGGCCGACGGAATACGGTCCGCTCCAGAAGGTCGATTTCGAGGCCACCGGCAATTGGGACATCGTCGCCAAGGATTTTGGCGGAATCGCCGACAAGCTCGGGTGCTAGGCCGGCCGCGACGTTGGCACTCCACCTTGCGGTGGCGTTCCCGTCGCGCTGTGCTTCTTGTTGGTCCTTGCCGCCTGCCAGACCTCGATGAGCAACGCGGGGACAATGCCGTGCGCGGGGCAACGATTCCACGCATCGGCAAAGAATGCGAATCCCGGGTCGGAGGCACGTTGCTGTCGGGCGCCCTCGACCGCTAGCAGCACCAACGTCCGTGACCGCAGCCGGATCAAACCAACACAGTCTCCATCGCGCGCTTCGCGGATCACGCGCGCGGGCGCGCGCAACGTGCGAAGCAGAGCATCCTGCGGTTCGATCTTCGCCAGATTGTCCCCGCGAAGCACCAGCTCGCGCATCAGATCGATCGACTTCACGATGTTGTCCATCGCAAGCGCAGTTGCATGCGCGCAAGCCATATCGCCGCGCGAGGCTGCCTCAATTCGATCGAGCGCAGCCTTCAACGCGCCGCTGCATCTGATCCAGTGTGCACGCAGCGGCCAGGCCGACAGCCAGGCCTGCAACGTGCGCGCGGCGGCGTAGGACTCCTCGCTCGCAACATAGTCGGCGAAGAAGAGCCGGCCTATCGCTTGTTGAACAACGACGCCCATGCTGCGATCTGCGTGCCCGTCGCGGATGTAATTGCCGAGCTCGGCGATCTCCGGCGCGATCCGTTGCAACAGTGGCTCGACATTCGAAAGCGCGGATTCGAGGGTCGCTTGATGGGCCACGCGCAATGGATCGTGCCGGTCGCGAAACGCCGGCCAGATGTCGCCATCGGGCGTACGGAAAACGGCGAGCTTTGCCGCGACCGAGCGATTGAACAGGCCTCCGCGGCCGGAGAGTGGGCGGGCGACGGTACCCGCGTTGTTGACGCGGAGCAGTTCGTCGGGATCGCGGACGACAGCGAGGCGGACGAGGCCCGGAATGCTGAGGATGAGGGCCATGGGTCAGCCTCGCAGCACGTTCCAGGGGGCAAAGGCGTTGTTGACGCCCTCGAGCGCCGATCCGAGTTGCGGCACATGCCGCAGCAGGACCGATTTCATTCCGTTGTTCTGGATCCAGTCCAGACCGAAGTTCGTGTAAACTTCCGCCCGGTAGTCGTCGGTGAAAAAGCGGTCGCTCTTGAGACGCCGCGATGCCATCAGGATGAAGATGCGAAAGGCGGTATCGCTGAAGCCAAAACCGTCCGGCAGGTCCTCGGCTAACAGCCCCACCATCAGATCAACGCGGTCGACGTCGCCCTTGTAGATCGTGCGCATCTTCTTGGCGGCACCGGGGATGCTGGTGATTTCCTCGAATGTCTTGACGCGCTTCTTGCCGACCAGCTCGCGGAAACGATTGTAGCGCGGCACGCCGCGCTCGCGATCGCGCATGATATCTATCGCGGCCACGTCCAGCAGCGGCTGGCCGTCTTTAGTGAACTGGCGCAGGAAGTTGGGGTAATTGTGGAGGCGAATGGCGCCGGGATGAGCGGTGCCGAAGGAGTACATCAGGTTGGCGAAGCCGTGAGACTGAACGAACTTGCGGGAGACGCGCCCCTGCATGTTGACCAAGTCGCAAGATTTTGGCTCTGTGGTATCGAGCCGCCGCACATCCATCTTGTCGGGGAGCAACGGGTGGAGGCGGTAGACAGCGGTGAATTCCTCGGTCATCGCGTAGGGCGCGCTGTGCTGGTCCGTCGGAGAGCCGATGATGCCATAGGCGGCCTCGCTGTTCTTGCCGAGCACTGCGCGCAGCACCCGGTATGGTATCCCCGACCAGTTGGCGTGCATGCTGAAATCCAGCGCAGGATGGCCGAGGATGCCTGGCGTCCATTCGACGGTGTGGATCTTGGCGATCAGGGCCGCGTTGATCAGGCGCGCACGCTGGAATAGTTCTTCGTCATTCCAGTCCGGATACCGGGTCTTCAAGCCATCGCAGATGAAATTGTGCTCACGCGCGAAGAGATTGTGCAGCAGGCTGAGCCCGACCCACCAATTGTCATTGAAGCCGGTGAGATCGGCACCCGGATGGACCGGATCGGCTGGGAGCATCCCATCATCGCCGACCCTGATCTTCCCATCGACGCCGGATCGGATCTGCATCTGCCTCGCGCGATCGCTGCCGTAGATCTGCCCGGCGTCCCACCAGTGCGAGTTGAAATTGCGAAATGTCGGTGTGGCGCCGAGCCACGATTCACGCGATGTCTCGTCGCAAACCGTGCGACGGATCTTCATGCAGTCGTCGAGCCGCTCATTCTTGGGCCATTGGTCGCCCGCTTTTAGCGGGATTTTGAACTCGTTTCCCGGCTCGGGCACCCCATGACTGAACCAATTATGTGTTTCGAACTGAATCCAGGCGGCGGCCAGCACATTGAGGCTGGTCGCGGGAATAAATTGGTCGCGCGCCAGCAATTCCGTCGAAATTTCGCGCGGACTGGGTTCGAGCAGATCGTCGACGCCGTCCGGCACGCATTCCGGCAGCGGGAAATTGCGTCCGAACCGGGCGCCCGCCATGCCCATGCGCGGATGGTCGAGGCTGTTGAACGAGCCGTCGGCGGAACGCCACCTGTCATTGCCGGTGCTCCAGCCGGGCGATGTCGGGCCGTAGCCGGTATGGTGGAGATTGTGCTCGCGCAGCCGGTCGCGGAACACCGAAAGATTGGCAGCTCCGAGCAGGGTCGGCAGGTGGTCCCATCTCACAAGGAAGTTAATGGCCCGATAGACAACATCCAGGATTGCCTGGAGCAGGTCACGATGGAAGCCAAAACCATCGTTCTCGCGGGACATTGACGCTCCCAAACGCAATCGCGTGAAATAAAGTCAACTTGCAACTAGTAAATGCAGTTCAATAGCACCAAAATGCCCGTTTGCCAACGTGGCTTTCCGGAGGCCGCGGTCGCCCGGTCGTTCGATTTCCGCTGTCCGCTAAATGTTTGCTCGGATAGGATGGCGTACAGCCGTGGGTGCATCGGGCGCCCCGGCTGAGTTTCCGTGAGCGGGGCGAAGCTGCGCGACAACGCGCTTCACCTCGTGAGAACCAGGCCGGCACCGGCGCCGGCAGGCCGAAAAGCCATCTTAAGTTGCGTGTTTCGCCGTCAAGGGGGTGACGCAGATGGGCATCATGGTTCGCAATTACGACGGCGGGATCACAAGCTCTCCCGCGCAGCTGGTGTCACCGCGCTCCGTCGACGAGATTCAATCGATCCTCAGGGATGCCGATCGCTACCCAAGCCCTGTTCGGGCGATGGGCAGCTATCATTCCTTGACGCCTTGCGCGTCCTCGGACGGGACGATCATCGACATGTCCGGGATGAGCCGCATCCACAAGATCGATCCACACAGCATGACGTTCACGGCCGAGGCCGGTCTCCAGTTCATTGCTGCATCGCGGCTATTGCGGGCGATGAACCTCCAGTTTCTGACCAATATCGAAATCGGGAACATGACGCTCGGTGCGGCGGCCTGCTGCCACACCAAGGACGGCCTGGACGGCGGCGAGTTTGGGCAGGTCGGCTCGTACATCACAGCGATGAAATGGGTGACGCCCAGCGGCGGGTTGGCGGAAGCATCGGAGGATAAAAACCCGCAACTGATGTACTTGATGCGCTCGAGTTACGGCCTGTGCGGCGTCATCTACGAGGTGACGTTTCGCATCAAGACGCTGGAAGCGGTCCACTTTAGATATTTGCCGCGCCCGATCGGAGAGCTGACCGAGAAGGAAGTGGATGGAATCATCGATGCATCGCGAGGCCTGATCTGTTGGACGGTCGGTCGAAAGGCGCATTTCCAGACGCGGCATCCTGTCGACAGGGTTGGGCCGTTAGGGTCGCTGTTCGCCGCCGGCCGCCGTACCCTCTGGAACCATACGGAAGCCCGCGTTGGCAGGTTTATCGACAGCAGCATCCCGACCAAGCCTCTCCGGGATGCGTCGCTCGACACGTGGTTCGTTGGCAGCCGGTTGTTGATGTCATTCCTGCACTTGGTCGGCGGGGCGACGCTGTACAATCCCGACAAGACCATCGACTACAGCAAGACGCCGCCGTCGGCGCGATATGCATTTACATTCTGGGCATTTCCGCGCTCTGAATGGCTGAATGTGCTGCGCGACTACGTGGACTTCAGCGAAAAATATTTCGAGGAGCATGACTTCCGCTGCAACATGGCGCTTGGCTCCTACTTCATCCGGAAAGACGAGCATTCGTTGTTGTCCTACTCGCATGACGGAGACGTTTTTTCGGTCGACCCCATTCACGCTTTTACGGACAGGCCGGCGTGGGACGGGTTTTTGGAGGAGTTCAATGAGTTCGCGCACAAGAGGAATGGCATTCCTTTGCTGAATCAGAGTCCGTTCGTCACGCGGCAGCATGTCACGGCCGCGTATGGAGCGCGATGGACGCAGTTTTCTGCGCAAGTCAGGCTGGAGGATCCGCACGGGCGTATGCTGAACCCGTTTTTTGCCAATCTGCTCTGAGCCGGTGATGGCCAGCCTGGAGCCGTGATACGGAAGTTGACGTGCCTGCAATATCCGACCTGGACCGGAAATTTCGTGCGACGTGGTCGGACAGTTTGGCTGATTGATTGTCACCCACGGCGGCGTAGACTTCTCTCAAGAGGTGGACTTCTCTCAAAAGAATGGCGCAATCTCTGCGCGCTCAGGAAACGGTAGCGGCGCCAATCGAACCGCGGAACATTGTCAGAATTCCGGGATGAGTAATGGACGACCCTCACGACAGAGTACCCGAACGCCGGCAGCTCACCGTTCTGTTCTGCGACGTCGTTGATTCAACGGGCCTCTCCGAGCGTTGCGACATTGAGGATCTGCGCGAAATATTGCTGGAATTCCAGGCGATAAGCTCGCAATGCATCAGCAATGCCGGAGGTAGCGTCGTCAACTACATCGGCGACGGCATCCGTGCGGAATTCGGCTATCCCCTCGCATCGGAGAACGAGGCCGAGAGCGCGGTACGCGCCGGCCTTGTGTTGTTGCGGGCACTTCACGAATTGAGCGAGCGCGCCATCGCGGCGATCCAGGAACCGCTTCGCGTTCGGATCGGGGTCCATACGGGCGTTGCGGTGATCGGCAAGGCGGGGCCGGGCCATGTGCACGATGCGACGGAGATCGTCGGCGAAACGCCTAACGTCGCATTCCGGTTGCTGGAAATGGGCGAGCCCAATTCACTCGTGATCAGCGGTGAGACCAGGCGTCTCCTCCGCGGCAAATTCGCCCTGCAACCGCTCGGTATGCGTTCGCTCAAGGGATTGTCGCGAAAAGTCGAGGTGTTTCTCGTCGTGAGCGAGGCGTTGGAAGATGGCGGCGGCCATCGTGCACGCCGTCGCAATGCCTCGCGCCTGGTGGGCAGGGTCGCTGAAATGGACCAGCTGCTGCAAGCGTGGGAGCTGGTGCGGACCGGGCAGGGGCGTACGGTGGAGATCACCGGGGAGCCCGGGATCGGAAAATCGCGCCTGGCATTGGAGCTGATCGAAAGGGCCGCGCTGCCGGACGACCTGATGCTGGTGATCCAGGCCTCCGCCCCGCATCAGAACACGCCGCTATACCCGATCATGAGGGCGCTCGAGCAGCGCGTCGGCATCGGCAGGGATGGAGACGCCGAGGCGAATTTGGCGCGTCTGCGTGATTTCGTGGCCGCGACGTCCGGCGGCGATGAGGAGCAGTTGACGCTGATCGGCCAGATGCTCGGCTTGGCGGTGCCGGCGGCGTCAGGCCCGATCATTCCCGACGCGCAGGAGCAGCGTCGAAAGACGCGTGATGCGGCAGTGCGGCTGTTGATCTCGCAAACGCGCGGCGAAGCCGGCCTGATCCTGATTGAGGATTTTCACTGGGCCGATCCATCGACAATCGAGATCGTCGAGCGAATTGCCGGCCAGATCGGCGGTACGCGGAATCTCCTAGTGGTCACCAGCCGGGCATCCGTGCTTGGTCACGTGTCGCCCACGATCCTGCGTATAGTGCTTCAGCGTCTCGACGATGAGCACTGCCGCTATCTTGCCGGATCGGTCGTGCGCGACAAACAGCTATCAAACCAGCTGATCCAGCAGATTGTGGCGCGATCGGACGGTGTGCCGCTGTTCGTGGAAGAGCTGGCGGCGGCGGCCCTGGAAACTGGCCAAGTCGATCCGGGCGTCCGAACGGCCGGCGGCAGCGGACCTTCAGAAGTGCCATCGGCGCTCTACGACTCCCTGATGCTGCGTCTCGAGCGCCTTGGCAATGCCAAGGCGGTCGCGCAGCTCGCGTCGGTGATCGGCCGAAGCTTTCCGCATCGGCTTCTTGCTGCCGTCGCCGGCGAGCTTGAAGATGGCCTCGAACCGGCCCTCGAGCGGCTGCGAGCGTCTGGACTGATAGGACTTGAGCGCAACGACGACGAAAAGGTCTACTCCTTCAAGCATGCGCTGGTCCGGGACGTTGCCTATTATTCGCTTCTCAAACGGCAGAGACGAGAGCTTCACGACCGCGTGGCTGCAGAGATCGAGCTCCATCTGCCGGAGGTTGCCATCACCGAACCCGGCTATCTTGCGCAGCATCTGTCCGAGGCCGGGCGCACCTCCCGGGCGGCACAGATGCGGCTCAAAGCGGCCCAGCAGGCAGCAGAACGTTCGGCTAATCTGGAAGCCGTCGCCGAGCTCAATATGGCGCTGGAGGAGATCAGGAAGCTTCCGGCGGGACTTGAACGGGACAATCTGGAGCTGAACGCCCAGATCGCGCTGATCGGACCCACGATCGCGCTGCAGGGATTCGGCGCCGATGCGGTCGCTGACGTCAGCAGCCGCGCCATCGAGCTCTGCCGTGCCCTCGACAACGATCCGCGCATCTTTCCGGCGCTGTACGCAAGATGGTCTTATTTGCGTGTTGCAAGCAACGTGCGGGAGGCCGGCACGCTGGCGCGGGATTTTCTGACGCTCGCCGAGCAAAAGGGAACGAGGGCCGATCGGATGGTGGGCCACCGCCTGCTCGGCACGTCGCTGCTCGATGGGGAGACCGAGCAGGCGTGCGTCCATCTCGATCGGGCCGCCAAACTCTACGATGCTGCCGCCGACCGCGCGACGGGCGTGACATACGGCACTGACGTGCAGATCACGAGCCTGTCCAACCTGTGCATCTGCTACTGGCTGGTGGGCCGAGTTGCCGACGCGGTCACGCACGGCCGAGAGGCACTTCGACACGCGCAGCAATTGTCGCATGCCCATACCCTCGGTTACGCCTATGCCCACGCCTGCATGCTCTACACGCTGGAGCGGGACGTGCAGACGGTGCGGGCGCTCGCCCAGCAGACGCTCGATGGGGCGATCAGACGGGAGCTTCCGCTCTGGGTCTCGGTGGCACGGACATTTCTCGGTTGGGCCGACGTTGAAAGCGGCCGCCTCGCGGAAGGCATCGATCTGCTTGAGAAGCAGCGCGATTTTCTGCAGACGGCGCACCTCGTCTATTGGCTGCCCACTTACCTCTGCTGGTTGGCTGAGGCCTATGTCCGCGCCGACCGTCTGGCAGACGCACGGCGTTGTCTCGATCAGGCGCGCAACGTCTTCGGGCGGGGTGGCAATTACTGGTATGAGGCCGAGTGCCTGCGCATCGAAGGGCGATTTGCCGCACATGCGCAGATCAACGACACTTCGCTGGCCGAGCGGAACTTCGAGCTGGCGCTCGCGCTTGCCAATCGTCGTGGCCAGCACGGATTTGGCCTACGTGCCGCGGAGAGTCTTGCGCGCCTGCTCGCCGCCAAAGGAGAGACCGAGCGCGCCCGGACGCTCCTGCATCACGAACTGCAATTTTTTGTCGGTCAGCCGGACGGCGGCGATCGTCCGGAGGCCAGCAGGCTGTTGCACTCCCTCCAGGAGCGCTCGCGCTGACGGCTCAGATCCGGGGTCGATCAGGACATCGTCCGGCGAGACGGTGCGCATCGGCGATTTCGCCGCCGCGCAGAAGATCGGGTTGACCGCTTTCATGGGTAAGGCCGATCGAATACGGTCCGCTCCAGAGGGTTGATCGAGGCATCCGGCAATCGGGACACCGTGCTAAGGATCTTGGCTGAATGGCGGACAAGCTCGGGGTGCTAGGCAGCCTTTCTACGGTTTGACATCCCTCAAGAGGGCGCCTTTCATATCGACTATGTCGATGTGAGGCCCGCCCTTGGATACCGAGCTTGCGCGTACATTCCTGACCGTGGTCGCGACGGGCAATTTCATTACGGCCGCCGAGCGGCTTCACGTCAGTCAATCCACCGTCAGCACGCGGATCCAGAGCCTCGAAGACCTGCTTGGCTGCACGCTGTTCGTGCGCAACAAGGCCGGGGCGACGCTGACGGCAGCCGGGCGCCAATTCCAGCGTCACGCCTCGACCCTGGTGCGCACCGTCGAGCAAGCCCGGCATGATGTCGGCGTTCCCAAGGGCTTTAGCGGGGCGTTGGTGATTGGCGGCCGCATCGGGCTGTGGGAGGAGTTTCTGCTGCTCTGGCTGCCGCGCATGCAGGAGGCCAATCCGCAAATCTCCATCCGCGCCGAGAGCGCGCTCGAGCCCGAGTTGATGCAGGGGCTGGTCGAGGGCCGCATCGACATCGGCGTGATGTACACGCCGCAAAGCCGGCCCGGCCTGAAAGTCGAGCTGCTGATGGAGGAGCAATTGGTGCTGGTCTCGACCAATCCCAAAAGCGAACCCGAGCCGCAGGAAGGCTACGTCTATGTCGACTGGGGGCCGGAATTCTATGCCCGCCACAGCGCCGTCTTCCCCAATTTTGCGGGGCCCGCGCTGACTGCCAATATCGGCTGGCTTGGGCTTCAGCATGTTCTGGCAAACGGCGGCTCCGGCTACTTCGCGCACCGGATCGTCGAGCCGCTGCTGAAGGCGCGGCGCCTGCACCTGGTGGCCGGCGCGCCGAAGTTCTCCATGCCGGCCTATGTCGTCTATTCGGTCGACCAGTCGGACGATCATGTACAGAGCGCCATTGTGATCATGCGCGACCTCGCCGCCGAGCAAGCGCGGCGCGTGACGGAAACGCCGGCGCGGAGCGTGCGCAAACGCCACTGACAGCAGGCTCGCAGCGGGCGGAGGGTACTAGCGCCGGCGGTGCAAGCGGGTTTCGGCGACGGCCGTGACCACGCCGATCGCGAGCATGGCGACGACGATGTCCGGGGTCGCGTCGAAGCCGAACGCAAAAACCGCAGCGGCGAACACCGCGGCCAGCATGCAGAAGGTAAAGCCCTCATCGGCGATCAATTTCCGCGCGCCGCCGACGCGCGTTGCGGGCTTGTCCGTCGAGCGCATGGGTTCGTGCCTACTGGAACAGCTTCATCGCGTTGAGCAGGGTCTGGATGACGCCCGCAAGCAAGGGGATGCCTGCGAAGCTCCAGGCCAGCGCCAATTGCAGCGGCGTGGTTTTTACGATTTTGGCATGATGCATGATGACGTCATGCTCCCGAGGGATTGTTGCTCGCCGCGGCGGCGGCAGCGATCTCGCTGGCGCGATGGGACGGCTCGATCGCCGTCATCCGGGACACACGATGGGTGATCCAGCTCAGCAGCAGCTGGGAGAATGACGCTTCGCTTCGCGATGTCGTTGTCATGGTCGCTCCTTCTGTTCCGCCGCGGCCCAAGCGCGCGCCGGCTCGAAACCTGCGTTGTCGTCTTTCATGTGATGGCGCTTGTCGACGGCGCGGACGCAGAGGTTGGCGAGGAAGCCGACCACGAGCAGTCCGGCCATGATGTACATGGTGGTGTTGTAGGCCTGCGCCTTCGGCACCCCGTGGGTGACGTTGTATTCGCGGATGTAATTGATCAGTACCGGTCCGGCGATGCCGGCCATGGACCAGGCCGTGAGCAGGATGCCGTGGATGGCTCCGACATAGCGGGTGCCGAACATGTCGCGCAGATAGGCCGGCACCGTCGAGAATCCGCCGCCATACATGCTGACGATGATCAGGAAGCACAGCACGAACAGCACGACATTGCCGCTCGCGCCGGCATACGGCACGGTCACGTAAAGCGCGAAGCCGAGTACCATGTAGACGAAATAGGTGTTCTTGCGTCCGATGAAGTCGGACAATGAGGCCCAGCTGAAGCGTCCGCCCATGTTGAACAGGCTCATCAGGCCGACGAGACCGGCGGCCGCGACCGCGGTGATGTGCCCCGGGAACATCTCCTGGCTCATCGCCGAGGCTTGGCCGAGCACGCCGATGCCGGCCGTGGTGTTGCAGAACAAGACGATCCAGATCAGCCAGAACTGCGGCGTCCTGATTGCCTGGTAGACGAACACGTCATTCTTCGTCATCAGCTTGGTCGCGGTTGTCGGCGGCACGTAACCGTCCGGTTTCCAGCCCGGCGCGGGCACGCGCACGATTGCGGACCCGACCATCATGAAGACGAAATAGACGCAGCCGAGCGTGATGAAGGCGCCGAGCACGCCGACGTCGGTCGCGCTGGCGAACTTGCTCATCAGCCAGACCGAGAAGGGGGAGGCGATCAGTGCGCCGCCGCCAAAGCCCATGATCGCCATGCCCGTCGCCATGCCCGGCCGGTCGGGAAACCACTTCATCAGCGTCGAAACTGGAGAGATGTAGCCGATGCCAAGCGCGCAGCCGCCGACCACGCCGTAGCCGAGATAGATGATCCAGAGATTGTGGAGATACACGCCGAGTGCCGAGATCAGGAAGGCGCTCGCCCAGGCGACGCCGGCGGTGAACATCGCGCGCCGCGGGCCGCCTTCCTCGACCCAGCGTCCGAACACCGCGGCCGACAGTCCGAGGAACACCATCGCAATGGAAAAGATCCAGCCGAGCTCGGTCAGTTTCCAGTCGCCGGGCGCCGATTGCGTGACGCCGATCAGCTTGGTCATCGGCAGGTTGAAGACGCTGAAGGCATAGGCCTGCCCGATGCAGAGGTGCACGCAAAGCGCCGCGGGCGGCACCATCCATCGGCTATAGCCCGGCCTTGCGATCGTATGCTCGCGATCGAGAAACCGCAGTAGCGAGCGTGCAGGCATTCCCGATGCGTCGAGCGTCGTCGTCATCTTCATCCTCCTCGTGCTTCGCCATTCTTGGTGGCGGCCGTTCAGGGCGCGGGCGATAGCCGCGCTGCCTAGGCTACGCAGGAGGACGATTTTGACAAACGAATAATATTGGCCGATTAAATCGGAATATTGGATATAAAAAAGCGCGTTGGGCGGGAAGCAACTAGTCCGGGCAGCGGGCGCTGCCCGGACCTCGACGATCTACAAAGTCATCTGCATCGGTTCGGGATAATAGTGGAATCCTTCGCCGGCCTTGGCGACATGGCCGTAGCCCGGCCAGGCGAAGTGATAGGACATCACCGGGACCTTGTTCGCCGCAAGCATGGTCAGCAGTTTTACGCGTGACTCGGCTGCCTGCTTGGGATCGGTATCGTAGGAGAATTCCATCCGCGGCCGCTCCAGCAGCAGCACCGAATGGTGCGAGAGGTCGCCCATGAAGGCGAAGGACTTGCCGGCCGACGAGACCATGAAGATGGTATGGCCGACGGTGTGACCGGGCGCTGCGATCGCCTGAACGCCGGGCAGGAATTCCTGGCCATCCTTGAAGAACACGATGCGGTCGCGCACCGGCAGCAGGTTCTTGCGGGCGTGAACGACGAAATCCTTGGCGTCGCTGCCGAGCTTGCCTTCGTCGGTCCAGAAGTCGAAATCGGTCTGCGAGATGTAGATCTGCGCGTTCGGAAACAGCGGCTTGCCGCCGTCGTCCACGATGCCCCCGATGTGGTCGATATGGGCATGCGAACAGACCACCGCATCGATGTCGCCGGGCTTGATGCCTGCTTCGGTCATGCTCTTCTGTTGCCGTCCGGTGGTGGCGCCGAACAGCTTGGAACTGCCCATGCCGGTATCGAACAGGATGAGCTTGTCTCCGGTGTTGACGATCGGCGAGTTCTGTTCGAGCACGACATTGTCCGGCGACAGGAAGTTGTCTGCCAGCATCTTCTTCACCTCTTCCTTGGGAACGCCGGTGAAGGTGCCGGAGGGATCGCCGAGCGGCAGCGGGCCGTCGGAGACGATGGTGACTTCGGCATCGCCGAGAACGAAGCGGTGCCAGTAAGGCGTCTGGGTGCCGAGCTTGGGAGCGCGCGCTATCGCGCTGCTGCCGAGCATTGCGCTGGCACCAAGGCCAGCCCCGAGGGCGAACAAGGCGCGACGTGAGACATCGATTGTCATGCGTTTCCTCCGCTTTTGTCTTTTGTTTTGCGCAATTGTTTGCGCGTTATTTCGGCCTGCGCCGATCGCCTCGCGTCAGCACGATCCGACCGTACAGTTGAATGCAATCAATGATTGTGTCGCGATTGTGTCTCTTGACCGCGCGTTGTCGCGGGGCCGCAAGTTTCTTTCCGCGTCGCGAATGCCGTCTCACGCAATCCGCGGCACCAGGTCACTGCCTTCCGTTTCGGCAAAGCCCGCCTGTAAAACCTCTTCGCGCTTGTGGCGCAAATGCGCGCGCAGGATATGGGCGAGGCCGACGCCGTCGCGCCTCTGCAGTGCATTCAGGATGGCGTCGTGCTCCTTAACAGCGACCGCCCAGCGCTCGGGCGTCATCGGCGTGACATAACGCGCGCGGCGGATGCGCGCGGTCACCGACGCATACAGCCCCGCAAGCACCGGGTTTCCGGCCGCAGCGACGATGCCTTCGTGAATGGCGCGGTTGCCGCGATAGTACTGGATCAGGTCGCCCTCGCGATGATGATGCACCATGTCCGCGTGCGCGCCGGCGATCGCGTCGATCTCGGCGTCCGTGATGCGCTCGCAGGCGAGTTCTCCGGCGAGTGCCTCGAGACCCTGGCAGACCTCGAACAGGTCGCGCATGTCCTTGTCGGTCAGTTTTGCCGCACGCGAACCGCGATGCGGCAGGAGCTGCACGAGCCCTTCGGCGGCAAGCACCTTGAGCGCCTCGCGGAGCGGCGTGCGCGATATCTGAAGCCGCTCGCACAGCTCGCGCTCGGGAATCCGCGCGCCCGGTGGAATTTCGCCGTCGAGCAGGATGGTCCGGATGCGGCCGACGACTTCCTCATGAAGCATGGGTCTGAAGTCCATTTGAATGCAAAAATAGAAGCTAGATGCGAATTAATGCAAGTTCCAGCTTGTAAATCGATTATTTTGCATTCAAAAATGTAAAAAAGCAGAAGGACATTGAGGAAATGGACCAGCAGGTGGTGGCGGAAGACCTCGTTTTCGAGCGTCAGGACGGTATCGGACGGATCACCTTCAACCGTCCGCAGGCCCGCAACGCCTTCACCTTCGCGATGTACGAGCGGCTTGCCGCGATCTGCGAGGAGATCAACGACGATCACGCGGTCAAGGTGCTGGTGCTGCGCGGTGCCGGCGACAAGGCGTTTGCCGCGGGCACCGACATCAATCAGTTCCGCGATTTCAAGTCACCGCAGGACGCGATCGACTACGAGAACCGCATCGATCGGGTGCTGACCACGCTCGAACAGTGCCGCGTGCCGACGATCGCCGCGATCAACGGGTTCTGCACCGGCGGCGGCGCGGGCATTGCCGCGGCCTGCGACCTCCGCATCGGCACCCAAAGCGCGAAAATCGGCTTTCCCATTGCCCGCACGCTCGGCAATTGCCTGTCGATGTCCAATGTCAGCCGTCTCACCGCGCTGATCGGTGCCGCCCGCGTCAAGGATCTGATCTTCACCGCGCGCCTGGTCGACGCCACGGAAGCCGCGAGCGTCGGGCTGCTCGGCGAGGTCGTTGAGGATCTCACCGCGCTCGACAGGCGCGCGGACGAGGTGGCCCGATTGCTCGCCAGCCATGCCCCGCTGACGCTGAATGCAACCAAGCAGGCCGTGGCGCGCCTGCAAAGGCGGCTGACGCCGGACGAGGGCGAGGACCTCATCCTGATGTGCTACACGAGCCAGGATTTTCGCGAAGGGCTCGATGCTTTCCTCACCAAGCGCGCGCCGAAATGGCGCGGCCAATAGGACGCCCCGATGCAAAGCGATCGCCCGCAATCAACCTCCCGCCGTTCGGGGCCGCTCGCCGGCCTCAAGGTCATCGATCTCACCCATGTCATGGCGGGGCCGACCTGCACCTTGATGCTGGCCGACATGGGCGCCGACGTCATCAAGATCGAGAAATCGCCGAACGGCGACGACACCCGCCATTCGGTGCCGCCAAAGATTGGCGACGAGGCGGCCTCCTTCCTGATGATGAACCGCAACAAGCGCGGCATCGTGCTGGATCTGAAGACCGATGGCGGCAAGCAGGTCTTGCGGCGGCTGATCGCGGGCGCCGACGTGCTGGTCGAGAACTTTGCGCCGGGCGCCATGGAGCGCCTTGGCTTCGGCTACGACGATCTGCACAAGCAGCATCCAGCGCTGATCTATTGCTCGCTGTCGGGCTTCGGCCGCACCGGCCCCTACAAGCACCGCCGCGGCTTCGATCTGGTCGCCCAGGCCATGAGCGGCATCATGAGCTTCACGGGCGAACGTCCCGATGGTCCGCCCGTCAAATGCGGCCCGCCGCTGTCCGACATCACCGCCGGCCTGCTGGCGAGCATGGGCATCCTCGCGGCCTACACGCACCGTCTCAAGACCGGCGAGGGGCAGTGGGTCGAGACCTCGCTCTATGAGGCCGCGCTGGTGCAGACCTACTGGCAGTCGACCATCGCGCTGGCCGCGGGCACCGCGCCGCGCGCCATGGGTTCGGCCCATCCCCTCAACGCGCCATATCAGGCCTTCGAGGCCTCCGACGGCTGGCTGGTGGTCGGTGGCGCCAACAAGAAGCACTGGCTGTTGATGCTGGATGCGCTCGGTGCGAGCGAACTCGCCTCCGATCCGCGCTTCGTCAGCGGGGCCGACCGCATGGCGCATTTGAAGGAGCTCGAAGCGGTCCTGAGCGAGCGCTTCCGCACCCGGACGCGGGCGCACTGGCTGGCGGCGCTGGACGAGAAGGGCGTGCCGTGCGGACCCGTGCACGACATGCTGGAGGCGCTCCGCGATCCGCAGACGCTGGCGCGCGAGATGGTCGTCGAGGTCGAGCATTCCACGCTCGGTCCGGTGAAGACCATCGGCTTGCCGGTCAAGTTTTCGGAGACCCCAGGCAAAGTGCGCACCGGCGCGCCGGTCTACGGTGAGCATACAAGCGAGGTGCTGGTCGAGCACGGGTTCGACCAGAAGCAGATCGAAGCGCTCGAAAAAGAAGGCGCGATCGTCACGGCCTCAGGAAGACGCGAGGAACGCGTCGCCTGACCGGACGTCGAGAAAAACAAGAACAAGAGACAAAAATCAGCTGGAGGACATCATGGGTCGGACGTCAACACTTCTGCTCTCCGCAGCCGCAACCGTGCTCGCCGGCACGATGCCGGCGCTCAGCGCCTGGCAACCGCAAAAGCCGATCGAGTTCGTGGCGACCGCCGGGCCCGGCGGCGGCACCGATAATCTCGCGCGTGCCGTGCAGAACATCATCACCAAGCACAAGCTGGTGGAGCAGCCGATCGTCGTCGTCAACAAGGGTGGCGGCAGCGGCGCGGAAGGCTATGTTTACGGCAAGGCATCCGCCGGCGATCCCTACAAGGTGATCTTCGGCACGTCGAATGCCTGGCAGCAGCCGCTCGTCTCCAAGGTCGCCTTCAACTACACCGATCTCACTGCGATCGCGGCGATGGCGCAGGACGAGTTCCTGCTCTGGGTCAAGCAGGACGCGCCGTACAAGACGGCGGGCGACTATCTGAAGGCGGCCGCGTCGGGCGAATTCAAGATGGGCGGCGCGCAGTCGAAGGACACCGACGAGGTGCTGACCCGCATGATCGAGAAGGCCGGCCACATCAAGCTGACCTATATCCCTTTCAAGAGCGGCGCCGAGACCGCCGTGCAGCTCGCCGGCGGCCATCTCGACTCCCACGTCAACAATCCCAGCGAAAGTCTCGGGCAATGGCGCGGTGGAACGCAACGACCGCTTTGCGTTTTCAGTCCGAAGCGGCTGCCGCAGGGTGCCAAGGTCACCGCGACCGAGGGCTGGGGCGACGTTCCGACCTGTGTCGAGCAGGGCCTCGACATCAAGCAATATGAGCAGCCGCGGACAGTGTGGCTCCCCGGCAAGGTCACCCCGGACCAGGCCGCATTCTATGTTGACCTGATGAAAAAGGTGCAGGCGACACCGGACTGGAAGGACTACATCGAGAAGAGCTCCCAAATCGACACGTTCCTGACCGGGGACGAGCTCGACAAATTCATCAAGGAGGACCTCGAGCGCGTCAAGCAGGTCGCGGGCGAGCAGGGCTGGTTGGTGAAGTAGGACGGCACTCTTGCATGGGTGACCACGTGGACAGGCCTTCCAGCTACATCTCGGCGTTCGTGCCACAAACTCCGCCGTCGTCCCGGCCTAGTGCGCAATTGCGCACTAGGCCGGGACGACACCGAGCGTTGGGGAACATGTGCGCCATAGCCGGCCATTGTACTTAGCCTGACCGGAGCCTTCTATGATATCGCGACGCGCTCTTGAACTTGCGACTGCCATCCTCACGGGCGGTTTTGGCGTTGCAGTTGTGGTCCAGAGTCTCGACAACGGCATCGGCTGGTCGAGCGCGGGCGTGGACGCCGGGACGTTTCCGTTCCTGACCGGGATCATCATCGTGCTCGGGAGCCTCTACAACCTCGCGCGAGGTGTCGTGCCGGCCGCGACGCTCGCCAGCGTCCCCATTGCCATCACACCGATCGAGCTGCGCCGGCTTGCCGGCCTGTTCGTGCCGGCCGCGATTTTCGTGGCTGCGATCCCGTTGGCGGGGATGTACGTCGCCTCGGCCCTGTACATCTTCGCGGTGCTGGCGATCCCCCGACAACAATCCGTGCCGCGCGCGCTTGGCATGGCGGCGGCGACAGCGCTCGCCCTCTACGTCGTGTTCGAGCGCATGTTCCAGGTGAGCTTGCCGCACGGCGCGCTCGCCGCCGCGTTTGGCTTCTGACGGAGAGGCCGATGGACAATCTTGGAGAACTCCTTCACGGCTTTGGCATCGCGATCACGCTGCCGCATCTGGCGCTGATGGTGATCGGCGTGCTGCTCGGCATTCTCGTCGGCGTGCTGCCTGGGCTTGGTGCTCCGAACGGGGTGTCGCTGCTGCTGCCGCTGACCTTCGGCATGCAACCGGTCTCCGCCATCATCCTGCTCTCCAGCATGTATTGGGGCGCGTTGTTCGGGGGATCCGTGACCTCGATCCTGTTCAACATCCCGGGCGAGCCGTCGTCTGTCGCCACCACCTTCGACGGCTACCCGATGGCGCGCGACGGACGACCGACGACGGCGCTCGCCACCGCTTTTGGCTCGGCGGCATTCGGCGCGCTGATCGGCGTCATCCTGATCACCTTCCTCGCATCATGGGTGGCGCAGGTCGCACTTGCCTTCGGGCCGGCGGAATATTTCGCGGTCTATTTCCTGGCCTTCGCCAGCTTCGTCGGCATGGGCGGGGCGGCGCCGATCAAGACCATCGTCGCGCTGGCGATCGGCTTTGCCATTGCCGCCATCGGCATCGACACGGTCTCCGGGAGCGTGCGCCTCACCATGGGCGTCGACGAGCTCGTCAAGGGCGTGAACTTCGTCGTCGCGGTGATGGGTCTGTTCGGCATCGGCGAGCTGCTCGTCGCCGTCGAAGAGGAGTTTCATGCGCGTGCGGTCTCCTCCAGGATCGATTGGCGTGAGGTGTTCCGTGCCGTCGGCCGCCTGCCACGGCATAGCGTTGCGCTACTGCGGAGCGCGGCGATCGGATGCTGGATGGGGATCACGCCCGGCGGGCCGACTGCGGCATCCTTTATGAGTTACGGCATTGGCCGTCGCTTCTCGCGCCGTGGCCGATACTTCGGTACGGGGGAGGTTGAAGGCATCATCTCGCCGGAGACGGCCGATCATGCCGCCGGGACCAGCGCGCTTCTGCCCATGCTCTCGCTCGGCATTCCCGGCTCGGCCACCGCGGCCGTCATGATGGGCGGGCTGATGATCTGGGGCCTCAATCCCGGGCCGATGCTGTTCGTCGACCAGAAAGACTTTGTCTGGGGCCTGATTGCCTCGATGTATGTCGGCAATATCGTCGCCGTTGTGCTGGTGCTGCTGACTGTGCCGATCTTCGCCGCCCTGATGCGGATCCCCTTCGTGATCATCGCGCCCCTGATCGTGATCATCTGCGTCGTCGGCGCCTATTCGGTGTCGAACTCCTATCTCGATGTCGTCATGATGCTCGGTTTCGGCATCGTCGGCTATCTCTTCAAGAAGCTGTTCTATCCGCTGGCGCCACTCGTGCTCGCCATCGTCATCGGCGACAAGGCCGAGGACGCGTTCCGGCAGTCGATGCTGATGTCGAAGGGATCGCTTGGGATATTCTTCGCCAACAAGCTGGTGACATGCCTGATCGTGGCCGGCATCGCGCTGTTGCTGTTGCCGCTCGTGTTGCAGCTTGCGCGCTTGCTGCGCAAGCCTGCGCCGTCGATCCACGAGACGACAGTCCAGAACACAGATCGAGAGACCGCGCGAGAGAAGGTGATGATATGACCGCAAAGCCGCTCATTGCACTGGCAATGGGAGATCCCGCCGGCATCAGCCCGGAATTGACCGCAAAGCTCGTGTTGCAGGACGACATCCGCGCCCGCAGCCGGATCGCCGTGATCGGCGACCGCCGCATCTTCGACGAAGGCGCGCGCATTGCCGGCGTCAAGCCGGAACTGACCATGGTGGAGCAGGGGGCCGATCTGCGCGAGGCGGAGGGCGAGACGCTGTTCGTCGATCTCGGCCACCTCGGTCCCGGCGACATCAGGCAGGGCATTGCGAGCCTTGCCGGCGGCAGGTTCGCACTTGCCAACTACAAGCACGCGCTCGAACTCGGCCGCGACAGCCGGGTCGATGCCGTCTGCTTTACGCCGTTCAACAAGCAGGCGATGCGACTGGCCCGCGCCGAGTACGACGACGAGATCGCGTTCTCCGCAGAAGTGGTCGGACTCAAAACGCCCGCAAGCGAATTCAATGTGCTGGACCGGCTCTGGAACGCCCGCGTGACCTCTCACATCCCGCTCAAGGACGTTGCCGCGCGACTGTCCGGCGAACGCATCCATCGCGCGCTTGAGTTGACTGATGCCTGCATGCGCAATGCCGGCTTCGCCCGGCCGCGCATCGCGGTCGCCGGGCTCAACCCGCATGCCGGCGACGGCGGCAATTTCGGTCGTGAGGAGATCGATGTCATCGCGCCCGTGGTCGCGGCCGGTCAGCGCGAGGGCATTGCCGCCGAAGGGCCATTCCCCGCCGACACGGTGTTCCTGCGCGCCAAGGGCGGCGCCTTCGATGCTGTGCTGACGATGTATCACGACCAGGGTCAGATCGCGATGAAGCTGATGGGGTTCGATCGCGGCGTGACCTTGCTCGGCGGTTTTCCGTTCCCGATCTGCACACCGGCGCACGGCACTGCCTACGACATTGCCGGCCAAGGCATTGCATCAGTCGGTGCCAGCCGCGCCGCGGTGTTGCTCGCCGCGGAGATGGCCGTGCGTCGCCTCGCGTGATCCGTTGCTACTTCGGCAGCGGCATCGTCAGTTCCTTGTCGGCGGTATCCACCACGAACACGGCAAGCAGCTTTGCGGGCTCGGTATCGCTGGCATTGGCGCTGACGGCATGGCGGTCGCCGGGCTTTTCAGAGAAGTTCTCTCCCTTGCGAAAGACCCTGGCGGGCCCGTCATTGACCTGACTGCGGATCGCGCCTTCCAGGACCGTGGCATAGATGAAAGCCGAGGGTGCGTGGATGTGGGCCGGTGAGGACCCTCCGGGACCATACTCGACCAGCACGCTCTTCATGCTCTTGCCCGGGACATTCGGCAGCGCCTGGTCGAACACGAGCGTCACCTTGGCCGTGGCTGCCGCTGTCTCGGCGGCATGGGCCGTCAGGAATGATGCGGCATAAACAGCAATTGCGATCAGCAATCTGCGCATGGAAGCCTCCTCAAAGTCTCGCGAGCCATGTTGCGAGCGACGTTTTGCCGAGCCGCGCCTCGCCGAGAGGGTTCAGCGATGTGTCGTCGATGGGAGCGCCGTAGTACGGCGCCTTTGGGTCTCCCACCACCAGTCGGGTGTCGCTGGACGCCTTCAGGCGCCGTGCGATGAATTCATTGAAGGGCGCCTTCTCAGGTCCTGCGATATCGATCGTGCCGTTGAGCGGTGGCCCCATCGCGACCTCTGCGAGGCGATCAGCCACGTCGTCGGCTGCGATCGGTTGAAACAATGCCGAGGGAACGACGATCTGGCCGTCGGCCGCGCCCATATCGCCGATGGCGCTGAGGAATTCGAAGAACTGGGTGGCGCGGACGATCGAGTAGGGGACCGGAGATGCCTTGACGATGGTCTCCTGCGCCAGCTTGGCGCGAAAATAGGCGATGTCGGGCGAGCGCTCGGTTCCGACGATCGAGAGCGCCACATGATGCTTCACGGCTGCAGCCGCCTCGGCCGCAGCGAGGTTCTTGCTCGAACGTTCGAAGAATCCGAGCACGGCGGCAGGCTCCCAGGACGGCGCGTTGGCAACGTCGACGACGACGTCCGCGCTCGCCAGCACGGCGGCGAGGCCTTCCCCGGTGACGGCGTTCACGCCTGACTTCGGCGAAGCCGCGACGGCGTCGTGGCCTTGCTGCTTGAGCTTCGCTACGAGCTTGGATCCGATCAATCCGGTCCCGCCGATCACGACGATCTTCATGGCATGTCTCCTCGGCACGTTGCGGGCGCGAGCGTTTCAGGATCGACGGCGCGCGCGTCGCGAGAGCGATGAGGCGACTCTTACCGTGGATATGGGGCAGGCTCTTGCCTGTAACCCGCCTGCCTTGTCCAAAAATGCTGAAGATGTTTATCGATCGCCGATGGATAAAGTTGCGTATCGAAATAGTCCAACGCGCAGAGCGCACCCCTGACGCCGCATGCGCCAGCGGCGCTCGCTAGATTGCAGCACGTCCTTCTTGTTGGCGTTCGGTTACAGACGGCATTCGCACCACGCAGCGGAACCCGACATGGCTGGTCGAAGTATCGACCGGTTCGGCGTGGCGCGCGGCCGGGCGATAGCGGCGGCAATAGTTCGGCGCGCAGAGGTGCGAGCCGCCCTTGAGGACCTTGCGCGAAATTTGGATATCGGGGACGCGAGGGTCGTAACTAGTGTGCTCACCGCCGCCGCGGGGATTTTTGGGGATGCAGCAGGGTTTTGCAGCGTCGGCTGCGTGCTTTGATGACCACCAGTCGACGGTCCACTCCCAGACATTGCCGATCATGTCATAGAGACCGTAGCCGTTCGGCGGGAAGGCCATGACCGGCGAGGTACGCTCGTACCCATCCTCGCCGAGATTCTGGACGGGGAAGTTGCCCTGCCAGATATTGGCCATGTGCTTGCCGCCCGGCATCAGCGCATCGCCCCAGGCGTATTCCTCCGCCTCGAGGCCGCCGCGCGCGGCGAACTCCCATTCCGCCTCCGTCGGCAAGTCCTTGCCGGCCCAGTGGGCATAGGCTGCCGCATCGCTAAAGGAGACGTGAACGACCGGATGATCGTCGAGGTCCTTGATGTTGCTGCCGGGACCATAGGGATGACGCCAGTTGGCCCCGCGCAGGAAAGTCCACCACTGGCTCCAGTCGGTGAGATCGGTGATGCGCGGCAGCGGGGAGAACACCAGCGATCCCGCGTAGAGCATCTCCGCCAGCGCGCCTGGATAGTCCTTCGGGTCGGGAACGATCTGCGCCTCGGTGACATGGCCGGTCGCGTTGACGAACTGCTTGAACTGCCGGTTGGTTACGGGCGTGCGGTCCATCCAGAAGCCGTCGACAGCGACGCGATGGCTCGGCGCTTCCTCGGGATAATGATGGTCGGATCCCATGCGAAACGTTCCGCCGGGAATGAAGACCATCTCGCCGGTCTTCAAATCATCCGGCAACCACTCGCAGTGATCCAGATCCGCTCGCAACATGGTGGAAGCTCCGATACGCGCATTCCACCCGATGTTACTGCGCCAACTCTGGCAGACTTCGACGATAGCGCTTTGCCCGGCCCATTGGACGCATTGTTCGGTCCCCTCTTTTTTGGCGCTCGGGGGAGAGAAGGACGCTGCGTTGCGTCAACATCTCTTTCCTTTGCACGCACGTTTTCGAGCACGCCGCAAATCCATGCCGCGTGCGCTCTGCCATCCGCAGAACGCTTCCGCTCAATATCGCTAAGGTTGCAAACGGTATCCGAAGATTGGACGGCTGTGATGTGCAGTTTGTGCCAGTCTGCCCGGGCAGTTGGTGAGACCTAGTGACCCATGTCGAAAATCCCTCAGTGCAGGGCAGTTCAGTGGCATATCTAGCAACAAACTTGCCGATGATTTGTCTCAAAACGCGAAGTCAGCCTCTCGCACCCACCTCGCGTTGTGGTGGTACTTTGCTATCGGGTGCCGCAGAATTGTCGCGCTTCAGTAACAGGGTCCGGCCATGGGGCAATTCTTTCTGGTTGATTCGCGCAAGCTGGATGGTTTCGAAGGTCTTCAGCAGGCCGTCCACGGCTCGCATGTCGATGTGATGCAACTTGGCCGCGGTCGGTTGCGCGGAACGTTGTCCCATGTCGGCATCGGCGACTTCTCGCTCAGCATTGGTGCTTTCAACGTCGGCATGCGCACGCAGCGGGTGTCCAGCGACGACAGACTGATCATCGGGATGCTGCTTGCGGCCGAAGAGCGCGTCGCCCACTGGTCGTTCGACATGCAGCTCAACGATGTGCTCGTCATTCCGCCGCGGCTCGAACATGATGGTGTTTTTCACGGCGGCTCCGCTTACGCCGCTATGCGCTTCGACCTCAACGAAGTCGCGACGCTGTTCGGCGGTGAGGCACGGCTGAGCGACCCCGACACCTGGCGCAGCCGCGGTCATTTCCGCGCGGACGTCGAGACCGGCGCGATCGCCTCGCGCCGCCTGGTCCGGATCATGTCGCACCTGCGCGACAACAAATATGGGCTGACGCCATCAACCGCCGAATTCTGGAAACGATCGATCGCCGAATGTATGGCTGCCAACGTCGCGTCGTCGCTGCCACCCGATGGCAACGGCTGGCTGCCTTCCGCGCGACGGCTGGTCCGCAAGGTCGAGGAGTTTCTCGACGACGCCGGCACGCGTCCGGTGCATGTTTCGGAAATTTGCGCGGTGCTCGGCGTATCGCGGCGTACCCTGCACCGCGCCTTTCAGGAGGTATTCGGCCTCGGTCCGGCCAGCTTCCTCAGGCACAAGCGTCTCTGCGCTGTTCACTCCATCCTGCACCAGAGCGCACCCGGCTCGACCACCGTGACAGCCGTCGCCATGCAGCAGGGCTTTTACGAACTCGGCCGGTTTTCGCAATATTACTTCGCAATGTTCGGGGAGCGTCCGTCGCAAACGCTTGGAATTACGACGCTGCAGCCAGTCGAAGACGACATCGCCAGAGCCTAGCGCTCTGGGCCCGGACCGCGACCGACGCCATGATCGCATGCATGCCGGTGTTTTGCCGGCGTGAAACGGCGAAAAAAACCGTCATGAAAACAACCAGATGGCTACTGTGCATGGGGTTGTTTTCACGGTTTTGAGTTGGATGGGCAAGCTGGCGGCTTCACGCCCCGCAGACGATCACACCATACCAGCCGAGCCCGCGATAGGTTTCGTAGCCCGGCGTGGCATGGAACGCGACCAGCGTGCCCGAGCGGTCCTGATAGAAGCCGGAGCGCTGGCCGTCCAGCGAGAGCGAGATGCGCTCGCTGAGGATGCCCTGGCCGTCCGAGGCGGCGATGATGCGAAGATTGGAATCGACCAGCAGCACGCGCGCCTTGTCGCTGTCGCCGACGCGCACGCCTTGCACGATGGCGCGGGCCTGTGCCTCCCAGTCGAAATGGATGGCGAGCACGCCGATTGGCGCGCCGTTGGCCTGGCCGCCGGCGCGGACGCTGGCGCAATAGGTCGCGACCTGGGCATTGCCGAGCAGCGGCTGATTCTCGACGTCGCCGGCGACATAGTCGTCGCCGGAGCGCAGGGTCTTGGCCTCGCGAAACCATTTGGTGTGGGCGACGTTCTGGCCGACGGTGCGAAAGCGGTCGGCGCGGCCGTTGGCGATGACGTTGCCGTCGAGGTCGCAGAGCCAGAGGTCGATATAGACGGTGTAGGCTCCCAGGATCACGCCGAGACGCTGCGAGGCATGGGACACGGCCGCGCCGTCGGGCGAGGCCGCGCAATCGACCAACGCGGAATCGGTCGCCCACCAGCGCACGTCGCAGGTCCGTTCATAGAGGTTGCGGTCGATCAGTTCGATGGCGTTGAGCGAAAGGTCGACCATGCGCTCGCCGCGCGAGCGCTGGCTCATCCGGTCGATCGAGGAGACGAGATCGCCAGTCCGTTTCGTCAATTGGCTTTCGAGTTCGCGGGCGATGGTCTCGACCTGCTGGCCGACGCCGCGGACCTCCTGCGCCACAACTGCGAAGCCCGCGCCCTGCGCGCCGGCGCGCGAGCTTTCGATCAGCGCGTTCAGCGCCAGCATCTTCATCTGGTTGGTGATCTGCTGGATCGCCTTGGTCTTGTCGACCGCGATCTGGTTGACCTCCGCCGTGAGGCGGTTGATCAGCGCGGAGATGTCGGAATCATCATCAGCGGGTTCGGTGGTGATCGGCTTGGTTTTCAGACCCAGCGCAGCGGACATCGGGGCTTCCTTGGCAATGAGGCCTGATCTGCAATGAACCCGGAACAATCACGTCAGATCGAATACAATTCTTTTTCGGAGATTCCGCCTAACGCCTGCTTAATTTGCTGTTTTGCGGCATGCTCAAATGATAGTCAGTGCGCGCAGCAAAGCGGCAATCCACCGCTTTGTGCCGCGCAGACATTGCAAATCCCGGGGGATTGCGGGCCAATCGTGCCATCGGCCGGACGATGCAATACCTCCGGCTTCCAGGTTCCTCAAACCGACCGATGTTCATGACGCCGCCCGCCACCGCCTTGCCTGTCGAAGCGCCCCAGGCGTTCCTGGGAGTGGCGCGCTCGCTCACCGACAAGCTCTGGCGCGACCGGCTGGATGCGCGCGGGGCGGCGAAGGCGCTTGCCATCGTGCAGCGCCACCTATTGCCGGAACTGCTGGCGCGGGTGCTGGCGGGGCGCGGTGTCGACAGCGACGCCGTGGCAGATTTCCTCGATCCAACCATCCGCAAGCTTCTGCCGGACCCGTTCACGGTGACGGAGATGGAGGCCGCCGCGAAGCGGATCGCGGATGCCGCGGCGAACAGCGAGAAGGTCGCGATCTTCGGCGACTACGATGTCGACGGCGCCACCTCGGCGGCGCTGCTGACCTGGCATCTGCGCCATTGCGGGCTCGATCCGCTGATCCACATTCCCGACCGCATCTTCGAGGGCTATGGGCCCAACACGGAAGCCGTGCGTGCGCTGGCCGCAAAGGGCGCCACGCTGCTCGTGACCGTCGATTGTGGCACCACCAGCATCGAGCCGCTCGCCGAAGCAAAACGTCTCGGCATGTCCGTCGTCGTGATCGACCATCATCAGGCCGGCACGGAGCTGCCGGAGGTCGACGCGCTGGTCAATCCGAACCGGCTCGACGATCTCTCCGGCCTCGGCCATCTCGCCGCCGTCGGCCTCGTGCTGGTGACGCTGGTCGCGGTCAATCGCGAATTGCGCCAGCGCGGCTTCTGGAACGCGGAGATGCCCGAGCCGGACCTGCTCGGCATGCTGCATCACGTCGCGCTCGGCACGGTTGCCGATGTCGCGCCGCTGATCGGCCTCAACCGCGCTTTCGTCGCCAAGGGCCTGATCGCGATGCGGCGGCGCGACCATGTCGGCCACACCGCGCTGATGGACGTGGCGCGGCTCAACGGCCCGCCGGAGGCCTGGCATCTCGGCTTCATGCTGGGGCCGCGCATCAATGCCGGCGGCCGCATCGGCCGCGCCGATCTCGGCGTGCGGCTGCTTTTGGAGGGTGACAGCGTCGAGGCCGCGCGGATCGCCGCCGAACTCGACCGCCTCAACAGCGAGCGCCGGATCATCGAGCAGGCGGCCGAAGCGCAGGCCGAAGCCGAGGCACTCGCCTCGATCGGGCTCGAGGACAAGATCGGCGTGATCGTGACGGCCTCCGAAGGCTGGCATCCCGGCGTGGTCGGTCTCGTTGCGTCCAGGTTGAAGGAGAAGTTCTCGCGGCCCGCCTTCGCGATCGCGCTGGAGCCCGGTGGTATCGGCACCGGTTCCGGCCGCTCGATTGCCGGCGTCGATCTTGGCAAGGCAGTACGGCAGGCGGTCGCCGACGGCATTCTGCTCAAGGGCGGCGGCCACGCGATGGCTGCGGGCGTCACGCTGCGGAAGGAAAAGCTCGCCGAGTTTCGCGCCTACCTCGAGAACGCGCTGGCGCGCGACGTTGCCGAGGCGCGCCACGTCAACGAGCTCTACATCGACGGCGCGGTCTCCGCGCGCGCGGTGACGACCGAACTTGCAACGACGCTCAATCGCGCCGGCCCCTTCGGCAGCGGCAATCCGGAAGTCGTGTTGGCGCTGCCGGCGCACCAGCTCGTCTATGCCGACGAGGTGGGACAGGCACATTTGAGGCTACGCTTCAAGTCGGGCGACGGCGCCATCGTCAACGGCATCGCGTTCCGTTCGATCGGACAGAAGCTCGGCAACGCGCTCGTTGCCAATCGCGGCCAGCAATTGCATGTCGCGGGATCATTGTCGGTCGATCGCTATCAGGGCGCCGAGCGTGTGCAATTCCGCGTCATCGACGTCGCGCTACCCGACCAGGGACCATCCATGATTAGATAGGCCCGGCAAACAACAAAAAAGCTAACAGCAAAAAAGAAAAAAGGGAGTGAACATGGCAGGGCAGGTTCAGGGCAAGGTCGCGCTGGTGACCGGCGGCGCATCCGGAATTGGCGAGGCGATCGTCGAGCTGTTCGCGCGCGAGGGCGCCACCGTCATCGCCACCGACATCGACGAGCTGCGCGGCCCCGAGCTCGCCAATCGCGTCACCAAGGCCGGTGGCAAGGCGATTTTCCTGGAGCAGGACGTCACCAGCGAAGAGCGCTGGATCGAGATCACAGCCGAGATCGCGAAGCGCTTTGGCCGGCTCGATATTCTGGTCTCTAACGCAGGCATCGGCCTTGCCGTGCCCTCGATCGTCGACATGACGCTCAGCGACTGGCGCAAGCAGAACGCGATCAACCTCGACGGCGTCTTCCTCTCCGTCAAGCATTGCCTGCCCCTGATGCGCAAGACCGGCGGCGGCTCGATCGTCATGATGTCCTCGCTCGCGGGCCTGCGCGGCGCGCCCGGGCTGTCGGCCTATTCGGCGACCAAGGGCGGCGTGCGGCTGTTCGCAAAGTCGATCGCGATGGAGTGCGCGGCCGCCGGCGACGGCATTCGGGTCAACTCCGTCCATCCCGGCATCATCGACACGCCGATCTGGGGCAAGATCCCGACCGGCGCGACCGGCAACCAGGGCAACGCGCCGATCGATCCTGAGGAGCGTGCGCGCGTCGTCGCGCCGCTCGGCCGCGCCGGCCAGGCTGCGGAAATTGCCTCCGGCGTGCTGTATCTGGCCTCCGATGCCTCGCGCTACGTCACCGGCAGCGAACTCGTCATCGACGGCGGCATGAATGCCGGCGGCGTGCCGCGGCGGCAATAGCCCGCCGGGCGGGCTGCGAAGGGCAGGGTGGCGCCCGCGGGGGCTGACGCGCAGGCGTCGGACCTGTACAACGCGGGCGTCTTCCGGCCGACAGAGGTGTCCTTCCGCCATGGCGCACAGCCTTCACTCTTCGTCATCCACGCCAGCAACGTTCCGCTCGAACCGTCCGGACCTCGTGACTGACGCGATCCGCAGTGCGCGCGAGGATCTTGCCGCTTGCTTTCGGATGGCCGCGCGCAACGGCTTTGAGGAGGGCATCTGCAACCACTTCTCGGCCGTGGTGCCGGGCCATGACGATCTCTTCCTGGTCAACCCTTACGGCTACGCCTTCCGCGAGCTGACCGCGTCAAAACTGCTGATCTGCGACTTCCACGGCAACGTGCTCGACGGCGAGGGCGTGCCCGAGGCGACCGCGTTCTACATCCATGCCGAGATGCACAAGCGCCTGCCGCGCGCCAAGGTCGCCTTCCACACCCACATGCCCTACGCCACGGCGCTGTCGATGACTGAGGGCGATCCGCTGATCTGGGCCGGCCAGACCGCGCTGAAATTCTACGGTCGCACGGCCGTGGACCGCGACTACAACGGCCTCGCGCTCGACAACCGTGAAGGTGCGCGCATCGCCTCCAGCGTCGGGGATGCCGATATCATCTTCATGAAGCATCACGGCGTGATGGTGCTGGCCCCGACCATCGCGGAGGCCTGGGATGATCTCTATTATCTCGAACGCGCCGCCGAGGTGCAGGTGCTCGCGATGTCGACGGGGCGACAGGTGCTGCCGGTCGGTCCCGCCATTGCGGCCGAGACCTACAGGCAGATGCGCGAGGGCGATTCCGAATCCGCCCGGCTGCATCTCGCCGCAATCCGTCGCCAGCTCGATGCCGAGGAGCCGCAGTATAGGCACTGAGCCTGCCTACGCCCCCTGGCGCAGCTTCGCCAGCACCTTCAGCCCGCCATAGCCGTCCGCAGGCGTGATGCCCGCGCGCTGCTGAAAATCCTTGATTGCCTTCATGGTGTCGTTGCCGACACGGCCGTCGGTGCCGCCGGTGTCGAAACCGGCCTTGGTCAGGCGTGTCTGCATCTCCTGCACCTCGGCGAGCGTCAGCGCGCGCTCGGAGCCGGGGAACGGCTGGATGAAGGGCGGGCCGCCGAGGCAGCGGTCGCCAAGATGGCAGATCGCCAGCGCGTAGTTCATCGAGGGATTGTAGCTCTTTACCGCGTTGAAATTTGGCCCCAGCAGAAACGTCGGCCCGCCCGCAACCGGGGTCCACATCTGCGCGGATGCGGAGGCTTGCGGGAACGGCTGGCCGTCGGCGCGGGTGACGCCGGCCGCCTGCCAAGCCGCATAGGTCCGACTGCCGCTCATCTCACCGGGCGCGCGCACCTCGTAGCCCCAATGCTCGCCGCGGTGCCATTTGCCACGGTTGACGAGATATTTTGCGGTCGAGCCCAACGCGTCGTCGGGCTTGCCGAACGGCGATACCTTGCCGTCGCCGTCATAGTCGATCCCGACATTGAGCCAGACCTCCGGCATCCATTGCGAATGTCCCATCGCGCCGGCCCAGGATCCCTGCATCTGCTCCGGCGTGCTCCAGCCCTTGTCGACGATGCGTAGCGCGTTGATCAGCTCGGTCTCCCAATAGGCTTTTCGGCGCGGCTCGTTCCAGGCGAGGGCGGCGAGCGAAGGAAACACCGGCGTCATGTGGTTCTGCTGCACCAGCGGATCGCCATAGGCGGACTCGACGCCCCACAGCGCCAGCAGCGTACCGCGCTCGACGCCGAAATCGCGCTCGATGCGTGCGAGCAGCGCCTCGTTGTTCTTCAGCGCGATCTTGCCGTTGATGATGCGCCAGTCGGA
Source organism: Bradyrhizobium sp. Ken01 (assembly GCF_055807355.1). Taxonomy (NCBI): domain Bacteria; kingdom Pseudomonadati; phylum Pseudomonadota; class Alphaproteobacteria; order Hyphomicrobiales; family Nitrobacteraceae; genus Bradyrhizobium; species Bradyrhizobium sp. Ken01. Next base: position 289,235 of record NZ_JBVVPC010000002.1, read on the forward strand.
GACGCGGCGGTTGATGTATTGCCAGACCTGCTCATGGAATTCGGGCTGGTTGCGCATCTGCTTGAACACGCTCATGTCAGGCTCGACGCGTGCCATCGCGCGCTGCCAGGTCGCGGCCGAGATGCCTTTCGCCAAGGCACGGGCGCGAAAGCCCTCGCGCCATTCCTCGAAGCCCGGAGGCGCGGCCAGGATGCGTATTGGGAATGCGATGAGTGCGGCTGCGCCAAGCGTGGATCGAAGCAGGGCGCGACGGCTGCGAGAGGCTATGGAATCAGCGTGTTTCATGAACCCATTCTAGCGGGAAACATGGCGGCTGTGACCCAGTTCCTGGAACTGCAGGAACGCGGGTCTCGCGTTCCCCGGAACAAACTGTCGCACTCCCGCATTCCCCCAGCACCAATTTGAGGAGGAGAAGATGAGGAAATATCTGTTTGCCGCCGCCATGGTCACCGCCATCGCCGCGCCTGCTTTTGCCGACGAAGTCGGCGTTCACGTTGGTCCGGTCGGTGCCGGCGTGACGGTCGGACAGTCTCACGAATATCGTGAGCGGGACCGCGATCGCGATCGCACCACCGTCATTAGGGAGCGTGAACCCGCCGACCGCACCACGGTGATCAAGAAGGAAGATGAATTCGGCAATCGCAGCAAGACCGTGATTCATCACGATAACGACTGACGGAGCGGGGCCCCGGCCAACCGCCGGGGCCCTCCGTAGCACGCAGTCCGCTCATCGACGATTCGGGGTGGAATGAAGATACGCGCGCATGCGGAAAGCCATGTCGTCGAACTCGACGACGGATCGCAATGGCAGATCTTTCCCGGCGATCTCGCGAGCACGCTGAGCTGGCAGCCCGAAACCGATCTGCACCTGGAGCGAAGCTGTGACCGGGTGTGTTCGCATGAGCTGGTGAACGACGCCGATCAAAGCCGCGTGCGAGTGATCGCAGCGGGCGAGACCTGGCCTGATGGCGAGGTTAAGAAAGTGTTGAAGGGCGGGTAGGGCCCGCCTGCAAGGGGGCGGATATCCCCAGTTTTGACCCTGTCACTTTACGGTCGGTTTGCTTCCGTCTGCGCACAATGCGTGAATGCAGGAGCTGTTCGACATCATCCGCGCCAATCCCTGGCCGTTCGGGGCCGGGTTGTTCGTCGTCATCCTGATGATCCTCGCGGAGAACTTTGGCCGCGGTATTCAAGGCGACGGCGCGGTCAGTGACTTCCCGGATTCGGACGGTGGCGGCTGCGGCGACGGAGGAGGCGACTAGCTCCCGCCAGCGCCAAGCGCGCTTCGCCTAGTCCTCCTGCAAATCGGCCGCGATGCCTGCGAGCCAGCGGCGAATGCTTGCCTCGGCCCTGGCATCGAGCCCGGCGGCCAGGCGCTTCTCCAACGCAATCACCCGCTCCCGGCACGCTTTCAAAAGCGTCGCGCCGCGCGGCGTCAGCGTCCATTGCTGGATGCGGCCATGGACGGGATGGGGCGTCATCACAATCGCACCGTCACGTTCGAGATTGCGGACGATGACGCCGACGGTCTGGGGCGTCAGAAAGGTGAGACGGGCAACGTCGGCCCCTGACAGTCCCGGATAGGCATTGAGCATGGTCAGCACCGCGAATTGCGGGGAGGTGACCCCGAGATCGGCTAGCGACCGCTCCATCGTCAGACGAACTGCGGCGTGGGCCTGCCGCAGCAGATAGCCGAGATAGCCTTGCTCGCCGCGCTTGCCTTCCCCTGGGGCCGGGACGCGCACCGTCGGGGCAGCCGGGGATGCCTTCCGCTGCGGTTGCGATCTCGTGATTTCAGGCGGCTTGCGCATAATATAAGTGCTCTTATAATGTGTCAGCACTCTTACAATACCACGAGGTAAACGGCAATGTCACACGCCCGCAGCGAATACGAGGATTTCAAGAAGATCGCGCCCGATGCGTATGAGCTGGTGCTGGCGCTCGGCCAGGTCGCGGCCAAGGCCGGCCTCGACAAGCAGCTTCTCGAGCTGGTCAAGCTGCGGGCATCGCAGATCAACGGCTGCGCCTTCTGCCTGCAGCATCACATCCTGCTTTCGGAGCGAATCGGCGTGCCCGTCGACAAGCTCAATTTGGTCGTGGTCTCGCGCGAGGCGCCGATCTTTTCCGCGCGCGAGCGTGCCGCGCTGGCCTGGACCGAGGCGCTGACCTGCCTTCCTGACGGAGTCGGCGAAGACGTGTACGCCGAGGCGAGCCGAGAATTCTCGGAGACCGAGCTGACATACCTGACCTCCGCGGTCGCCTCGATCAACGTCTGGAACCGTTTTGGCGCGGCGTTTCGCTGGACGCCGGCGAAGCGGCCGGTCGCAGCGAATGCAGCGGCATCCTGATTGTAACGAAGGGAGATCATGATGACAGCAATGAGTTTGCCCACCACACCGCGCCCGGCGCCATCGCGCTCGATGGCGATCGCCGTCATCGGAGGGCTCGCCTGCGCACTTGCAATCGGCAAGGCGCTGCCGGTAACGATGGACACCATATCGGGCGCACTCTCGCCGCTCTGCGCCACAGCCGCCGAAAGCTCGCCGCTCGACAAGGTCGAACCGATCGGCTCCTACGCGCTGCCGAACGTACCGGGCAAGCGCGTCACCATCGTGCGCGTGTTCTACGGTCCCGGCGGGTTCTCGCGGCCGCATCGTCACGCGGGATCCGTCACCGCCTACATCACCAAGGGCGAGATCCGCTCCCAGCTCGGCGGCGGCCCGGTCGAGACGTTCGGCGTCGGCCAGTCCTTCTTCGAGCCGCCCGGCTCGACGCATCTGGTCTCGGCCAATGCCAGCACCACGGAGTCGGCGGAACTGATTGCGGTTTTCGTGGCGGACGAGGGTGCGCAACTCACGACGCTGTTGGAGTAGCTGGCACTCACAATCCGAAGCCGCTTTTGTTCAGGTCGGCTGCGATCGCTTCAGACGTTTCCATAGCGGCGCAAGACCGTATGTGACGGCCGGTATCGCAACCGCGCCGACAACGAGGCCAACGACGCCCGAGATGGCTGCCTCGACCGACCATTCGACGATGCCGGCAATGGGGGGAAGGAAATGCGCGGCGGCCTCGGCCGCGGCATGGACCGTATGGCCGATCACTGGTGGGCCATATTGTTCGATGCCGTGCAGGATGATGCCGCCGCCGACCCAGATCATGGCGGCGGTGCCGATCGTGCTCAGCACCGCAAGGAAGGCCGGCATGCCGCGGACGAGCGCGCGTCCAAGCAAGCGGGTTGCGCCGCCAATGACTGAGGCGCCGCTATACCGCGCAAGGGCCAGGCCGACATCGTCCGCCTTCACGATCAGGGCGACCACGCCATAGACACCAACTGTGATGAAAATGGCGACGAGCGCCAGCACGAGCGCCTGCGTCCAGATGTTGCCCGCCGGGACGGCTGCCAGCGTGATCGCCATGATCTCCGCTGACAGGATGAAATCCGTCTTAACGGCGCTCGCGACCTTCTCGTCCTCAAGCGACCGTGCATTCGATGCCGTCGCCTGGCGCTGAGTTTCGTGGTCGTGCGCATGATGCGGCATCACGGCCTCAAGCACCTTCTCGGCACCCTCGTAGCAGAGAAAGGCGCCGCCCAGCATGAGCAGCGGCGTGACTGCGGCGGGAAGGAAATAACCAAGCGACAAAGCGATGGGCAGCAGGATCAGCAATTTGTTGCGGAGCGACCCAACCGCAATCTTGCCTACGATCGGCAGTTCGCGTTTCGAGGCAAAGCCGAGCACGTAGTTGGGCGTGACGGCTGCATCATCGATGACCACGCCAGCCGCCTTTGCTCCCGCCTTGGCCGTCTGGCCCGCGACATCATCGAGCGAGGCTGCCGCCACCTTTGCGATCGCTGCGATATCGTCGAGAAGACCAATCAGTCCGACACTCATCAACCCAGTTCCTTCGGCCTTCCAGCGGGCGGCGTGTGCGACAACACGCTTTTGCGCTGCCTGGCATTGGAAGGAGCAAGCCGTCAATTCTCCTCGCCGCCCGATCCCTCGCGCAGGTCCGGCTTGAGCACGTCCTCCGGCAGCGCATGCGCCACGGGCTGTGGCGTGCCGGCGATCTCCGGGCCGACCTCGCGGCCCCGGGCGCGGATCAGGCGCTCGTACGCCGAGACCAGCGTGACGTATGGACTGACCCAGATCCAGCCGTCGCGGGTGAACACCTGCACGTCGAAATGCAGGTGCATCGAGGTGCCGGCGGGATGATCGAGATAGTTCGAGACCACGCCGATCTTCTCGCCCTCGGATACGATGCGGCCATTGAGCAGGCCATCGGCGTTCAGCGCCTGCGGGTTCATATGCATGTAGCGGAAACGGATGTGCTCGGTCCTGCTGTTGATTTGCAGCGTCACGGCCTGGTCCTTGGAAGCGCGTATGACCCTCGCATCGCGCACGGCGACGACGGCGCGCTGCCTGGGATCGCAGGCTTGGCGGCCGTCACCGGGCGGTGGGCACTCGGCCGCGCGGATGTCCTCGCCCTGATGGCCATAACCGCCGCCGCATTGCCAGACCTCGAAACTGCGGGATTCGCAGAAATTGTCGCGCCAGGGGTAAGCGGTCGTGCTCTCCATCTTGTCGCGCTTGGCGTAGGATTGCGAGTGTACGAACGCGGGCGCCTTCTCGAGAGGAAAGCGGATCTGTGCGTAGGCCATCACGTCGGGATGGCCGCCCTGCTTGCGATAGCCGGTGTTCGGGATGATGTCGCCGCTCGGCCGGTAGGTGAAATCAGGGGAACGTGCCGCGGGACGATCGAGAATGTTGGAAGCGATGTCCGTCAGCGGCCGCATGCGCTGGCCGCCGGCCAGGCGCAGCGCCTTCAGGAAGCGCTCGGCGACTGGATAGGCCTCCTTGCAGGCAAGCCGCCGCGGCTTGGCGACGCTGTCGAGGCATTGGATCGACACCACATAGGCGACGCCGAAACGGGTGAAAGCGTAGCGCACATAGCCTTCCCGGATGAACTTGCGCAGGTCGGGGTAGAGCGCTGCGAGCGGTTTGACCGGCTCGCCCTTGCCGCCCGAGGGATCGGCAATGTCATAGACGAGCGCCGAGCCCGTGATCTGCACCTCGACCGGCCTTGCGAAGACCCGGCTCGGCATGCCGTCGCCGGTACCAGGCTCGAACGAAAAGGTCGCGCTGTAGCCGGCGGGCCCGGCATCGAACAGGTCGACGGAATTGAAGTCGGCCTGGTAGCGCGAGAGCGCGACGGTCGCCGGCGCGCCATTGCGTCGTGCTTCGAAATACGCAGCAGCGTCGAACGGCAGCAACACGGGCACGGAGCTGCGAGCGATGCCGGTGAAGAATTGCGAGGAGATCGCATTGAGCTGCACCAGCGCCGGCATCGCGCGCGGATCGTAGCGCGGCACCGAACGACGGGGTGCGAAGATGAAATTCTCGGCGGTCCGGGGATGGACGTTGATTTCGGTGCGGAGCTGGTCGAGCGCCGCGCGCCAATCGACGCGCAACGCCGTGAGCGAGGGGCTGCGGAATTCATCCGCAGCCAGCGGAGAGGCAATAAGGAGCGAAAGCGACGCCAGAACTTGCGAGACGAAGCGGAAACCTTTCCAAACCACTGTCTCGCCCCCCGGCGGCACCTGTTGCGCTCGCTTTGGCCTCGTCAGTCCTTGGCGCGCTCGGAGTAGGAGCCGTCTTCGGTCATCACGACGATTCGGGTGCCGACTGCGATGTGCGGCGGCACCGTGGTGCGAACGCCGTTCGAGAGCACAGCGGGCTTGTAGGACGAGGAGGCGGTCTGGCCCTTGGTCACGGGCTCGGTCTCGACCACTTCCAGCGTCACGCGCTGCGGCAGGGCGATCGATACCGGATTGGAGCCGTGCAGCGACAACTTGACCGTCATGCTCTCCTGAAGATAGGCCGCGGCGTCGCCGATCACGTCCTTGGACACCTGGACCTGGTCATAGGTCTCCGGGTTCATGAAGTGATAGCCGTCACCATCTTCATACAGGAAGGTGTAGTTGCGCTCTTCGATCGTGGCCTTCTCGACCTGGTCGGTGGTCTTGTAGCGCTCGGAGATCTTTACCCCGTCCGAGATTCGGCGCATTTCGATCTGGCTGACCGGGGTGCCCTTGCCGGGATGGATGTTCTCGGCGGTCACGACGACATATAGCTTGCCGTCTTGCTCGATCACGTTGCCCTTGCGAATAGAACTGGCGATGACTCTCAAAGCTGTATTTCCTGCTTGCTTGGCCCGGCTCGGGCCAGGAGGTGGTCAAATTAATGGGGGACCTGGGGCCCCAAATCAGACCGCGGCACCCGTTTCGGGCCGCAACATACTGGTTTTGCCGTTGGATGCCAGCATTTTGCTGGCCTGCGGGACGGCCGGTTGATGGCTGGGGACAAGCCAATGTCGCCGTTCTGGTCCCCATCCCGGCATCTCGACCGCCGGCCCTTCCTGCAGGCCAGGGGAGCCATCACCGGGGCTCTACGGGGATTTTTCGCCGAGCAGGGCTTCGTCGAGGTCGAAACCTCCGTTCTCCAGGTCTCCCCAGGCAACGAGACCCACCTGCATGCCCCCCGGACGGAGATCATGCGCCCCGACGGCAGCCGTGTGAGCCGATATTTGCGGACCTCGCCGGAATTCGCCTGCAAGAAGCTGCTGGCGGCCGGGGAGACCCGGATTTTCGAGTTCGCCCGGGTGTTCCGGGACCGCGAGCGCGGCGACCTGCATTTGCCCGAATTCACCATGCTGGAATGGTACCGGGCAGGCGCCCCCTATGACGCCATCATGGCCGACTGCGTCGTCCTCATCGCCCGCGCGGCCCAGGCAACCGGTATCGGCACCTTCGCCTTCCGCGGCAGGACCGCCGATCCATTCGCCGAACCTGAGCTTGTGACGGTCGCGGGCGCCTTCCAGCAGTTTGCGGGAATCGACCTGCTTGCGACCATTTCCGGCGGCGAGGGCGACCGCGCCGCGCTCGCCCGGGCAGCTGCCGGCAACGTCCGTGTGGCCGAGGACGACACCTGGTCCGACATCTTCAGCAAGGTTCTGGTCGAGCATGTCGAGCCGCATCTGGGGCAGGGGCGTTTGACCATTCTGTTCGAATACCCATCTCCAGAGGCGGCACTGGCGCGCGTGAAGGCGGGCGATCCCCGCGTTGCCGAGCGGTTCGAGGTCTATGCCTGCGGTGTCGAGCTCGCCAACGGTTTTGGCGAACTGACCGACACCGAGGAGCAGCGCAAGCGCTTCACGCAATCCATGGCGGAGAAGCAGCGCCGCTACGGCGAAGCCTATCCGCTGGACGATGACTTTCTGGCCGCGGTCGCGGCGATGCCGGAGGCGAGCGGCGTCGCGCTCGGCTTCGACCGGCTGGTGATGCTGGCGAGCGGCGCGTCGCGAATTGATCAGGTAGTGTGGACGCCGCCTGCAAATGAAACCTTAAGCGAGACATGACGAAGAGCAATCTTGCACGCACATTGCGCGAGCCGGCCGAACTTGTGGCCGAGCAACTGGCGCCGGCCACAGCGCTGCCGGCACTCGATCGCGTTGCCGCACGCTATGCGGTCGCGATCACGCCGGCGCTGGTCGATCTGATCGACAGGTCCGATCCCGACGATCCCATCGCGCGGCAATTCGTTCCGACTACCGCGGAGCTCGAGATGCAGCCGGGCGAGAACGCAGATCCGATCGGCGATCATGCGCACTCGCCGGTTCCCGGGATCGTGCATCGCTATCCCGACCGTGTGCTGTTCAAGCTCGTTCACGTCTGCGCGGTCTATTGCCGCTTCTGCTTCCGCCGCGAGATGGTCGGACCGGGCAAGGAGAACGCGCTCTCGGACGGCGCCTATCGCGCGGCGATCGACTATATCCGCGCGCACAGCGAGATCTGGGAGGTGATCCTGACGGGGGGCGATCCCCTGATGCTGTCACCGCGGCGGATGAGCGAGATCATGGCGGATCTTGCCGGCATCGATCACGTCAAGATCATCCGCCTTCACACCCGCGTGCCGGTGGCCGAGCCCGCGCGCATCAGCGACGAGATGGTTGCTGCGCTTAAGGCCGAAGGCGCCACCACCTGGGTGGCGCTGCATGCCAACCATGCGCGCGAACTGGCGGGGCCGGCGCGTGCCGCCTGCGCGCGGCTGGTCGATGCCGGAATTCCCATGGTGAGCCAGTCTGTGCTGTTGCGCGGCGTCAATGACAATTTGGCCGCCCTGTCGGATTTGATGAGAGCTTTCGTCGAATGCCGGATCAAGCCTTATTACCTGCATCACGGCGATCTCGCGCCCGGCACGGCGCATCTGCGAACGACACTCGCCGAGGGGCAGGATTTGATGCGGCAGCTGCGCGGACGGGTGTCGGGACTGTGTCAGCCCGACTATGTCATCGACATTCCCGGCGGCGCCGGCAAGTCGCCGGTGGGGCCGAATTACGTGTTGCCGATGCAAAATACCGCACCTGATGCGCGTGATGCAGATCAAGAAACGCGCTATCGTATCGTGGATTATTGCGGCGACGTTCACCTCTATCCGCCCGAGACCTGAATGGTGGTGATGGAGATGCCGGCTTGAGGAATGGAGGGAGAGACATGAAGAAGATCATGGTGGCAGTATCGCTCGTGGTCTTGCTCGGCGGCGCGGCGGTTGCGCAGACCGGCAGCCCCAAGGGATCGACAGCCGGGGGCGCGACCTCCGGATCTACGCCGTTGGCACCTGTGGGCCATCGCCAGCCGCGTGTCGCCGATGTGCCCAGCGAAAAGAACCTGAGCGACCCGAACGATCCCCTCAGCAAGGAAAATCAGGCGCTCGACAAGAAGATCAAGAGCATCTGCCGCGGCTGCTAGGGCCGGGAAAGCGGGCAGGGTGCGACAGCCTCACCCCGCCCGCGATCGTTCGGTCAGGCGGAGCGCTCGTGCAGCCCTGCGCCCTTGGTGTTGCGCCGGATCTCGACCGCGTCAGCGAGATGCTTGAGCACGGTTGCCGTGGTCGCCCAGTCGATGCATCCGTCCGTGATGCTCTGGCCATAAATGAGCGGCTTGCCCGCCACCACGTCCTGGCGTCCGGCGACGAGGTTGCTTTCGACCATCACCCCCACAATGCGGTTCTCGCCGCCGGAAATCTGCTTGGCGATGTCGGCCGTCACGAGCGGCTGGTTTTCCGGCTTCTTGCTCGAATTGGCGTGGCTCGCATCCACCATCACGAGCGGTGCGACGCTCGCTTTCGCCAGATCGTTGCAGGCCGCTGCGACGCTTGCCGCATCGTAGTTCGGCTTGCTGCCGCCGCGCAGGATGATGTGACAATCCTCATTGCCCGCGGTTGAGGCGATCGCCGAGCGGCCGAGCTTGGTCACCGCCATGAAATGATGCGGATTCGAGGCCGACTTCACCGCGTCCGCCGCGATCCGCACATTGCCGTCGGTGCCGTTCTTGAATCCGACCGGGCAGGACAGCCCTGAGGCCAGCTCGCGATGGATCTGGCTTTCGGTCGTGCGCGCGCCGATCGCGGCCCAGGACACGAGGTCCGCAATGTACTGCGGCGTCGTCATGTCGAGGAATTCGGTGCCGGCGGGCAGGCCGAGATTATTCACCGCCGAGAGCACGTTGCGCGCCAGCCGCAGGCCCTTGTTGATGTCGAAGCTGCCGTCCAGATCAGGATCGTTGATCAGGCCCTTCCAGCCGACCGTGGTGCGCGGCTTCTCGAAATAAACCCGCATCACGATCTCGAGTTGGTCGGCAAGCTCTTCGCGCAAGCTCGCGAGGCGCTCGGCGTATTCGAGCGCAGCCCTGGGATCATGCACCGAGCACGGGCCGACCACGACCAGAAGCCGGTCGTCCTGGCCATTGAGGATCGCATGGATGGCGTTGCGTGCGGCCATCACCACGCGCGTCGCGGTGAGCGTGCGCGGGACTTCCCGCATCACCTCTTCGGGCGTGCTCAGTTCTTTCAGTTCGCGGATACGAAGATCGTCGGTCGTGCTCAGCACGGCGGGCTCCTGTCATTTTGAGACCCTGCCGGCCAATAAAAAAGCCGCCAGGTCTGGCGGCTTGTTCGGACGTTTGCTGCAATGTTTCAGATTGAGCGCGATCCTCCTGCCGCCAGCGAGCTGTCGTAGCTAAAGTACCAAAAATAGCTGGTGACGAGGGTGATCATGGCCCGTCATATAGCGTGCGATCGGCGGCTTGTCACCCCCCAATAGACCTGACGGCCACGCGGCGCCTCAACTGTTGCTTTTGCGTGCCGCCAGCGCCATGCCGATCAGGGTGGCGCCGCCGAACAGCAGGTTGATGCCGACGAGGATGCCGATCGCCCATTCCGCCGAGCTCGGCAATCCCGTGATCACCATGAACGAGATCGCGATGTCGACGAGGCCCGAGATCAGGAGCCACGACCAGCGGCCACCCGGCTCGCGGCGGTGCTCCAGCGCGTACATGATGGTGGCGACGCCCTCGGCGAGGAAATAGGCGCCGAGCACGATGGTCAGCGTCAGCACGGCCTGCATCGGTCGCGCCAGCAGCAGCATGCCTGCGAGCACGGCGAGCGCGGCCGAGATCAGCGACCACCAGAAGCCGGGCGTGCTGCGCGCCCAATAGGTCGCGATCAATCCGCCGATGCCGCTGATCAGGAACATCCACCCGAGGAAGATCGCAATCGCAAGGCTGGCGAGCGGCGGCAGGATCAGCGCGGCAACGCCGAGCACCGCGAGCAGAATGCCTTCGAACAGGAAGGCCTTCCAATGTGCCTTGACCGTCCGGCTCATGGCGGATTGCAGCCGGGAAAACTCCTCAGGCGATGTCATGGGCGGGCTCCGGATCGAGAGGTGTGTGCTCAATCTAGTCTAGTACGCACACACTGCGCTTGCCATCCCGCGGCTCAGCCGCCGCCGTGCGCCGACGAAAAACCTTCGCCGCTGGTGCGGATGCGGTTGCGGCCGAGAACATAGATCGCAGTCGTGACGATCAGAAGGGCGAAGCCGAGCAGGATCGAGACCAGGCCGATCGGGATCAGGGCCAGCGTCAGATTGCGCTCGGGGTTGATGAGCCAGTGATGGATTGAGGTCAGCACGAAGGCGAGCCCGAGAAAGCCGACGCCGCCACCGGCAAGCAGCAGCGCCCACATCCGGCGGAGCTGGCTGAGCCGCTCGCGCGCGACGTCGGTCCGGGGCGCGTGATGGCGCGCGACGCGCCGCACCAGTCGGATGGCGAAGGCGATTGAGCTGAAGCCGATCAGCAGGCTCGCGCCGCCCAACCACATCCGCAGCGTCGGATCGAGATCCGGCATGCGCTGGAGTGTGAGCAGCGGGAAGTCGAACGCCGAATGCAGGGCGAGCGGGCCTGCGAAGATCAGCAGCCGGCTGGAGAGACGGGCCCAGTCGCGATGATGGCGGTTCGCACCCAGCGCCGTGCCGGCGCGCGCGATGGTCAGATAGGCGCCGGCGATGATGCCGAGCGCGCCGTGGAACGGAACGGTCAGCACGCTGCGCAAGGCTGCCAGCGAGCGCCACATCTCGGCGTGCTGGACGAGATAGGCGAGGTTCTCGTAGGCGGCGAAGCCCAGGCCGACCGCGGCGCCATAGACCACGCTGTCCATCGGATTGGCGAAGGTCCGCCGCTTCGTCGAGGCGACCAGCACGATGGCGATCACCTTGACCGCTTCTTCCGGAAGCGCGACGCCGAATATCGAATGCATGGCCAGCGCCGCCCACGGGTTGTCCGGGGCCGCGACCATCTTGGCGAAAGGGGCGCGGGCCAAGCCCAGCAGCGAAATGCTGGCCGCGCCGAGCAGGAACGCGGTCCAGACCTGGGCCGGCGGTCCCGGGCGTTCCTCGGCGGCAATGACAAGCCACAGCATCAGCAGCGCCGGGGCGATGGCGGCCGTTCCGATGACGGTGGGTAACGCTTCAATCAGGTACATCGGCGCCGAAAATAGGTTCCCTTGATCCGCTTATCTACATTCAGCGATGCGACCTTGTGTCATGCGCTTGCTGTCGCGTCTCTTAACAAGCGTGACAGCCTGCGTTCATCAGGACAGTCGCCGAGGCGTAGAATACGGAGCGCGATCAATCGCATGACAGAACCACTTCGTTTCCCATGACAACGGTCGCGGGCCCGTCATCGGATCGCGATTGGCAAGTCAGATCAAGGCAATGTGCAGGTTTCTTCGATTCACGATGCACGTGTCGCCGCGGCAAGTCCAGAGCCGGGATTGCCCCGTCCGGGCTACGAACGGCCTGGCGGACCGGCCTAGTCACGCTTCGTCGCGCGGGAGGATGACGCGATCCGGCGGGCCCGGGCCTGCTCCAGCTCCCAGAAGGCGCGTATGAGGCACGTGCCGAGGCAGAGCACGATGAGCAACAGCAGGAAGGCCTGATCGACGGCGGGAATGTGACTCATGGCAATGATAAAGCAACGCCCGTGCCACGCGTTCCCGTCACGTGGCCTGCCGCGGCCCGCCATCTGCGACGGCTGCCGATCGCAGCCCGCTTTGACCGTCTCAATGCGTGGTGATCGGCGGCGGTGCGTCGGGCGCGACGTCGAAGGCGCCGAGATGGAATTCCTCGCCGATAGATGCGTCCGGCTCGGCACGCTGCGCCATCAGCGTGAACGCGGCCTGCGGGTATTGCTTCCAGATATCGAGATCGCCGGCGGTGATGGTGAGCCAGCCGAACGTGTACATGTAGCGTCCGGGCTCGGTGACCCGGCCGACCCTGTCCCAGGTAATCTTGTCCACTCTGATCTTATCGACTGTAATTTTCTCGACTGCCATTCGGTCCCCCGATCGCAAGTCTGCAGATGATGCCCGGCACGAGGCGCGGACCTCCAAAAAGTGACCCCGGAATGGGGCTGCCATAGGGCGGCGCGGCCGGAGGATCAGGCCGATTGCAGCATGGGCGAGCGGACGATCAGCCGGACGACGTCATCCCGCGACTGCTTTTCCGCGAATTTGACCGCAAACCCGTTTTCGAATTTGCGGATCACGCGCCCGACGCAAGCGCCGACCGCAAGCGGAGTTCCCACTGGCGGATCGTATTCGGAGGAAATCGCGACACCGGCCGTGGAGACGTCGATGATGAAGCAGGCATGGGTGCTGCCATCGGCGAGCGTCAGGAAGGTGTGCGCGACCTGCGGAACGAAGCGCGCGTCACGCCGCAGCTCCTGGACGCTGGCGTCCTTCTGCTTCTTCTCCAGCCAGGTCAGCTTTTCCGACATCCAGGCGCGGCGTGCCCGCGTCATCTCGAGCTCCATCAGGAAGCCTGATTTCAGCGTCGCGCTGATGGTGCACTGGAATTCGCCGAAGTCCTGGAAGTAGGAGGTCACGCGCTCGCCGACCTTTCCGACCACGGGAACGTCGACCATCATGCGGAACGGTGAAACGCGGCTGGTGCGGCAGGCGAAGGTACGGAGCTTGCCCTCGCAATCGTACCAGCGCGGCAGCGAGTAGCTGCCGCTCACGGTGACTTGCACGGCACGCTGTCTGAGGAACTCTGCGACGGACATGGGCGCCAATCGTGTTTCGGAGGTTTTCCGTAATTCCACGGTAGCAATCAAATTCTAAGCAAATGATACCGGCGCTCACGAGCAGGGGTAAATTTTTGGTAAATACGCCGATCGCGACGGGCGGCATAGCGCCGCGATTATCAGGCCCGTGACCTCACGATCGCGTCATCCGAGCAGCACCAGCAGAGCCAGCACGCCAAGGGCCATGACGAGCTTGATCGTCGCGCAGGCGAGGCTGCTCGGTCGCCTCTCAAATCCGAACCACGGCAATGCATGCTGCATCGCGCGCGTTGCGAATGCTTCGACGATGGCGAACAAAAGAGCGATTCCGGCGAGGAAGGACCATGATGCGTCCGGAAGCATCCATATCGCGAGCCACGCGGGAACGGACGCTTTCAGCGACGCCAGCAGCGCGAACCATCCGAACAGGGATACGAAGGCCTTGATGATTTCGGGCCCAATCGTGCCAGGCTCGAGACGGACGCCAATCTCTCCAAGAGCGAGTTCGATGCGCTCGCCATCGCTGAAGAAGAGGAAAGCGCCAACGTAGAGCGGAACGCGCGACTGAAACAGCAGCGCGATGATGCCAAACAGGACGGCGTAGCCGTAGGCGTCAGCGAGAATGTTCGTGCCGGCCCTATGCGAAGGCTCCGACGCAGCCGGTGCCCGAGGCAGCGATCTGGCGCGTGCCATGTGCTCCAGCATTCTGGCGCGGCGCTCCGGCACGTAAGCCGCCGTACGGTGGATCCATGGCGGCGGCGCTGGCGAGGCAATCCCGGCCTGGTCGTCCGAGGGAGATTTATGCTGCGCCATGGGCCTGCATCCGGTTCCGTCTGGACATTGGTCGGAGGCGAGGGGCAGGGAGGTTCATGCGGGGCGGCAGATTTCGCCGCGTCATCCAAACGCTCGGATGATGGCGCTCCCTAGCGGAATCGAACCGCTCTCTCCACCGTGAAAGGGTGGCGTCCTAACCGATAGACGAAGGGAGCAAACCCAGGGCCCCGCCGCTTTTCGCGGCACGGCCGCTGGCCGCCCGAGTCATGCCCGGCGGCTGCAGCGGGCGAACCTATAATGGCCTTTGGCGCCCTGGGCAAGCCGTTCGGGAACGGTCTTTTGGCACCGGTGGATAGCATCCCGCCCCAGGATCAGTCGGGGCGAATTCAACGGTTTCTTAGGTTCCCTGAGCTAGCGCTGGACTGGGAGAATTTGAGCCGATGCCACCGCCCAAGAAGCGCGCAGCCCGCAAGTCGCTGTCGCAGCATGCCTGGATCACGCTCGAGGGCGGATTCGCGGCGCGGCAATGCCTGGTCCAGGACATCTCCGCCACGGGCGCCAAGATCACGCTGGACGAGGATGCGAGCCAGCTCCCGGGCGTGATCCGGATGGCGTTCGCGCGCGATGCGCGGACCGGGCGGAGCTGCCAGGTGGTTTGGCGCCGCGGCAAATCAGCCGGCATCAAGTTCATCTGATCCCGGGCGAAGCGACCCCCGATGGCGCGCGACGCTGGTCCGGGTTAGAACGGCCCGCATGCGTGCGCCGCTCCTCATCCTGATCTCATTGCTGACGACGTCCGCGGCCGCGGCGGAAGCCTTGCGTCTGCCGCCTGCTGAGCGTCCACAGGCCGGCAAGGCCTTGCCGCTGAAGGGTGCCGGCGGAAGCGCGAAAGCGAGCTCCTGCGCCGCCTATGGCCGCGGCTTCCATCTGGTCGAGAGCACCGGCACCTGCGTCAAGATCGGCGGCTCGATCAGCATCGAGACCACGGTCAGGCGCTGAGGCCCCATGCCACCGGACATCATGCGGCCCGAGATCATCGTCCCGTTCGTGATGTATTGCGCGCTGCTGTGGTGGGTCGGCCGCGGCCTGAGCTGGACCGCCCGGCTCGCCACCGCGGCCGTGACGCTCGTGCTGATTTTCTGCGTGCTGCTGTTCGAGCGCGGCTGGCCTTAACAAAAAAACGCGAAAACAACCCCATGCACAGTAGCCGCCACCTCCCGGCGGCACGCGGCGAAATGCCGATTCATCGTGCTCTCAACGAGATTTAAGCCGCGTCACCGCTCACGACATCGGCGGTGCCACAAATTGCGCAAAACCGGGCCGTTTGCCGAGCTCGGCGAGCCAGCGCGTCAGATGCGGCTGCGCGGGCCGGGTGATGCCCTCGACGCCGAGCCAGCGCCGCGCATAGGCGCCGATCGCGATGTCGGCGAGGGTGAACGCATCGCCGTCCATGAACGGACGCGTGGAGAGCAGACGGTCGGCGATGGCCCAGACCTCGGCGGCGGCATCGGCATCCTTCTGCAGCTGGATCATGTCGCGCTCGGCGGGCGGCGTGCGCACGAGGCCCCAGAACACCGGGCGGTCGACCGGCTGCACCATCGACAGCGTCCAGTCGAGCCAGCGGTCGACGCTGGCGCGCAGCTTCGGCGCCTCGGGATAGATTTGCGTGCCGCGCCCGTGCGCAAGACAGAGATAACGCATGATCGAATTGGATTCCCATAACGTGAAGTCACCCTGGACCAGCGTCGGGATCCGCGCATTGGGGTTCATCGCGAGATAGTCGGCCTCGCGGGTCTTGCCGAACGCCATGCCGGCGTCGATGCGCTCGTAAGCCAGGCCGAGCTCGGCGAGGCACCACAGCACCTTCTGCACGTTGACCGAATTGGCGCGGCCCCAGATCGTCAGCTTTTGGTCCGGCACGTCATCCTCCCCAGGCTTTTTCTTGGTGTCGTAGCCCGGATGGAGCAAAGCGCAATCCGGGGTGCTTCGGCAGCGTCAGTCCCGGATGACGCGTGCGCTCCACCCAGGCTGCAAGCGCTGGTGATAGCGGAATCCAGTGCGGCGAGCGACGCGCGATTGCGCCGATCCTCTCATGCAAAAAGGTCCGCATGCAAAAAGCCCCGCCTGAGGCGGAGCTTTCATTGCAAGGCAAAGCTGGTCAGGCGATCAGCGGCCGAAGAACAGCCATAGCAAGATGATCACCGGGATCGGCACACCCAACATCCACAACAAAATTCCGCGTCCCATCGCGTCCTCCTCCAATTGCATTGTCAGGGAGAGAACGCTGCTGGCGCGGGCTTGTTCCAGCGGCGAACCTACCAATGGCCGGTGTTGGGCATCGACGACCACGGCTCCTGCGGCGGCTTCGGGTCGCCCTTCTGCAACAGCTCGATCGAGTGCAGATCCGGCGAGCGGACGAAGGCCATGTTGCCGTCGCGCGGCGGACGGTTGATGGTGACGCCGGCCTTCATCAGCTTCTCGCAGGTCGCGTAGATGTCGTCGACCTCATAGGCGAGATGGCCGAAGAAACGGTCCTCGCCATACTTCTCCTCGTCCCAATTCCAGGTGAGCTCGACCAGCGGCGCGCCGCGCGACTGCGGCTGCTTCTTCAGCGCCTCGAGATCGTCCGACGAGCACAGGAACACCAGCGTGAACCGCCCCTTATCGTTCTCGATCCGCCGCACCTCGGTCAGTCCCAGCGCATCCTGGTAAAACTTCATCGCGACATCGAGATTGCGCACGCGCAGCATGGTGTGGAGGTATCGCATGGTTGTTGCTCCCTTGGATGGATGGGGTTTTGCTTTGGGCCGGGACGGCGGGGGTAGGAGATAGCAGGAAAGTGGAAGGAGGGGCAGGGGGCGGGTGCACGTGTGCGTGAGGGGCCGAGCGGCTTGTGAAAGTAAGGGGCCGAGTGTGGAATCAAGCCACGCAATTGCAAAGCGTGACTTGCACTAATAGGTGGTGTATCTAACGCATGACAAGTAAGGGGTGAATTTTAGCTGCTGAGGGATTCATGTCTGACAGAACCCGTCTCATAATTGACGTGGCCTGCAACATTACCGAGATTTTGCTCAATTTACTATTGCGGTTCATGCGTCCCTTTTCATCGGGCGACAAGGAGCTAAGAATTCGGCCCTTCGCTACCGATGGTCGATACATTTTTTTCGGTAAGCAGATCGAGCCGACGACCATTGATAGTCGAATTCAAAAGATAGATTCAGCTCGTGCGGGTCTGACGGAAGCCCTATCAGCGATGGATGAGCTGAAGTTGATTGCAGAGGCAAACAAAAGGGATCTTGCTTTACTCAACTCTCAAATAAGGAGTGCCGAAGCCCAGCGGCAGAGTGTGAGCACGCGGTTGAATACTATCAAGGGGATTGCTGCACTAGACTCCGAATCTGTGCGCGTCGTGTTGAGACTTCCAACCCGCATAGGTATCTGGACGGATCGCGTGCTGGCATTTGCATTCGGCGTCGGTTCGTCGATCGTTGCGAGCTATGTCTATGATTATTTCATCAAGCCTCATTTGTGAGCCGCACAGGACGTGGGGTGGGTAATTCGATGGAGATTGATGATGACGGTGAGTAGCATAATGCGACCGGAGTGTTTGTATCGCTAGCCGAAACGTTGCCTTGCTCATCTATGCTGTAAGTCTCTTCCAGCATCGCTGCGTGCTCGTGGGGTGATAAGACGGAATGCAGCCGGCTCTGTTCGAGGATGCTCAGCTTAAGCCGCCAATTTAGACCCTCGATAGCGGCAAAGACCGCTCGGATGTAATCCCGTCGATTGCCTTGCGTGTCATTGGCACGCATCCGTTTTTCGCAAGCCACAACATCGTCGATAACTGTATGCGTGAATGATTTCTGGTCCATCATTTACCTCAAAAGTGGACGATGGCAATTCTGGGTTGCTAAGCCAAGAGGCTATTCGGTTGCGCAGCCCAAGGCGCGGGCTGATCCAACACATTTGCCTCAAGCATCGTCTTTTTACGGCTAGCGCACGACTGCCACCATCCGACGCAAAGGCATGGTCCTTAATGCCAACGGCGCTGAATAAGGCCTCGCCAGATGAACTCCTCGCGGACATGACGCGACTAACCGCCATGGCCAATATTCTAGGCGAGCTTCTGTTCGCACTTCTCCGCTCAATTGTTGCTGGATGGGCGTATGCGCTCTGGGTCAAAGTGGCGACATGGCTCGAGCCGAAAATCCAACGGCGTTGGGTGAAGGTTGCCGTAGGAGGCCTCCTCGGCCTCGCAGCCTTTTTTATGATTCCGATCGTGATGGGACTGTTGGGGCTTTGAAGACAATGAAATCGGGTGTCATCATCGCACTGGCAATCGGGGCGGTCGTCTCGACGGTGCTGCTCGTCATGGAGCAGCTCACCGACTATTCCATCGCTGTGATGGCATGGGAGATGCCGGGTATATCCGCAGCTTACCTTTTCTGGGGAGCGGTCGGCAGCTCCGTGTTCCTGGGCGTCGCCATCACTTGGGCCGTGAATGCCGTCGTTTACGGGGCGCCCGCCTTCGTCCTCGTTACAGTGGTCAAGCTGGCAATCCGCGATGTACGGAAGTGATCTGGCAATGACCGTGATGTCCGATATTGGCCTATCCGTCGGGAATTACGAATTACGGTGACGCGCAGTTGGCTGCCTGATCGCAGTGCTCTTCGCGAACACCGATGGCTCCCCTTGCGGGACAGTGCACTGACACCGCCCGTGCCCAACGAAACGCATCGCGCTTAACGTTTGTGAATGCCGCGTCGGCCGAACGTCTGCAACCTCTCTCGGTATCGGCGGCACTTCGGACATTGGTGGAGTCAGGCTCTCCCATCTCGCAGGGCGCGCGGGGTGCATGCCTTTCGGCGTCCGTCGCCCAACAAGTAATCTTGATGAGATTGAGGACTGTTGATGTTGCTTCTGGAAGAGTTCAACGCACGAACGCTGTCGCAGATGGACAGGGCGCTGGAGCGCGTCAGCGAGATGATGCCTGAGGTGATGGACGCCTACGCCGCGCGCCGGTATGTCGCCGAACGGATCATCCACTGCGCCAAGCACGAGACACGCGAAATCGACGGCCTCGTCGCGGCCGGCCGTCGTGCGGTCGCTGAGCTCGCTGTCAGGGTCGTCGGAAGCGATTAGCCGCCTGGTCGCGAGCCTGCGTTACAGGACCGCGCTCGCCGTCGATGATTGGTCCGAATTGGCGCTCCGCGAAAGCGATCGGCGGCCTTCCTGTCGGCCGCCGCCCCGTCAATCCCAAGTTTCGAAATGCTGAAGCTCTCTACTTCTCGAGCCCGGCCTTCTGCCGCATCGTGTCGATCAGCTCTGACGCCTCTGCCTTGGTCAGATTCTCCTCGGGGAGGGGCTTGTGCGCCTGCTCGGCGAGGGTCTTGAGGTAGGATTCCTGGGCGCCGGTCATCGGGTCGTCGCCGGAGACCCAATCCTTCGGATCCTTTTGTGTGTTGTCCGTGGGTTGTCAGCTGTCTTGTCAGCCATCTTATTGTTAGTCATGGCGATCTCTCCTTTTCAGGTTCAATGCCGGCTTGTGCTTTTTGTTCCTTGTTTGTTCGTGGCTCGCCCATGACGCGGCAAGGTGCCCACCTGCCCAGATGAGGCTTGGCTGCATCCATCTGCGTTGAAATGCTGCCGCATACTCATCCCTCATACTGAGGGCCCGCCGCAGGCGGGCATCTCGAAGGATGGTCGCAGTCGAGCTTCAGCCAAATGTTTCTGCATATGCGATAGCCTTGATATCGATAGCCTTGACATCGATAGCCTTGCACGCGATGGCGCGTGTATCGACAAACCGCCCCCGACATTGCCGGAGGCGGTTCTCGAAAATCAGGCCGGAGAATTATCGCGAACCGATATTCAGTCCACGCGAAAATGCCCTAGTGACCGGTACCCGGCTTGGTCGTCTTCGGCGGCTTGCCGTCTTCGATCCGGCCTTCGTTGCGCAGGTCTCGACCTTCCTGAGCCTTCTTCTGGCTCTCGGGGGACTTGCCGTGTTCGTTCATCTCTTCTTTGATGAACCCGGCGCCTTCCTTCACTTTGCCTTCAACGCTCATGACGATCTCCCTTGCTGGAGATGGGGCAACTCGCGGCGAGAGCTGACCGTTCCGGTGCGCGCACGATTGTGAGGAGTGCATTCGCGGCAGGTTCCAAAAAGACCCTTGTCATGAAATGGCCGCGCCGCTTGTGGAAGCGACGCGGCCGGGAAGCCGGCCGTACAAGGAAACCGGCTTACTTCATGTTGCTGCGGGTCCTGGTGCCGCCCTGGTCGCTGCCGGGGCCGGAGCCACCCTGGCCGGAGGCGTCGGGCCTCACCGTTCCGCCCTTGCTCATGCCGTCATGGCTCATGCCGGTCGTGCCGCTGCTCATCGTGCCCTTGTCCGTGTTGGTCATGCCGGGCTTCTGCATGTTGTCGGACTGCGGGGCAGGGCCGGTCTGGTTCTGCGCAAAGGCGGAGCCGCACATGAGGCCCAGGGCGGCAGTCGCAATGATGAGCTTCTTCATCTCAAACTCCTGGTTGGTTGTGTGGCCCAACGGGAGTGCAGAAACCGTGTTCCTAAAACAGGGCGTTCCGGAGTGCAAAAATTCTCGTCTGCAATGAGGGTACTTTCGGTTCTGATCGACTCAGAACCGTTCCAGATTGTTGTGACGCGTTTTCTTCGCGCGAACTTGAAAACGCTCTAAGCCGCAAGCCGCTGGTCGGCCGGGCCCGTCAGGTGCTTGAGCACCTCCGCATGCTCCAGGTCGGGAACCGCAATGGCCGTGTGGCTGTAGCTCGTATGGGTTCGTGATTTCGAGATCCTGTCCAGGATCTCGCCGCCCTTGATGACGTGAAGGCCCATGCCCTCTCCGGTCGGGAAGATTGCGAGCACCACGTCATAGGCGGTGATGACGGCGCGAAGCGCTTCGGCCTTGTCTTCGGCAATTTCGACGAACACGCGAACATCAGCCGCGAGTTCACGCAGCTCGTTAAAATCCAGCACTGTGGGTTACTCCAACGCAACGATACTGAGAGGAGCTTGGAGGCGTTAGGTTACCGAAGTCTCAACGGCGCATGCCCGGTCACAGGTTTATCGACCAGGCGCCCTCGCGAGGCGATAGACAAGCGAGCGTTGCCGCCTGCTCGGCAATGCGCCGGCACGGAAAGAACGTCTGGAACGGGGAGGGACGAAGCGCGCCTCATACCCCTAAGGGCGTCACACGATGCGCGCGTGACTTATGCGCGCTTTACTTGGCGTATCCCTGGGAGCGGAGCCACGCGATCTTGCGGTCGCCGTTGATCCAGTCGTCGGCATCTGCCTTGCTGGTAAAGCCCTTGATTTCGCGCTGTTCGCTGTCCGGGTAATCCGCCAGGATTTTCCAGTCGTTGTCTGCAATGCGGACGGTTTTGAAGGTCACTTTTGTTTTTGCCATGCCGCATTATGCAGGAGATGACCGGAAAAGAGAACCTGCCTTGTGACGGTCACCCGTGCGGCCCCAGGCGTCGACCTGGGGGCCAGCCTGATCGGCATTGCGCGGCCGGGTCCCCCGGAAAAGGCGAAAGCCCCGCCTGGGGGAAGCGGGGCTCTCTGATGGGGGTGAAGCTTGGGGACTTCAAAGAGTTAGACGCCTCAGGGAGAAAATGGTTCAACGCGGAAACGGCGCAAGCTGCGGCATCTTTGCCCGGGCGTCCGCCGCTCCCGCCGAACCCCCTGCTTGCGTTTTGGGCGTCGATGGGTTCTAAGCCCCGTCACTTCATGAAAGTTGGCATGAATCAGAAGCGCGTTGCGCGGTTGGACCGCGTCCTGAGCAAAGCCTGCTCGCGCGCACAGAAGGAAATTCAGACATGGCGAAGATGACCAAGACTCAGTTGATCGATGCAATTGCCGAGGGCACGCAGCTGTCGAAGAACGACGTGAAGTCGGTCATCGAGTACATGGCGACGGTCGGCTACAAGGAGCTCAACGAGTCCGGCGAGTTCGTCATTCCCGGCTTCGTGAAGATGTCGGTGGTGAACAAGCCGGCGACCGAAGCCCGCATGGGCGTCAACCCCTTCACCAAGGAGCCGATGCAGTTCGCCGCGAAGCCGGCGAGCAAGTCGGTGAAGGCCTCGCCGCTGAAGGTGGCCAAGGACTCCGTCTAAGGGCTCGCGTTTTCGTTGCGGTGGCTTCTTTTTCGGAGTCCCGCAATGACTGCTTGCTTGTGCTGAACCAATAAGGAACTCTCTTAAGGAACTCTAGGGCGTCGTCAGGCTTTGCTTCCGAAAGGGAGAAATCACATGACTGGTCTCAGCGAAGAAGAGATTCGAAACCGGGCCTATCACCTCTGGAAGGAGGCCGGCGAGCCCGCGGGCACGATGGACACCTTCTGGTACGAGGCCGAAAAGGAGCTTCTCGCCGAGCGGACCAAGCAAGGCGAAGTGCCGCCCGGCATGACCGACAATCTGCCGGTCTGACTGCGCTGGTCTAAGAGGCGGACAGAGGCGAGCGTCGACAATTCTCAAAGCAGCCACCCGGCGTAACGCCCGGTGGCTGTTTTGCTGTTCGGGCCATTGCTTGGATGGCGCCGCCTCAAAGAAAAACCCCGGACTTGGGGACCGGGGCTCTTCAAGCTGGTCGGCCGCGTCGCGACATGCCGCCAGCACCACTGAATTCGGCCTGACAACGCAGGCCGGGAAAATTCGTTCCGGCCGCTAGTCCGGCGACACGGATACGTCGATGATCGCCGGCGTATCGACCTGACGCTCGCGCCAGACGACGAGATCACATTTGGGATTGAGCCACTGATATTCGGAGCCGCGCGCCTTCAGGTGCGCGAGCGCTGCATCATGTGCGGCGGTCTGGTCCGGCGCTTCGACCATGATCTCCACGGTCTCCTCGATCTGACGCACCACCTCGACGGCGTAGTATTTTCTGGTCACGGTCCCTCGCTCCGGAATGACTAACGGGGAGGGCGATGGCGCGTTCCCCAAAAGAAAACCCCCTGCGCTTTCGCACGGGGCCTTTTTGGCGGGCGGCGATGGGATTTCAGCGCCTGGCCGCCGCCGTGAGTCGAACTTAAGGTTGAAAACCTAAAAAACCAACCGCCGGCGCGCGGAAGGCTCAAGGCGATCTGCCCGGCGAATTTCGCGAGGAGGGGATAGACTTTTTGTTCCTATTTTGTTCTAGTGCGCATCTCTTTTGGCCGCGACATTGTTTTGGAGGTGCCCATGACTGTCGAGAAACAACGCGAAGTAATCAGGCTCTGGAATCAGCTCAGGAAGCTCGAGGGGCCGGCCGCGGAAGAACTCCGCATCCAGATCCTCGAATGCTTTTCGGAGAAGGATCTATCGAAGGACACGGCGAAGCGAGCGGCGTGATGAGCGTCGCGCTATGTCGATGACAACAGGCAATCGCGTCCGCCTTCACCGGTCGTTAGGAATCGATTTGCGCTGATTTCTCGACTCCGATTCGTTCCCTGCGAACGAAACGGAGTCGGATGCAGAACAAGCCGTGGCTTCTGTGTCGATGCGGGACACGCCCGTCCTGACCAAGCCGGCGTGATGCTTCGCACAGTCCCGTCCGCCTGTCCCTCGCTACGATATGAGGCGAGCGAGACGCGACATGGATGCGTGCTGGTTGCTCGAGATGTTCGCCGAGATCGCAAAAGTGTTTTAGTGCGACCGGCACCCGCGCTTGCGCAAAGGCAGGCCATCGGTGCCGCAGGTGCCACCGCGGTCGAAATCCGAAGACGCGATGTGAGCGCGCGATCGTTGGCGACGGCGCTCGTTCGTGTGCAAACGAAGTCTTAAGACTTGCCTCGCGCCGATTTCTGCGATTCCGATTCGTTCTTCGAGAACGAAAGGCAGGTGAAGCTGGAACAAAGCCGGACGGCGGATCCACAGATCCACAGCCTCCGCATCGCGCGAGCTTGAAGCGGCATGGCGGGTCCTGAAGACGCTTCCGCGAACTCCTAACGTAAGCTTGCCGCGAAGCCGATAACCCTATTCGGTTAGGTTAAAAGCCCAATCGCGTTGCGCTTGCCGCTGCTTGGGATAGGTGTGTTTGGCGAAGACTGGAAACAACTTTGCCAACAAGCAATTTTGGCGAAGAAGCAATTTTGCCAAGAACGAATTCATGACACCTTTTTCAGAACCGAGCTTTTATCAGGGCGACCGCCACACCTATCGGCGCGTCGCCATCGTCGGCACGCTCTTCTGTCTGGCTTTCGTGGTGATCAGCGTCTCGCTGCGGCCACAGCTCGAGGACACGCGTGTCGCGGTCAAGGCCGACAGGCTGATGCGCACGGCGGGCCAGGCGTCGCACGCGAATTAGCGGTCGCCGCCAGAGATCTGATGGTCGGCGGAACTGCCGGGGCACGCGGGGCCGCGTGAGGCGAGCGCCACGAAACCGGCATAGCCGGACAGGTTGAGCAAGACTTCGAGCCAGACAGGCATGTCGGCCTCTTTTCTCCTTGAAGGCTACGCCAACGTGCGCGCGAAGCGCATGTTCCCGGACAGGACGGACCCGCGCCTCAAAGCGGGGTGGTGGGGTCGAGCCGCCGGCCGAGGGCCCCTACGGACTCGCTCGACGGCTGTTCCTTGAGGAACTCGGCAATCGCCCGCGCCAGTTCGCCGTCGCTCATCGGCGTCGGCGGCGGGCGCAGCGTGCCGACACCGAAACTGCGGACGATCTCGTCGTAATGCTGATCGCCGGATCTGGGAACGAGCCTGCGGATACGGGCCAGCAATCTGGATATCGGCACTTCATTCTCCTAGGCGCTCCCCGCTGGCAGCAATGGTGGTGCGTTGCCAATTTGCTGTCGTAAAACTGAAAACCCCGCCAGCATTTGTGATGCTGACGGGGTCTTTGTGCTGTTGCCTCAACCCGACGGCAGAGGCTTCCGCACTTCAACAAACAATTCGCGGAAGGCACGCCTGTTCCATGCGTGGCCGGATTTATTCCGAGCTCGGTTCCACAGGCTTGCGCGCAACCATCGCAACGCGCCGGCGTTGTCTGTGCGAGATACGAAGGAGGACATTTATGATCAGGAAGACACTGGCAGTTCTGGCTACCGTTGCGGCCGTCGGCGTGACCGCGGTCGCGGCGCCTGCGCCCGCTGAGGCGCGCGGTCGCGGCATCGGTCCGGGCCTCGCATTCGGCCTCGCCGCCGGCGCCATCACTGCGGGCGCTGTCGCCGCGTCCCATCCTTATGGCTACGGCTACGGCCCGGGGTATGGCTACTATGGCCGCCCCGCCTACGCTTACGGCCCTGGTCCGTACGCCTACTACGGCGATGGACCGTACTACCGCCGCCACCACTATTACCGTCACTGGTAACGGCTGAACAAACGAAAGAGCCCGGAGCAACGCTCCCGGCTCTTTTCATGCCTGGTGATCTGGTGTCGTTACGGCCAGAGCGAGGGCCGTTCCACCTTGCGCGCGTTGTCGAGCGTCGACACGAAATACTCGTCCCGCTCGCGTTTGAATTTTTCCTGGGTGGCACGGAAGGCGGCGACACGGGCGGCGATCTCTTCGCGTTCGCGGATTTTACGCTGTTCGTCCTCGGTCATTTCAAATCCCCTCTGCACGTGAGTATGTGTCCTACTGAACCCAAGCACTGCCGCCGCAATCACATTGAGTCGCATCAACACATGCATTGGCGCTTCTGATTGGGGCGTCAATGGGGAGGAGGCATTGCAGGATTGTGATAAGCGAGGGTCGGAAAAAATTGCCGACCGCGTCTTGCGCGGCAGTGGATAACAGCGTCAATAATCTTGTCGCTTGCACATGTTGCAGCTAGCGCAAAAACAAATCAGCAAAACTGATCAGCCAAGCCAATCGGCAAAGCAAAACGGGAGGCCGCGTTGATTGCATCGGATCTTCGCAGCGGCGTCGAGCGTCTCGGCGACATGATCGCCGAAGCCAAACGGATCGTGCCGTTCACCGGCGCCGGCATCTCGACCGAATGCGGCATCCCCGACTTCCGCTCGCCGGGCGGAATTTGGACGCGCTACCGCCCGATCCCATTCGACGAGTTCGTCGCCAGCCGGGAGGCGCGCGACGAATCCTGGCGCCGGCGCTTCGCGATGGAGGAGGTCTTTGCGGCGGCGAGGCCCGGTCGCGGCCATCGCGCGCTCGCCTCGCTCTACCGCGCCGGCAAGGTTCCCGCGATCATCACTCAGAACATCGACAATCTGCACCAGGCCTCAGGCGTCGCGAGCGATCACGTGATCGAACTTCACGGCAACACCACATATGCGCGCTGCATCGGATGCGGTCAGGCCTATCCGCTCGACTGGGTGAAGCGCCGCATGGACGCGGAGGGCGCTGCACCCAACTGTACCGTGTGCGACGAGCCGGTGAAGACCGCCACGATCTCCTTCGGCCAGATGATGCCCGAGGACGAAATGCAGCGCGCGACCGCGCTGTCGCAAGCCTGCGACCTCTTCATCGCGATCGGTTCCTCGCTGGTGGTGTGGCCGGCCGCTGGCTTTCCGATGATGGCGAAGGAATCCGGTGCGCGCCTGGTGATCGTCAATCGCGAGCCTACCGAGCAGGACGACATCGCCGACCTCGTGATCCGCCATGACATCGGCGAAACGCTCGGGCCCTTTGTCGGAAATTGAGGCAGCAATTTGATTCGCGGCTGTGCAAGCTGTTCATAGGTTCCGGCGAATCTCTTTTTTGTCTATGCGTCGCAACCGGGAGTGTTATCTTTTGAGTCGAAAGATTCGCGTCGCGTCGAGTTGAGAAGATTCTCTAAAGACGCGTGATTCGGCGCCGCCATTCAGGCGGGTTGCATGGCATGTGTGGGGTCCGGGGTTATGGGGTCGTCGGACGGATTTGAGTCCAAGAAGGTCGGAGTTCCCGCGGTGGGCGAACACGGCGGTGGCGGTCGCGACAGCGCACTCAGTCCGTTCACCGGACTTGGTGAGAGCAGCGCCAACCTCGTCGAGGTTCACGGCGTCATCAAATGGTTCGACGCATCAAAGGGCTACGGCTTCATCGTTCCCGACAATGGCTGGCCCGACGTGCTCCTGCACGTTACCGTGCTTAGGCGCGACGGCTTCCAGACCGCCTACGAGGGCGCCCGCATCGTCGTCGAGTGCATCCAACGGGCCAAGGGCTACCAGGCGTTCCGCGTCGTCTCGATGGACGAGTCGACTGCGATCCATCCGGCACAGATGCTGCCGCCACGCACCCATGTCACGGTGACGGCGACCAGCGGACTGGAGCGGGCCCAGGTCAAGTGGTTCAACCGGCTGCGCGGTTTCGGCTTTCTGACCTGCGGCGAGGGTACGCCCGACATCTTCGTGCACATGGAGACGCTGCGCCGCTTCGGCATGACCGAGTTGCGGCCCGGCCAGTATGTCCTGGTCCGCTTCGGGCCCGGCTCCAAAGGCATGATGGCGGCCGAGATCCATCCCGAGACGGGATCGCCGGTCTCGTCCCACTAAATCCATTCCCGCGATCGTGAGCAGAGGCGCGCTGCCTGGCCGGCGCGCCTCTGGCTTTTCCGGCGACCGCCACGTAAGGACTGGTCCAGTCCCACGCCTCGAGAGCCATCCATGAATTTCGATCGAAAGGCCGTCTTTGCCGTTGCGAAGGGCTGGCTCACCGCCATCCTCGTCGTCGCCGGCTGCGCTGTCGCGAGCGCGCCCGTCCGCGCCGCCAGCTTCCAGCCGCTCGAGATCGTCACCAGGAACGGCGTGCAGGTGTTCTCGGTCGAAATTGCGACGACGGAGGAAGAGAAGCAGACCGGCCTGATGTACCGGAAAGAACTGGCGGACGGCAAAGGCATGCTGTTCGACTTCAATCCCGAGCAGGAGGTGTCGATGTGGATGAAGAACACCTACGTCTCGCTCGACATGATCTTCATTCGCGCCGACGGCCGTATCCTGCGCATCGCCGAAAATACCGAGCCGATGTCGACAAAGATCATCTCATCCAAGGGGCCCGCGCGGGCTGTTCTGGAGGTGGTGGCGGGGACGGCGCAAAAATATGGGATCCGCGCCGGCGACCGCGTCGGCCACCCGCTGTTCGGCAGCAAGTAGGCGGGCCAGGGGCCTATTGGCAGGGCTATTGCCCCGTCCTGGAGGTCTTTTGGGAAGCTTGCCAGTGCCGTTGGGAGGCTTGCTGGCGCTTTGGGAAGCGTGTATCGACGGGGCTCGCCGGACATTCGGGGTATAGCGCAGCCTGGTAGCGCGGCAGTTTTGGGTACTGCAGGTCGTTGGTTCGAATCCAGCTGCCCCGACCAGTCCCGAGGTGGGTCGGAACCGCGCCTCAGATCAACAGCCATTCGGCGAGGCGCCGGGCGAGAGCGCAGCCGCCGAGCATGGCGCCCGTTCGGTGCCGATCCCCCAGGGCTGCCAAAGCATCCTAACCCTCGGGGCTCATTCTCTGCGCGACGCGACTTCCGCGCGATTTTTCAAGGCATTGGGCGGGTCGGGCGGCGCGGAAATCGCAAGACTTTGTCGAACCTTTGAGCGTCGCCATAGACACATAGGTGTTGGGGGATTTCAGCGCCCAATGCCTAACGGACGCCGCCAAGCGATGATATTCCGCTTGCGCGGCGTCGCGCTTTTCCAACCGTCAGTTCGTCGCGTACCAGCCGAACGGAAACGGCAGGAACGGCCAGGCCAGCTGATTGTCGTTGGCGACCTTCCGTGGCTCTTGCTCCGGCATCTTCGCGGGCAGAGCAGGCGGCGTCGATCGCAGCGCCAAGCGCAGACATGCACATTGCAAATTCATCGTGGTGGCCCCCGCCCGTCAATAGTCTTCAAAAATTCGCGTCAGCCTGGAAATCACCGCGCGTCCTCAAAACGACGCGCTCATTCTCAAATCGCACACAGTCTAGGAAAATCGGCGACCGCTTTCAACCAATCTTGCCGCGCGCTCACAGGAAGTAAGGTTGATCGGTTAGGTTAAGGGCGAGCGGTTGTTGCGGCCGCCTCCGTGACTGTTATCAGATCGATCCGGCTTGCGATGGCTGCCTGAAATTCGTGCTCACACGGCATCACAGTTCGTCGCAGCGCTCGTATCCCGTGAGTTCTGCATCATGTCTTTCGATCGCAACGTCCGAAACATCGGTCCGCAGGCGAGCTGGACCGAGATCTGGCACCTCTGGACCGTGTTCGTGCCGCGCCGCTCGATCAACGGCCAGCTGGTTTACGGCAAGGTCTGGCGCCGCCACGACGGCCGCGACTGGATCTACAAGAAGTTTACCGAGTACGACAACGAAGCGGCGGCCTGAAGCGGCGTCGCTGTCGTCCGGCGCGGTATCGTTGCGGCCCTTCAAGCGGCCTTTGCGGCGGCAGGCTTGGGCGGCGGCGGCTTCAGCGGCTTGTCCTGCCTCTTCGACCAGGAGATGTAATAGGCCACCGTCGTCATGATCGCGATGCCGGCGACGCTGACGAAGATCTGCGCGAACAGCGAGCCCGAGCTCATCGACAGCTCGAAATGACCGACGAACGACAGGAACACGCCGACGCAGAACACGGCGAGCGACTGCTGGCCGCACACGATGATGGGATCGAACCCTTTCCATTCCAGGCCCGGCCAGTCCTTCGGCACGAAGCGGATCACCAGGATCACGATCACGACGAAATGGATGAAGCGGTAGGGCGCGAGGTTGGTCTTGTCGTTTGGATTGAACGCCGAGAACAGCCATTCCGGGAACATGCCGCCGAGGGTCGGGAAACGGCCAGCCATGGTCATGACCAGCGCGAACAGCATGTAACCGAGACAGAGCCAGAGCGTGACCGGCGCATTGATCAGCGCCATCGAGCGCCGCGCGCCGCCCATGGCGCACCAGGCGCCGAACACGAACAGCACCTGCCAGCAATAGGGGTTGAAGTACCATTGTCCGGCCGGATAGGCGTTCAGGTTCAAGCCGAAATGGCGCGCGGTCAGCCACAGCACGATGGACAATGCCATCGTCAGGTCAGGCTTGCGCAGCATGAACCAGAGCACCGGCGGAAACAGCCCCATCAGCACGATGTAGAGTGGCAGCACGTCGAGATTGAGCGGCTTGAAGCGCAGGAACAGGCCCTGGCGCAGCGTCTCGGTGGCGTTATCGACCAGGCCGGCGACGTTGAACTCGTTGATCATCTCGGAATCGCCGAAGCGCAGCGCCAGATAGCTGATCGAGGCGATGTAGATCACGAACAGGATGATGTGGGCGACGTAGAGCTGCCAGACCCGCTTGGTCAACCTCGTGGCGCCGACCAGGAAGCCGCGCTCGAGCATCATCCGCGCATAGACGAAGGAGGCGGTGTAGCCGGAGATGAAGACGAACAGATCGGCGGCGTCGGAAAAGCCGTAATTGCGGGTGGTGATCCAGTTCACCACGTTGTCGGGGATATGGTCGAGGAAGATCGCCCAGTTCGCAATGCCGCGAAACAGGTCGAGCCTGAGGTCACGGCCCTTCTCGGGGAGCGTGGCGTTGATGTTCAGGAAGGACATGCGACGGGAGCTTTCGGAGGGGACGGACAGGGAGAGGTCAACGAAGCAGGGCCGCCGGGCGAGATCCCGGGGCGGAAGGCGGGTACGCAATTGTCACGATGCAGCATAATGATTATACCGGTCGGCGAGGCATCCCGGGGGCCGGAATCACCGATCAGTTCCCAAAAGGTGTCTCTATACTATGCCCGCGGTTTCCACCAACTGCTACCGTGACGCATCGAAATCGAACGAAAAGACGAACAAGAGGCCCGGACCATCAATGACCGCACGCATTTTCAAGCCGGCCAAGAACGCGATGCAATCCGGCCGGTCGAAGACCAAGGAATGGCAGCTCGACTACGAGCCCGAGCAGCCGCGCGCGGTCGAGCCGCTGATGGGCTGGACCTCGTCCGGCGACATGAAGCAGCAGATCACGCTGCACTTCCACAGCAAGGAAGAGGCGGTCGCCTATTGCGAGCGCAAGGGCATCGCCTACCAGGTGATCGAGCCGAAGGAATCGGTGCGCCGTCCGGTCGCCTATGCGGACAATTTCTCGTTCCGCCGCGGCGAGCCCTGGACGCATTGAGAGCGGGCCACGCGTCGAGACTCGCGTCATGCCCAGGCTTGCCGTCTTCGCTGAAGCTTCGGCGGCCCAACACCGAATGCCCGGCGAAGCCTTGGCGGAGCCGGGTCCCGGGCATCCACGTTTAGCCCCCGTAAGAGCCTGCGGCTGGCCGGAATAAGCTCGGACAACCACGCGAGTTCTTCCCATCGTCCTGGCCTTGGCAGCCATTCCGCCCCGTGCTTCGCTGCCGCGTAAGACAGGCTCATGACGAGGTGGGGTATGGCCGGGCGTGACCAGCTCGACGGCGTCGATCTGAAAATACTCTCCGAGCTGCAGCAGGACGGGCGGGTTCGCAACAACGAGCTGGCGCTGCGCGTCGGGGTGTCCGGGCCCAACTGCGTGAGGCGGCTGAAGTCGCTGTTCAGCCGCGGCGTGATCCGGGCGGTGCGCGCCGTCATCGACGAGCGGCTGCTCGGCTACGAGGTGGTGTCGTTCGTCTCGATCCAGCTCGGCAGCCAGGCCCAGCCGGTGCTGGCCGCGTTCGAGAGCTCGATCGCGGCGATCCCGCGCATCCAGCAGTGCTGGCGAATTTCGGGCGATACCGACTATCTTCTCAAATGCGTGGCGCCGAGCGTCGAGAGCATGCGCCAGCAGCTGCTGCATTTCGCCGCGATGCCGAACGTGAAGAACGTCCGCAGCTTCCCGGTGCTGGGCGTGGCCAAGGACGTGCCGCTGCCGTTGCAGGAGATCGCAGCGGCAGGATAGTTCGGCGGCGACGGGTCCCGAAACGTAGCCGCACAACGACATCCAAACATCCGACGGCCCGGGGGGTGATTCCCTTACTGGGATACAGGTTCGGATAAGGCGGATATAAGGGTAAGTAACTCACCTAACTGTGACATGTGATTTGCGAAGTCCTGCAATGCGCCGAGTCGTGATTGCCGGTTCCCGGCGCCGGCCTACATGCGAGCTGTGAACCTCAGCCTGCGTCGCATGCCGAGGCCTCTTTTGTGGGACCCTGAAGCAGGAAAAGACAACATGACCTCGACCTCGAAGACGTTCGTCGCATCCGCTGCGACGCTGTTTGCATCTGCGTTTCTCATGATGACCGCGCCGGCTGCCCAGGCAGAAGACTACTGCATCACCAATGGCGCCCAGGCCGCGCATGGTTGCGGCTATCCGACGATGGAGGCCTGCCGGGCCGCGGCCGGCGGCATCGGCGGCTCGTGCTCGCAGAGCGGCGGCGCGAAGACGTCGGCCGACGCGCTGGCCTTCCAGCCGAAGCAGACCCAGTCGCGCACCAAGCTGCGCCCGGGCGGGCAGACCAACTCGAACTGATCGAGTTTCGAAATGTTGCGGCCTCCGAGTTGGATCTCGGAGGCCGCAACGGCATGACAGCCCGCGCGTCAGCGATACCTGCCGCGAAACTCGCGCGGAGAGGCGCCGGCCCAGGTACGGAAGGCGCGGGAAAAGCTCTTCTCACTGCGGAAGCCGGCGATTTCCGCGATCCGCTTGATCGGGCTGCGACCGCGCATCAGCTCCTGCTTGGCAAGCTCGAATTTTGCTTCTTCCTTGAGATCGCGCAGCGAGGTCGCTTCCTCGCGCAGGCGCCGATGCATGGTGCGGGTGGAGAGTGCCAGCTCGCGCGCGACATCCTCGGCTCCGAGACTGCGTCCGCGCGCATTGCGGAGCACGCGGCGAACGCGCTCGACCAGCAGTCGGTCGCGCCGATAGGGGAGCACTGTCAGCCGCAGCGCGCCCTTGAGCATGTTGTCGAGGTCCGCCGCGCTACGGGTGAGCGGCAGCGACAGATAATGCTTATCGAAGACGATGGAAGCACGGTCCGCATCGAAGCGGATGTTTCGGCAAAAGATGGTTGGATAGACCGAGACGTGGCCGGGCTCGGGGTGCGGAAATTCCGCGGCGCGGAGCGCGATCCTGGAATCCACGGCCCAGCAGGAAAAGCCAAGAACATAGCGAAGCAGGGTGACGAGGCAGAATTCGCGTAGAGATCCGAGGTCGGCCAGTTCGCGGATGGACACGACCGCGGTCTCCTTGCCGACCTCGAGATCGAGCAGCACGTCTTCTGTAAGCAGACGATGGTGCCGACACCAGCGCTTGAGCGCGACCTCCAGCGTCGGGGCGGTGATCGAGGCGCGGCACAGCATGCCGTAGGTGCCAAAGGGCAGCCGCCGCGAGAACCAGCCGAGCGCCTCGTCATCCAGTTCGCGCATGGCGTGGCCTGCCAGCGCCTCGAACTGGCCGGCCGTGACCCGCCCATCCGGAGACTTGACAAGGTCTGGCGTTACCTGACCCCGGCTCAGCGCCTCGGTCGGATCGCGGCCGTAGCGTTCGTAAGCGGCAACGACGCCGCGGACGAAGGCGGCAGGGGTCACGGCACGGCGCGGGATCGCGGTTGCGACCTGAAAAGGCATCGGGAGTCCTCTGGGAAAATCCTCGCCAAATTTGGCGGAAAATGCAACCTTTTCGACGGCAGAAGGGCTCCGATGCCGCTAGGTTCGGTCCCCAAAATACGGAGGAATCGCCTTGAATATCCCGAGCATCGATTTCGATCTGGGCGAAGACATCAGCATGCTGCGCGACACGCTACGCGCCTTCGTGGAGGCGGAGATCGCCCCGCGTGCCGCCGATATCGAGAAAGCCAATCTGTTTCCGGCAGACCTCTGGAAGCGCCTCGGCGACCTCGGCCTGCTCGGCATGACCGCGCCGGAGCAATATGGCGGCTCCAACATGGGCTATCTCGCCCATATCGTCGCCATGGAGGAGATTTCGCGCGGCTCGGCCGCGGTGGGCCTTTCCTACGGCGCCCACTCCAATCTCTGCGTCAACCAGATCCGCCGCAACGGCAATGATGCGCAGCGCGAGCGCTATCTGCCAAAGCTGATCTCCGGCGAGTATGTCGGCGCGCTCGCGATGTCCGAGCCCGGCGCCGGCTCAGACGTCGTCTCGATGAAGCTGCGCGCCGACAAGCGTGGCGACCGCTACGTGCTCAACGGCTCGAAGATGTGGATCACCAATGGCGGCGATGCCGACGTGCTGGTGGTCTATGCCAAGACCGACCCGGAAGCGGGCCCGCGCGGCATGACCGCCTTCCTGGTCGAGAAGGGGGCCAAGGGCTTCAGCCATGGCCAGCATCTCGACAAGCTCGGCATGCGCGGCTCCAACACTTATCCGCTGTTCTTCGACGAATGCGAGGTGCCGGAGGAGAACGTGCTTGGCAAGGTCGGTGAGGGCGTCAGGGTGTTGATGTCCGGCCTCGACTATGAGCGCACCGTCCTCTCGGGCGGCCCGCTGGGGATCATGGCGGCCTGCATGGATGCGGTGGTGCCCTACATGCACGAGCGCAAGCAGTTCGGCCAGCCGATCGGCGACTTCCAGCTGATGCAGGGCAAGCTCGCCGACATGTACGCGACCTGGCAGGCCACGCGCGCCTACGTCTATGCGGTGGGGCGTGCCTGCGACCGCGCCGATCACGCGCGCAGCTTGCGCAAGGACGCCGCCGCTGCGATCCTCTATTCCGCCGAGAAGGCGACGTGGATGGCGGGCGAGGCGATCCAGGCGTTGGGCGGGGTCGGCTACACCTCCGAATTTCCGGTCGGGCGTCTGTGGCGCGATGCAAAGCTCTATGAGATCGGCGCCGGCACCTCGGAGGTCCGGCGCATGCTGATCGGGCGCGAATTGATGGCCGAGACGGCTTAAAACCTTCACGCAATTGGAATCAACATGCCGCTCCATTCCAGCATCGATACGTCTTCATCGGACTTTGCGCGCAATTCCGAGGCCATGCGCACTCTCGTCGCGGATTTACGCGAAAAGCTGAGCCTGGTCGCGGGCGGCGGCGGCGAGGTCTCGCGCAACCGCCACACGTCGCGCGGCAAGATGCTGGCGCGCGAGCGCGTCGACCTGCTGGTCGATCCCGGCACCGCGTTCATGGAGCTGTCGCCGCTCGCGGCCTATGGCCTCTATGGTGGCGACGTGCATTCGGCGAGCGTCGTCACCGGGGTGGGGCGCATCTCGGGCCGCGAATGCGTGATCGTCGCCAACGACGCCACCATCAAGGGCGGTACCTATTATCCCATGACCGTGAAGAAGCATTTGCGTGCGCAGGACGTGGCGCGCCAGAACAATCTTCCCTGCGTCTACATGGTCGATTCCGGCGGCGCCTTCCTGCCGCTGCAAGACGAGATATTTCCGGACGAGCGTCACTTTGGCCGCATCTTCTACAACCAGGCGCAGATGTCGTCGCAAGGGATCCCGCAGATCGCCATCGTGATGGGTTCCTGCACGGCCGGCGGCGCCTATGTCCCCGCGATGTCGGACGAGAGTATCATCGTGCGCAATCAAGGCACCATCTTCCTCGGCGGACCGCCGCTGGTGAAGGCCGCCACCGGCGAAGTGGTGACTGCAGAGGAGCTCGGCGGCGCCGACGTGCATTCGCGGCAGTCGGGCGTGACCGATCATTACGCCCAGAACGACGCGCACGCGATCGGCATCGCCCGCCGCATCGTCGGCACGCTGAAGCCATTCGTGCGACCGAACCTCAACATGCATCCGCCGCGTGATCCCCTGTTTGCTGCAGAAGAGATCTACGGTGTGGTGCCGGTCGACGGGCGCAAGCCGTTCGACGTGCGCGACATCATCGCACGCGTGGTCGACGGCTCCGAATTCGACGAGTTCAAGAAGCTCTACGGCACGACGCTGGTCTGCGGCTTCGCCCATATCTGGGGTTTTCCGGTCGGCATCATTGCCAACAACGGCATCCTTTTCAGCGAGAGCTCGCTGAAGGGGGCGCATTTCATCGAGCTGTGCTGCCAGCGCGGCATTCCGCTGGTGTTCCTGCAGAACATCACCGGCTTCATGGTCGGCAAGAAATACGAGGCCGGCGGCATCGCCCGCGACGGCGCCAAGCTGGTGACTGCCGTCGCGACAGCGTCGGTGCCGAAATTTACCGTCGTGATCGGCGGCTCTTACGGCGCGGGCAATTACGGCATGTGCGGCCGCGCCTACTCGCCGCGCTTCCTGTGGATGTGGCCGAACGCCCGCATCTCGGTGATGGGCGGCGAGCAGGCCTCGATGGTGCTGAGCCAGGTCCGCCGCGACAATATCGAGGCCAAGGGCGACAGCTGGTCGAAAGAAGACGAAGATAAATTCCGCGAGCCGATCCGCGCGCAATATGAGAGCCAGGGGCACCCGTATTACGCGACCGCGCGGCTCTGGGACGACGGCGTGATCGACCCGGCCGATACAAGGCTGGTGCTCGGCCTCGGCCTCTCGGCGGCGTCGAATGCGCCGATCGAGCCGACGAAATTCGGCCTGTTCAGGATGTGATGCGATGGACCGCTCAAAGCTCTACCGCCGTTTTCGCACGCTCCTGATCGCCAACCGCGGCGAGATCGCCTGCCGCGTGATCCGCACCGCGCGCGCCATGGGTCTGCGCACGGTCGCGGTCTATTCCGAGACCGACCGCGACGCGATGCATGTCGCGCTCGCCGACGAGGCCGTGCTGCTCGGGCCCGCTCGCGCCCGCGACAGCTATCTCAATGTCGAGCGGCTGATCGAGGCCGCGCGCAAGACGGGCGCAGAGGCGATCCATCCCGGCTACGGCTTCCTGTCGGAGAACGCCGAATTCGCCCAGGCGTGTTTCGACGCGGGCCTGGTCTTCGTCGGCCCGACGGCCGGGATGATGACGGCGATGGGCTCGAAGTCCGGCTCCAAAGCGCTGATGGAGAAGGCCGGCGTACCGCTGGTGCCCGGCTATCACGGCGAGGCCCAGGACGATGCGACGCTGGCGAAGGCGGCAGAGAAGGTTGGTTTCCCAATTCTGGTGAAGGCGTCCGCCGGCGGCGGCGGCCGTGGTATGCGCATCGTTCGCTCCGCGGATGAACTCGCGCCTGCGATCGTCAGCGCGAAGCGCGAGGCCAAGGCCGCGTTCGGCGACGACCGCATGCTGATCGAAAAATATGTCGACAACCCTAGGCATATCGAGGTGCAGGTGATCGGCGACAGCCACGGCAATCTGCTGTCGCTGTTCGAGCGTGAATGCACGCTGCAGCGCCGCCACCAAAAGGTGATCGAGGAGGCGCCGTCGCCGACGCTCAATGCGGCCCAGCGCGAGACGGTCTGTGCCGCCGCGCGAAAGGCGGCCGGAGCCGTCAATTATGTCGGAGCCGGCACGATCGAGTTCGTCTCCGACGGCAAGGACGTGTTCTTCATCGAGATGAACACCCGCCTCCAGGTCGAGCATCCCGTGACCGAGCTGATCACCGGGATCGACCTCGTCGAATGGCAGCTCCGCGTCGCCTTCGGCGAGGCGCTCCCGATGAAACAGGACGAGATCAAGCTTCACGGCCACGCCGTGGAGGCGCGGGTCTATGCGGAGAATCCGACCAAGAACTTCATGCCGTCGGTGGGCAAGATATCAACCTGGCGTCTGCCCGCTGAAACGGGGGGGCTGCGCATCGACTCCGGCTATCGGGAAGGCGATGCGGTCTCGCCGTACTACGATGCGATGCTGGCGAAGATGATCGCCTGGGCGCCGACGCGGGATGTCGCGATCGAGCGGCTGAACCGCGGGCTGGAAGAGTCCGACGTCCGCGGCATCGTCACCAACATCCCGTTCCTGTCGGCGCTGATGACGCATCCGAAGGTGCGGGCGAACGCGATCGACACCGGGTTCATCGAGCGCGAGCTGGCGGTCCTGACGCAGGCCTCGCCGGCGCCCGGCGAGCTCGAGCTGTGTGCCGCGGTGGCCGCTGTGATCAACGACGAGCGGCAGGCTGCGCAGGCGGAGGCGAATTCGCCCTGGCAAACGTTTGGCTGGATGCCGGTCGGCCGCCGCCAGCGCGGCTTTGCTTTCCGCGTTGGCCACGGACCCGAGCAGAAGGTCGCTCTAAACTATGGCAGCGGCCCGTCGACGCTGATGATCGGCGAGCGCGAGCTGGCGTTCGCGATCGTGACGAAGGACGGCGGCTTCGACCTGACGCTCGACGGCGTCAAAACGTCGGTCGCTGCCGTGATCGACGGCCATGAGCTATATCTGCGCACGCGCAACGGGCGATTCGACCTGCATTGGGTCGATCCGTTCGGTGGCGAAACCGAGGAGCAGGCCGGCGCGGACAAGATCGCGGCGCCCTTGCCGGGCACGGTCGTCGCCGTGCTGGCGGAGGAGGGTGCCAAGCTCGAGAAGGGCGCGCCGATCCTGACCCTGGAAGTGATGAAGATGGAGCAGACCTTGCGTGCGCCCTATGCCGGCGTGCTGAAGTCCATCAAATGCAAGGTCGGCGACATCGTCCAGGAGGGCGTCGAGCTCGCCGTGGTCGAGCCTTCCGGAGAATGAGATGAGCGATCAGGTCCGCATCATCGAAATGGGGCCGCGCGATGGCCTGCAGAACGAGAAGACGGCGGTCAGCGTCGAGGCCCGCATCGCCTTCATCGAGGCGCTGGTCGCCGCCGGCCTCAATACAGTCGAGGTCGGCGCCTTCGTCTCGCCGAAGGCGATCCCGCAGATGGCGAGCTCGGACGCTGTGCTGCGCGGCGTCAGCCACCTGACCGGCCCCGAATTCCACGTGCTGGTGCCGAACGAGAAGGGCTATGACGCCGCGCGCGCCGCCGGCGCCGAGACCGTCTCGGTGTTCGCCGCAGCCTCCGAGGGCTTTTCGCGGGCCAACATCAACTGCACGGTCGCGGAATCCATCGAACGGTTCAAGCCGGTGCTGGCGCGCGCCAAGGCTGATGGTGTCAAGGTACGCGGCTATATCTCCTGCGTGCTCGGCTGTCCGTTCGACGGCGAGATCAAGCCGAAGGCGGTGGCCGATCTCGCCACCACCCTGTGGGAGCTCGGCTGCTACGAAATCTCGCTCGGCGACACCATCGGCGTCGGCACGCCCGAAAAGGCCAAAGAGATGCTGCGGGCGGTCAGCGCCAACATCCCTCCTGCCAATCTCGCGATGCATTTCCACGACACTTACGGCCAGGCGCTCGCCAATCTCTATGCGGGGATGGAGGAAGGCGTCCGCGTCATCGACGCCGCCGCCGGCGGCCTCGGCGGCTGTCCCTACGCGCCGGGTGCGACCGGCAACGTCGCGACCGAGGATGTCGTCTACATGCTCGAGGGCATGGGCGTCAGGACCGGCGTCGATATGGACCGGTTGCTGGCGGCAATCAACGAGATGAGCGGCGTGCTGGGCAAGCCGCCGGTGAGCCGCGTGGCGTCCGCGCTGAACGCCAAGCGGAAGCGCGTCGCGATCTAGGCCTATGCTGCCTTCAGCCCGACATCCGGCAGGCGCGGCCGGGTCCTGAGCGCCTTGACCATCATCGCTTCGACCTCGGCCTTCTCCTGCGGCAGCAGAGCGAGGCGGGGCGGGCGGGTCAGCGCGGTGCCGCGGCCCATGATGTGCTCGCACAGCTTGATGCACTGGACGAGGTCCGGGCGCGCGTCGAGATGCAGCAGCGGCATGAACCATTCGTAGAGCGGCATCGCCTCGGCAAGGCGGCCCGCCTTGGCCAGGCGAAACAGCGTTTCGCCCTCGCGCGGGAAGGCGTTGGACATGCCGGAGACCCACCCCACGGCGCCCATGGCGATGCTCTCGACGATGACATCGTCGAGGCCGGCGAACAGCACGAAGCGATCGCCGACCATGTTCCTGGTGTCGATGAAGCGCCGAGTATCTCCGGAGGAATCCTTGAAGCAAACGACGGTCTCGACATCGGCGAGCGTGGCCAGGATGTCGGGGGTGACGTCGTTCTTGTAGATCGGCGGATTGTTGTAGAGCATCACGGGCAGATCGGTCGCGCTGGCGACGGCGCGGAAGTGAGCGGCGGTCTCGTGCGGCTTGGACGAATAGACCAGGGCCGGCATCACCATCACGCCGTCGATGCCCACGCGCGCTGCCTCCTTCGCGGTTTCGACCGCGAAGGCCGTGGTGAATTCGGCGATGCCGCACAGCACGGGCACGCGGCCGGCTGCGACGGACTTCGCCGTCTCCATGATCGCGACCTTCTCCTTGCGCTCCAGCGAGGTGTTCTCGCCGACGGAGCCGCAGACGATCAGGCCGGAGACGCCGTCACGGATCAGCCCGTCCATCACCTTGGCGGTCGCGTCGATGTCGAGCGAGAGATCGTCGTGGAATTGCGTGGTGACGGCCGGGAAGACGCCTTCCCAGGAAACGCGGCGGCTCATGGTTCGACTCCGAGTGGATTTGGCCGGCGGGGGGCTGGATCCGCCGGGTGTTTTGAAAGGGGATAGCGGGGTGGGTTAGAGCGTGGCGCCGACCTTGCGCAGCTCGGCCAGGACGGGTGCCTTCGGCAGCCAGATCTTATCGAACTCGGCAATGACAGCT
Source organism: Bradyrhizobium sp. Ken01 (assembly GCF_055807355.1). Lineage (NCBI taxonomy): Bacteria > Pseudomonadati > Pseudomonadota > Alphaproteobacteria > Hyphomicrobiales > Nitrobacteraceae > Bradyrhizobium > Bradyrhizobium sp. Ken01. The sequence continues at coordinate 329,801 of NZ_JBVVPC010000002.1, forward strand.
TCGGTATCGCCGGCCGGCACCTGGCGGATCGGGATCGGCGCGTTCTTGAAGTTTTCGATCAGCGTCGGCTCGTTGGAGGCCAACTCGTCGATCTGCGCATCCAGCGTCGACTTGACGGTCTTGGCGATCAGCTCGCGGTCGGCGGCGGGAAGCGACTGCCAGACCCGGCCCGAGACCACTGCGGCCATCGGCATGAAGACGGCGTTCATCTGCAGGATCACTTTCGACACCTTGTCGAAGCGCTGGTTCCAGGAGAATTCAAGGTCGGCTTCGAGGCCGTCGACCTGACCGTTGGCCATCGCATCGAACACCTGCGGCGTCGGGATCGGCGTTGGTGCCGCGCCCAGAGAGGAATAGAAATCGCGATAGACCGGCGTCGGATTGATCCGCAGCTTCATGCCTTTGATGTCAGCAAGCGAAGTCAGATCCTTGGAGGAGAATACCGCCCGCATGCCCGTGATGCCCCAGCCTAACCCGATCGTCCCGGTCTCCTGCGGCAGCACCTCGAACAGCTTGACCGCCGCCGGATGCCGCACGAATTTCGCGACCGCAGGGGTCGAGCGGACGATGTAGGGCGCGTTGATCGCGGCGATATGCGGCACGCGCGAGCCGAGCTCCGCGGCCTGGATGAAGCCCATGTCGAGGGCGCCGGACTGCAATTGCTGCATCATCGCGGGTTCGTTGCCGAGCTGGCCGGAGTGGAACACGGTCAGGGTCAGGCGGCCGTTGGTGGCGGCCTTGAGGTCTTCACCGAATTTGAGCGCAGCCTTGTTCCAGGAATGGCCGTTGGGCGTGATCAGGCCGAGACGGAATTCCTTGGCCTGGGCGAGCGCCAGCGACGGCGTAAACACCGATGCGGCGGCGCTGGCAGCGAGAAAGCGGCGGCGTGAAAGCGGCATGGTCGGGCTTCCTTTTGGACGGGCCTATTTGATGAGGATCAGCGAAAGCGGCGGATAGAGCGAGAGCAGCACCAGCAGGACGCAGGAGATGACGAAGAACGGCAGCGTCACCATGAACATCTTGCCGGGCTTGGCGCCGGTGACGGCGGCCGCGACGAAGAAGCAGAGCCCGACCGGCGGCGACAACAGGCCGAGCACGAGGTTGATCACCACCACCACGCCGAAATGCCTGGGATCGATGTGATAGACGTCGGTTGCGACCGGCAGCAGGATCGGCACCGTCATGATCAGGCCGGGAATGCCGTCGATGACAGTGCCGATCACCAGCAGGATCACATTGCAGATCAGCATGAAGCTGACCGGGTCCTTGGCGGCCGTCTGGATCCAGGCGGCGGTTTCCTGCGGCACCTTGCCGAAGATCAGCACCCAGGAGAACACCGCCGCGGCGGCCACCAGGAACAGCACGATCGCCGAATAGATCGCGCTACGCAGCATCATTTGCGGCAGCTGCGAGAATTCGAACTCCCTGGTCCAGAACTTTCCGACCAGGGCTGCGGCAACGGCGCCGACGGCGGCGGATTCCGTCGCGTTGGCGAGGCCGCCGAGGATGGTGCCGACGATGACGATCGGGATCAGGAGGGTGGGCGAGGTCCGCAGGATCGTCATGACGCGCTGGCGCGGCGTCTGATAGTCCGCGCGCGGATAGTTATAGACGTATCCCATCAGTGCGATGACGACGCAGAACATCACGGTGAGGATGACGCCCGGCACGATGCCGGCGATCAGCATGTCGCTGACCGAGACCTGCGCGAGCACGCTGTAGACCACGAACATCACCGAGGGCGGGATGATCGGGCCGAGCATGCCGCCATAGGCGGTCAGTCCCGCCGCAAACGTCTTGTCGTAGCCCTTCTTCTCCATCTCCGGCACCATGATCTGGGCCATGATCGCGACCTGCGCGGTCGCAGATCCCAGGATCGAGGAGATGAACATGTTGGCGAGGATGTTGACGTAGGCGAGCCCGCCCTTGAGCGAGCCGACGAAGGCCATCGCCATGTCGACGATGCGCCGCGTGATGCCGCCGCCGTTCATGATCTCGCCGATGAGGATGAAGAGCGGGATCGCGATCAGGCCGTAGCTGTCGACCCCGCCGAACAGCTGGAGCGGATAGGACTGGAACAGCACCGGATTGCCTGACGCTGCGATGTAGACCAGGCCGGCAAGGCACAGGCAGAGGCCGATCGGCACGCCGACCAGCATGATCGCGAGGAAGGCTGCCGACGTGATCATCAGTTGACCCCGTCGAGTTCGGAAAGGGCAAAGCCCTTCGGGGGCGTGCGCGGTACCAAGTCCAGATCTTCCAGCAGATTGGCGAGACCATGCACGGTCATCGAGACCGCGAAGATCGGCAGCGTCAGATAGAGCACCCAGGTTGGCCAATTCAGGGTCTGGGTATGCTCCGTGTAGAGGAAATTGAAGGTCTCGGCGGCGAGCTTGCGCCCGTCGAAACCGGCGCGGGCAAGGCCAATCGGGTCCATCCAGAGCACGCAGGTGACGATCAGGGCGAGGCTGAACACGACGACGAGGCCAGTCGAGATCACCTTCGCGATCTTCTGGGCGGGGAGCGAAAGACGTTCCGTCAGCATCGTGACCGCGAAATCGAGCCGCAGCCGCGTCATTGCGGAGGCGCCGACGAATGTCAGCCAGACCACGCAATAGACCGCGGACTCGTCGATCCAGTAGATCGGGAAATGCGAGTAGCGGGTGACGACGTTGACCAGGATCAGGGCGGTGAGCAGGTACATCAGGCCCATCAATGCGATCCGCTCGACGGCGAGCAGGGCGCTGGAGGCGCGGACGACCATGCGTCGAACGCTGAACGCGCGCGTGGCCGGCATCGTCTGCTCGATCATGAAGAGGCCCCATTGCCCGCAAGATTTATCGTGCGATGACCGAATGTATAATTTATACATTTTGGCTGTCGAATGGAATCGCGAGCTGCGTCGAAGGCGTGCACGCGTTTTTTTGCGGGGACGCGATGACCTCAACATGCAAGACAGGGACCGTTCCGGCCGGCCGAGTCGGGGAGGGACGGAAGATCGGATGAAAGCGCCTCTGAAACATCGCACCCTGTCGGCTGCGATCGTCGACCAACTCCGGCAGGCAATCCTCGACGGGACCTATCCGGCCGGATCGCAACTGCGCCAGGATGCGCTTGGCGAGGCCTATGGCGTCAGCCGTATCCCCGTGCGCGAGGCGCTATTTCAGCTCGAAGCGGAAGGCTTGGTGCGGATCGTTCCGCAGAAGGGCGCCATCGTCTCCGAGCTGTCACTGGACGAGATCAACGACGTCTTCGACCTCCGCCGTATCCTGGAGCCGCGGCTGCTGGCGCACTCGGCTCCCCGATTCACAACGGAGGATTTCGCCGGGCTCGACGACATCCATAAAAGCTTTGAGAAGGCGATTAAGGCGCGCAATGTCAGCGAATGGGGTCAGCTCAACGCCGACTTCCATATGGCGCTCTATGTCCATGCCCCGCAGCCCCGCACCCGGGCGATCGTGCTGTCACTACTCCAGACCAGCGACCGCTATACGCGCCTTCAGCTCTCCAACACCAAGGCGATGGGGATTGCGGAAAAGGAGCATGCCCACCTGATCGCGCTCTGCCGTGCGCAGAAGGTCGAGGAGGCCTGCCGGTTTTTGGGGCGTCACATCGAAGCCGTGCGCAAGGATCTATTGCAGGTGGTGGCGATCGCGCCGCGGTCGCGGCGCAAAGAGAAATCGTAGTGTGGGTGAGCGAAGCGTAACCCACCACTTTTCTGACCGCATTGACGAGAGGAGGTGGATTGCGCCTTCGGCGAATCCACCTTACGGGAGGAGTTTCACCTGCTCCCGTCCGGCCCCATCACCAGGTCCGGCAGCGCGGTCGAGATGCCCGGCACAAAGCACAGCAGCAGCACCGCGAGCATCATCAAGAGCACGAAAGGAAGCGTGCCCCAGATCACCTCGCGCAGGGGAATGTCCGGCGCGACGTTGCGAATGACGAAGATGTTGAGGCCGACGGGTGGATGGATCAGCCCCATCTCCATCACGATGGTCATGACGACGCCGAACCAGATGATGTCGAAATTGGCGGCGCGGAGCGGCGGCAGGATGATCGGCGCGGTCATGAGAATAATCGAGACCGGCGGCAGGAAGAAGCCGAGCACGACGACCATGACGAGGATCGCGAACAAGAGGCCCCAGCGCGGCAGATGCATCGCGACGACGGATTCGGCGGCGGATTGCGAGATGTGCAGATAACTCATCACGTAGGAATAGAGCAGCGACATGCCGATGATCATCATCAGCATGGTCGATTCCCGGATCGTCGATTTCAGGATCGGCGCGAGGTCGCTCGGCCGCCACACGCTGTAGATCGCCGCGATCAATGCCAGCGCCAAGAGGCCACCGAGGCCGGCAGTCTCCGACGGCGTGGCGTAGCCGCCATAGAGCGCGATCATGACGCCGGTGAGCAGCAGCACGAAGGGGATCACGCGCGGCAGCACGCTGAAGCGTTCCGCGAGCGTGTATTCGTCACGGGCGAGGATCGCAGCTTCCGGGCCGCCGTTCTTGTAGATCGCTTCGGCCGCGGCATATTCCTGGCGGAAGCGGATCACGGCGTAGACGCCGAACAGCGAGACCAGCAGCAGGCCGGGTCCGATGCCGGCGAGGAACAGCCGTCCCAGTGATTTTTCGGCGGCGACCGCAAACAGGATCATGGTGATCGACGGCGGCAGCAGAATGCCGAGCGTGCCGCCGGCGGCGATGATCCCGGCGGCAAAGCCGCCGGAATAGCCGCGCTTGCGCATCTCGGGGATGCCGGCCGAGCCGATTGCCGAGCAGGTCGCGGGCGAAGAGCCCGCCATCGCCGCAAACAGCGCGCAGGCGAACACATTGGCGACGCCGAGGCCGCCCGGGACGCGGTGCAGCCAGGCGTGCAGGGCCGAGTAGAGATCCTGGCCGGCGCGCGACTTGCCGATCGCGGCGCCCTTCAGGATGAAGAGCGGAATCGACAGCAGCGTGATCGAGGCCATTTCCTCGTAGACGTTCTGCGTCACCGTATCGAGAGAGGCGGCGGGCATGTAGATGCCCATGAACACGACCGCGACCGCGCCGAGCGCGAACGCGATCGGCATGCCCGAAAACATCACGACCAGCGTCGCGATCCCGTAGGCGAGGCCGATACCGAAAACGCTCATGAACGCCTGGCTCCAGCGAAAGGCAGCGCAAGCTGCACGAGGATCTGGACGCAGAGCAGGCTCATGCCGAACGCCATCAGCGAATAGGGGATGGCCAGCGGCGGCGACCACATCGAGTTCGAGACCTGGCCGTCGACATAGGCTTCATGCGCCAGCGTCCAGGACTTCCAGGCGAAGAAAGCGCAGAACAGAAGCGTCACCGCGTCGACCAGCCAAAGCCTGATCCGGTTCGCCAGCGGCGAGAGCAGGCCGACGAAGGCCTCGATGCCGATGTGACCGCGGTTCTGCTGCACGTAGGCGGCGGTCATGAAGGTGGCGCCGACCAGCAGGAACACCGCCGCCTCGTCCTGCCAGTAATTGGCGGCCTTGAACAAGGCGCGGCTGAGCACGCTGTAGCTCAGGATGGCGCAGGCCGCGATCAGTGCGATCGCGGCGAACACGACGATGATGTTGTTGAGGATGGCGAGACCGCGATCGATCGCCGCCGCAAGGCTGGTCCTTGCGGCGGCGTTGGCCTGGTCGTCACGATCCGGAAGCGGACCGTGGCTCATGCGGCGACGTCGGTCGCGAGCTTGAGCAGGTTGGCCGAGGTCGCGGTCTTGGCGCCGTAGTCCTTCCATGCGGTGTCGCGGGCGATGTCACGCCACTTGCCGACGGTCGCGGCATCGAGCACCGAGACCTTGGCGCCGGCCTTCTCGTAGACCTTGGCGACCTCGACGTCGTCATCCTGCGCGCCCTTGCGGCCGAAGGCTTCGAGCTCGGTGCCGACCGCGAGCAGAACGTCCTGCTGGTTCTTCGGCAGCTTGTCGAAGATCGCCTTCGACATCATCAGCGGCTCGAGCATGAACCAGTAGGACGCGCCTGCGCCCGAGGTCAGCGATTTCGCGACCTCTTCGAGGCGGAACGAGATCAGGCTGGTCGAGGAGGTGATGCCGGCATCGCAGGCACCCGTCTGCATCGCTGCGTAGATTTCGTTCGAGGGCACCGACAGCACCGAGGCGCCGGCGGTCTGCAGCACCATATCCATCTCGCGCGAGCCGCCGCGCACCTTGAGACCCTTGGCATCTTCGGGGGCAACGATCGGCTTGGAGCGGCTGGCGACGCCGCCGGCCTGCCACACCCAGCTGAGCAGGATGATGCCCTTGTCGGCGAGGAAGTCGGTCAAGGCCTTGCCGACCGGCTCCTTCTTCCAGCGCATGCCCTGGTCGTAGGTGGTGACGAGGCCCGGCATCAGGCCGATATTGGTTTCCGGCAATTCGCCGCCGGCATAGGGCATCGGGTAGAGGCTGATGTCGAGCGCGCCCTTGCGCATCGCGGAGAACTGCGCGTTGGTCTTGATCAGCGAGGAGTTCGGATAGATTTCGGCGGCGATGTCGCCATTGCTGCGCTTGGCGACTTCGGCGGCGAACATGCGGCAGAGCCGGTCGCGGAAGTCGCCCTTGTCGACGGTGCCGCCCGGAAATTGATGCGAGATTTTCAGCGTGGTCGCGGCATGCGCGGTGCCGGTGCCGAAACGGAGAATGGCGGGTGCGGCGACGGCGGTCGCAATGAGGTGGCGGCGCGTAAGCATGGCGTGATTCCCTTGGACGGTTCTTGGGACGGTTCTTTGGAGAGTTCTTGTTTGCCGTGATTTTGGGCTGGTCTTCGAGATCGTGCTGAGGCTCATCCTAGCCGGTCTTTCAGACAATGTTCTCTAGTCTGATAGTTCGAGACCGAATGCCGCGGCAAGTGTCGGTCATGCTGCGTTGCACACTCCCCGATCTCCTGCATCCGCCAAACAAGGGACGGCGGCGGGCGCGCAGAAATTTATCGGCGGTGGCGTAACAACGCCCCGTGGCAATCCGTCGAGATCAGATAGCGGCGTCCGTCGCTGACAAACATCATCTCGAAGGGAAGACCAGTCATGACCATTCGTACCCGCATCGCGCTCGGCGTTTCGGCGGCCGTTCTCTCGCTCGGCCTCGCGCTGTCGCCGGCCGCCTTTGCCCAGGACAAAATGGGCAAGGACGACGGCATGATGAAAAAGGACACGATGTCCAAGGACGGCATGAAGAAGGACACCATGTCCAAGGACGACGGCATGAAGAAGGACACGATGTCGAAGGACGGGATGAAGAAAGACGACGGGATGATGAAGAAGCACTGAGCTTCCATCGTCGAGGAGGCGCTTGCGACAGGCAGACGCGCGCCAAAAATCCGGGGGCGGTCACGTAGACCGCCCCCCAGAGTGTTGTTTCAGTCCAAATTCAATTGAACGTGACTTGCGAGCGCTAGACTTGCGAGCGTCAGACTTGCGAACGTTACTTGCGCTTCGCCTTGCGGGCGGCGTAGCGGGCGTCTCGCTTGGCTTTTTGATCGGCCTCGGCTTCGGCCGCCTTCGCGACGGCTTCTTCGGCTTCGCGGGCGATCCGCGCAGCCTCGAGCGCGGCAGCCTCTTCTTGCAGGCGCTTCTGCTCGGCCTTTTCCGCCTCTCGCGCAGCTTTTGCCTCGGCGCGCTTGGCCGCAAGGGCCTCGCGCTCCGCACGCTTCGCCACAACCGCGGGATCATCCGGCCCCGGCTGCGACTTGAATTTGTTCAAAAGGTTCTTGCGTGCTTCCTGTGCCGCCTTTTGTCGGTCGGAGAAGCCTGGCTCCCTAAATCCACTCATCGGCGAACCTTGTCATCCTCGCTTTCGATCCTACATCACTGCCTGTTGGTACGTCGGCTGGGCATAGCGGGCGCCGCGCGACGCAGATGCGTGTACATCGGCGCGCGCCGTGATGCCACCTATAATCGCAGCCGATCAGGTAGACGAAAATCGCCGCCCCGACGATCTCTCGTAGCCCCGAAAAACTGCCGAATTGTGATGTCCCTCATAAGGGGGCACCAGGGCGGTGCCTAGCGTCCGCCCAGTATGAGACGCGGAGCACGGGTATGACGATCTCACGACTGAGCCTGAAGGCGCTCGCAATCGCCGTTGTGGTGGCAGCCCTGGCCGGTGCCACGCTGCTCCTGGCCCGGCCGCAGCCGATCGAAAGTGCCGTCCTGGGCACAGATTGGGAATGCACCCAGACCGCGTTTGTGCTTACGACCTGCGCACCGCGGGTCCAGCAGGCGATCCCGGCGGCCGAAACCTCGCGCAAGGAAGCGATCCGGCCGACCCGAGGCTAGGAAGCTTGGCGGGATGTGACCTCACGCCGCGGAGGTGATAAAGCCCGCTCGCCCCCGTGATCGGTCAGCCATGCCCAAGCCCGAAGCCAAGCCCGAACCTAAGCCCGAACCGGGCGCGAAGGCCAAATCCACTCCAAAACCTCAATCCGGTGACAACCGTCGCGGCGCCATCGCCGGCTTGATCATCGCCATCGTGATCCTCGGTGTCGGCTGGTGGCTCGCCCGCGATCTCACCTCCGCGAGCAAGATGCAGGACTGCCTGATGTCCGGGCGAAGCAACTGCAACGTGATCGAGCCGGCCCGCTAGAAGCGCTCCAGCGGGGCTCCCGCTGACGAAAAAATGTCGTGATCTTAATCATTTGTAACGGGACTTAGCCGACCAAAGCAGGTCAGTCATGTCAGCCGGCGTCAGCTCAGCGCGAGCCGAATCATCTATCGCGGCAGGCATCACGGCCATTGACGGCAATCGAGAGAGTAGGGGGCAAGCACGCATGAGTGCGTCCAGTCGCATCAAGATCATCATTCCCTTGGTTTCGGCGATGTCATTGCTCGCCGTCCCGGCGCAGGCTCAGGACGCCAGACCGCCGAGAGACGCCGCCCAGCCATCGGCCGGGCCAGGCGCCGGCGCGCCGCCTCAGAACATGCGAAAGGGGCCGCCGCCGCAGCAGGCTGCCCGGCCTGCGCCACAGGCCGGCGTCCAGCCCTACGCCGGCGGTCTTGGTCATGCAGGTCCGGGTCCAAATCCTGCTCTCGCGAGTCCAGGTCCTGCGCCGCGTAATGCCGGCGGTCCGCCGCCCGGACGCAATTACGCCAGGGGTCCCGCACCGGCGCGCGACTGGGGCGGACACACCTATCGCGGCCATCTCGCCTGGGATGGCGGACGCTGGCGCCACGAAGTCCACAACGGCCGCTCCGGCTGGTGGTGGGATGTAGGCGGCGCGCGGTATTATTATCCGCAGCGGATGGAGGGGCCTCCGGCCTACATCTCGGAGGACTATTACGATGACGTGCCTGTGGCCTACGCCCCGCCGCCGGTCGCCTATGAACCGCCGCCGCCTCCGCCGCCGGCCGATCCTGGTGCGAGCGCGCTTGGTGGCGCTATCGTGGGCGGCGTGCTGGGCGGCCTGATATCGGGCAACGCCTCGGGTGCGGCCGCAGGCGCTGTGATCGGCGGTGCCACCGGGGCGATCGCCGGCGCGACGGCTGCTTCGCGCCCCGGCTACTATCTGGCCCAGGGCAACTGCTACTACCGCTATCCGAGCGGCCAGTATGTGCAGGCTGACCCCCGGGCGTGCTACTGAGCACGCCAGGCGAGAGCTGAAGCGAAGAGGCGGGTGAAAAGTCCGCCTCTTTTCGTTTTGGCGTTGGCCGTCAGCTGGCCGGAAATTGATTCTAGGGCGATCGCCCCGCGCGTCAGGACACCAGCCAGCTGAAGAACGCGATCGCGGCCCAGACCAGACCTGCGATCCAGGCCAGCATCACGATACCGATGGTCGCAAGATAAGCGATGCCGAGCGGGTCGGATCTTTCGCGTCGCGGCGGGACGGCAATTTCGGCTGCGGCTTCTTGTGTCATGACGGGAATATCTCCCAAGCCTTCTCGCTCTCTGGGAGCGCTGAGGACTGTTTAGCGGAGACGCCGGGCGCCGGCTGTGACGCACTTCACAGATCGGTGCGCATCGAGCCCACAATCGGGCGGGTCGCTCGAAACATGCATGAGTTGGATCGCGTCGCAAATCCGTGTCGGGAGGCGTTAACCCCGCAATCATACGGGCGAAATTGCCACGCGCATGTCCAGATCGTCCGGCTAGAATTGGCTTCATGTGTACCAAGTACGATCCACAGCATGAAGCCGAGGCGGCGATGAAGCGCGCCGTGGCGGCCGAAGGTCCTGACCGGCAACGTCTCATCGAGCTGGCCCTGGCCTGGCATCAACTCGCCCGCGACCGGCGCGAAGAGCGGACGGACTGAGGCCACGCTCTTACGACATTACCCCTATTCACAGAAAAACCCCGTGCTCGGGGGGACGAGCACGGGGTTCTCGAGAGCCGATCGGGGCTGGCAAATCGGCGCCACTTGATAGCGAACGCGCTGATCGCAGGTTCGTTCCGCGCCCTTCAATTCTTTTCGCGCGAGAACGCCGCCATCAATGCCCATCGGCTGCGGCCCGTGCTCGTGACGCTCGACGCTTGACGCGAGCCGCCGAAACGCGGCGTTAAGACTCGTTCGGACGACGATTTTCCGATCGCGATTCGTTTCGGGGAACGAAGCGGAGCAGGACCGTGAACAAACAAAAGTCCCGAGGGGACTTGCTGGCTCAGGCTGCTTCCGACTTCGGCACCGCGTCGGCATTGACCGAAAGCTTGACGACATCGCCTTCGACGGCACCCACATATTTCGTGTCGATGTAGTGATGATGGTCCTTGTGACCTTCCGGGCTGTCCTTCCGCGTCAGTTTGATGCGGTTGCCCTCGACGCGGTCGACGGTGCCGACATGGGCGCCGTCCTTGCCGATGATCTTCATGTGCTCTCTGATCTCGCTCATGCTGTTCTCCTTGTGCAGTGTCAACGGCGAGGACCGGCCTTCGTTGCAAGGATGAGCGGGGCCGACTGTCTGGAGCCAATGCGTTCGCCGAACGTTGAAAGGCAGTCGCAATTGCCAAGATCCGCATCAAGACCCTTATCAAGATCCGCATGGAGACCACCGAGGCCTATCTCGAACGAAAGCACAGGGAAATCGGGCTGCTGAACGATTGCCTGAGGAGCCCGCTGCATTTGGCTCGTCCGCAGTCGGTCGACGAGGTCGTGGACTCCAAGTTTCAGCTCGCCGCCGCGCTACGCGCGGAACATGCGCTGCAGGACTGGAAGGCGACGGAAACGGCCTGGTCGCACGCGGCGTCTCCCAGCAGCGGTCCGTTCGTGTTCAGCTACGATTATCAGCGCGCTGACCTCAAGGTACGCGGTCCCTCGTTCTATGAACTCGAGCGGGGCTGCGGCAGCGAGGCGGTCTATACCGCCTCCGGCATGGCCGCGATTTCCGCGCTGCTGCTCGCGTCCGCAGGAATCACCGGCAAGGCAGATGTCGTGGTGCTGCCGGGCACCTACGGCGAGACACTGGAGCTGATCGAGAGCCTCGTCCCCCATTTACGGCTTGTCACCGCCAGGCTCCCGCTGGGCGAAGCGTTCGCTGCGGCGGCCTCGCCACGGCTTCTCCTGCTGGATTCATGCGTCCCTGCCGGAGCGTTCGAAGCCGCTTTGCGTTGCGACGGTTCGGGGCTCGACCTGTTGATTTTCGACACGACATGTTTCGCCGGCAGATCCGGGCGCATCCGGCGCGTCCTGAGATGGGCCGCGAGATGGGACATTCCCGTCGTGTTGGTGCGAAGCCACAACAAGCTGGATTCGCTCGGGGTGGAATACGGCCGGCTCGGCTCTGGTGTGTTCGTGCATTGGAGACGGAAGGACCTCAAGGCGGAGCAGCTGCTGTCCGAAAGCCTGGCGGCGGAAACCCGCAATGCCGTCCGGCTTCTCGGCGGCGCGGCGCTGCCGGCGCACTTCCCGCCATTCGTGGGCTCAGTGGCCTATTGGGCCCTGACGAAAAGGCGCGTCGCCGCGATTCTGCGCAACGGCCGCCAGACGGCGCGATATTTCGCCTCCGAGCTCGCTTCGCTCTCGGCCGAGCTGCATTTCACCCACGGCCTCTATGTCACGCTTCGCGGCAGGCGCGCCCTCGATGAGGCGAGCGCGCGGCAGGCCGCCGAAGACATGAGCCGCGACCTCGGCGGCAAAGGCTTCCCCATTCGCCATGCCGGCAGTTTTGGTTTCGATTTCGCGGCGACCGAGTGGTTTCACGACGCGACTACGGATCGGTACAGCGTCCGGGTGGCGGTGCCGGATCTGCCGACCGAGTTGTGGAAGGATCTCGCGGCGGCGATTGCCGGGTGGTGGGCGCGACATCAGGGGCGACACTGAAGGGTGAGTACGGTGCAAGGCTATGACAGAGCGACCGAAAGCGTTTCCTTACAGGGAATGCACGTGGCATGTGTCAGACGAACAGTCCCAGCAATGGCTTGCGGTGCTTGAAAAGATGGGTGTAGCCAACGTCCGAGCGCGCCTAGCCCAGACCGACGCGGCATCCGCAGGAGCGATTGCGATCGGAACCGCGCCCGTCATGACGATCGGGTTCGCCCAGGAATGGCTGAACTGGAAAGATAATCAAAAATCCGAGGCGGATATCGAACGGCACGAGCGGCAGATCTGGTGGACTCGGACCGCGGCAATCGCCGCATCGGTCGCTGCCTTGAGCGCACTGTTCGGCTGGATTTGGACGATCTTCGTCCGGGGGATTAATGGCCTGTAACAGACATGATTGTTACGTTGCGCCTACATCCGCCAGACGAGAGCGGCGAGTGCGCTGTTTCAATCGATCGCCAGGCATTCTTCCACGGCCGGCTTCTGGTGGCCGCGACGCGCCCACGCCTGAACGGCGAAGGCGAGTTGGTGCTGACTGGCGGCCGCGTCCGCGATGGAAGCCCGCGCCGTCGCGATGGGCTTTGTGATGACGCCGGAGTTCACGACTCCCGCGTCAACTGCCAGGAACGATATTGCCACAATCGCCACCGCAGATGCGATAGCCATTCTCGTCAAGTCGGATAGTGGCATCGAAGTCCTTATCGGGCGCACGTCGCTCGGCGGTTAGATAGGGCTCGTTTGCCAAGATCAAAGCCCGGGGCGAGGCGACCCACGCGTTCGTGAAGGACGGTGGATTCTGCAGGCGCGCATCGTAGACGGGGCTCACGAGTGAACGGCGGTGCATCGAGTCGCCGTGCGCCGGTGATGTCCCGGGTGGATGAGACTGAAATTGGCGATCCCGGCAGGAATCGAACCTGCAACCCTCAGAGTAGAAATCTGATGCTCTATCCAGTTGAGCTACGGGACCGTCTTGAGCCGCCCTGGTTGGGAGCCGGCTGTTCATCTACCATGCCATTATGAAAAATATCGTCTTTCGCCAAGCCTGAACCGAACCGTTTTCCGCGAAGCCGCGACAAAGCGGAACGGTGGGGTGTCAGGGTGCCGGGTTGAGCGGCAGCGGACTGGACGATGGATCACATCGCCGGGAACGCTGGCCAGCTTCCGGGACACGGCCGCCGGACGACTGGTCGGATATTGCTGCGCCATCAGGACGGCGTGCGTGGCGATAGCTTGATCGGTCTCCTCTGGGCCTGCCTTGTCATGGCGAATGCGACGGTTTGCACTTTTGGTTCCATCGCCTTGAGTCCGTCACCTTTCCGCGCATTTCATGCGACAAGCGGCGTTCGTCCGCGATTTCCGGGAGTCCATCCATGATCGGTCTTGTTCGCGCCGTCACACTCTGCGCCACGCTGGCGTTCGGCCTTAGCGTAGCGCAGGCCGCCGACAAAGCCTTCAAACGGGACGACCTCGCCGATTCCGCGATCAAGCTGGAGGCGCAGATCAAGGGCGAGGCGGGGCCGGTCGCCAAGAGCGGCGCGAGCTTGCGCACCGACGCCGATGCTGCCTTCCGGCGCAACGACTACCGCACCGGCCTGTCGGTGCTCGGCCAGATCGCGGCGACCACGCCGGAAGACGCCGGCAACTGGCTGCGCCTGGCAAAGGTCATCTTCCAGATATCGCCGAAGAGCTCGAGCGAGCAGACGTTCCTGCTGGAGCGCGCCTCGACCGCCGCCTACATCGCCTACCAGCGCGCCGGGAATGCGGGCGAGGAGGCCGACGCGCTCGCAGTGCTCGGCAAGTCGCTGTCCGAACGCAAGTTGTGGCGGCCGGCGCTGGATGCGCTGCGGCTGTCCCTCGACATGCGGGAAGTCGCCGACGTCCGCGGCCAGTATGAGAAGATGCGCGACGAGCACGGTTTTCGGCTGCTCGACTACACCGTGGACTCGGACTCCGCCAGTCCGCGCGCCTGCTTCCAGTTCTCGGAGGAGCTGGCAAAACGCACCGATTTCGCGCCGTACCTCGCGCTGGCGGGCCAGGACAAGCCGGCGCTGTCGGCCGAGGGCAAGCAGCTCTGCGTCGACGGGCTGAAGCACGGCGAGCGCTACAACATCAATCTGCGCGCCGGCCTGCCGTCCACCGTGAAGGAAGGCCTGCCGAAATCGGCCGAGTTCAACGTCTATGTGCGCGACCGCAAGCCCTTCGTGCGCTTCACTAGTCGCGCCTATGTGCTGCCGAGGACCGGCCAGCGCGGCATTCCCGTGGTCAGCGTCAACACGCCAGCCGTCAACATCAACGTGTTCCGGATCGGCGACCGCAATCTGATCAACACGGTGGTCGACAGCGATTTCCAGAAGACCCTGTCGAAATACCAGCTCAGCGATCTCGGCGGCGAGCGCGGCGTCAAGGTCTGGACCGGCGAGCTCGCGACCGCGATGACGCTGAACCAGGACGTCACCACGGCGTTCCCGGTCGACCAGGCGCTGGGCGAACTCCAGCCCGGCGTCTATGTCATGACGGCCGCGGCCAAGGGACCGGGCTCGGACGACGACTACCAGCTCGCCACCCAATGGTTCATCGTCTCCGATCTTGGCGTCACGGCCTATTCCGGCAATGACGGCATCCATGTCTTCGTGAATTCGCTGGCCTCGACCGATCCGGTCGGCAAGGCCGAGGTGCGGCTGGTCGCGCGCAACAATGAGATTTTGGCCACCCGCAAGACCGATGAGAGCGGCCATTTGCTGTTCGAAGCGGGGCTTGCGCGCGGCGAGGGCGGCCTGTCGCCGGCGATGCTCACCGTGACCGGCGAGAAGGCCGACTATGCCTTCCTCAGCCTCAAATCCTCCGCCTTCGACCTGTCGGACCGTGGCGTTTCGGGCAGGGCCGTGCCTGCGGGCGCCGATGCCTTCGTCTATGCCGAGCGCGGCGTCTACCGCTCCAGCGAGACCGTCTATCTGACCGCGCTGTTGCGCGACGGGCAGGGCAACGCCGTCACCGGCGGGCCGATGACGCTGGTGATCGAGCGCCCCGACGGCGTCGAATACCGCCGCGCCGTGCTGGCCGACCAGGGCGCCGGCGGGCGCACCCTGTCCGTGCCGCTCAACTCGGCCGTCCCGACCGGGACCTGGCGGGTGCGCGCCTTCACCGATCCGAAGGGCTCTTCGGTCGGCGAGACCACCTTCATGGTTGAGGATTACGTCCCTGATCGGATCGAATTCGACTTGTCCGCCAAGGACAAGCTGATCAAAGCTAACGCTCCGGTGGAGCTTAAGGCCGACGGTCATTTCCTCTATGGCGCGCCGGCCTCGGGGTTGGCGCTCGAAGGCGACATGCTGATCGCGCCCGCGTCCGAGCGGCCGGGTTTCGCCGGTTACCAGTTCGGCGTCGCCGACGAGGAGACCACCTCGAACGAGCGCACGCCGCTGGAAAACCTGCCGGAAGCTGACGCCAATGGCGTTGCGACCTTCCCGGTCACGCTCGACAAGCAGCCGGCCTCGACGCGGCCGCAGGAGGCGCAGATCTTCGTCCGCATGGTCGAGACCGGCGGCCGCGCCGTGGAGCGCAAGATCGTGCTGCCGGTCGCGCCTGCTGCCGCCATGATCGGCATCAAGCCGCTGTTTGGCGACAAGAACGTCGCCGAGGGCGACAAGGCCGAGTTCGACGTCGTGTTCGTCTCGCCCGAGGGTGAAAGGCTTCGCCGCGACGGCCTGCGCTACGAGCTCCTGAAGATGGAGTCGCGCTACCAATGGTATCGCCAGAGCAATTACTGGGAGTACGAGCCGGTCAAATCGACCTCGCGCGTCTCTGACGGCGACGTGACCGTCGCCGCGGACAAGCCGTCGCGGATTTCGCTGACGGCACGGCCCGGCCGCTACCGGTTGGACGTGAAGTCGAACGACGTCGACGGACCCGTGACCTCGGTACAGTTCGACGTCGGCTGGTATTCCGACGGCAGCGCCGACACGCCGGACCTCCTGGAGACCTCGATCGACAAGCCGCAATACGCCTCGGGCGACACCATGATCGTGTCGGTCAACGTCCGCAGCGCCGGCAAGCTGACCGTCAACTTGCTCGGCGATCGCCTGCTGACGACGCAGACCATCGACGTCAAGGAAGGCACCGCGCAGGTGAAGCTACCGGTCGGCAAGGACTGGGGTACCGGCGCCTATGTGGTGGCGACGCTGCGCCGTCCGCTCGATGCGGCCGCGCAACGCATGCCGGGCCGGGCCATCGGACTCAAATGGTTCGGTATCGACAAGCAGACCCGCACGCTGCAGGTGAAGCTGACGCCGCCGGCACTGATCCGGCCGAATGCGATGTTGAAGATCCCGGTCAAGCTCGACGGGCTCAATCCGGGCGAGGACGCCAAGATCGTGATCGCCGCGGTCGACGTCGGCATCCTCAACCTCACCAATTACAAGCCGCCGGCGCCGGACGACTATTATCTCGGCCAGCGCCGCCTGAGCGCGGAGATCCGCGATCTCTATGGGCAACTCATCGACGGCATGTCGGGCACGCGCGGGCAGATCAAGTCCGGCGGCGACGCCGGTGCCGCCGAGCTCAAGGGCTCGCCGCCCGCGCAAAAGCCGCTCGCGCTCTATTCGGGCATCGTCACCGTCGCCGCCGACGGCACGGCAGAAGTGAGCTTCGACATCCCGGAGTTCGCCGGCACCGCGCGCGTGATGGCGGTGGCGTGGACCGCGACCAAGCTCGGTCGCGCCAACACCGATATCGTGATCCGCGACCCTGTCGTGCTGACCACGACCCTGCCGCGCTTCCTGCTCAACGGCGACCACGGCACGGTCAATCTCGAGATCGACAATGTCGAGGGGCAGGCGGGCGATTACGTCATCAACGTGAAGACGGGCGGGCCGGTGAAGATGACCGGCAATCCCGCAACCACGGTCAAGCTCGCCGCCAAGCAGCGGAATTCGTTCACGCTCGCCATCGACGCGACGGCGGCGGGGCAGGCAACGCTCGATGTCGACATCAAGGGGCCGAATGGCCTGGCGCTGGCGCGCCATTATGCGCTCGACGTCAAGGCGGCGACGCAAGTCCTGGCGCGGCGCTCGATCCGGACGCTCGCGAAGGGTGAGAGCCTGACGTTGACCTCGGATATGTTCGCCGATCTCGTTCCGGGCACCGGCAGCGTCTCCGTCTCGGCCAGCCTGTCGACTGCGCTCGATGCGGCGACGATCCTCAAAGCGCTCGACCGCTATCCCTATGGCTGCTCGGAGCAGATCACCAGCCGCGCCATGCCGTTGCTCTATGTCAACGAGCTCGCGGCCGGCGCGCATCTGGCCATGGACACCGAGGTCGACCAGCGCATCCGCGACGCCATCGAGCGGCTCCTAGCGCGCCAGGGCTCCAACGGCTCGTTCGGGCTGTGGTCGGCAGGCGGTGACGACGCCTGGCTCGACGCGTACGTGACCGACTTCCTGACCCGCGCCCGCGAAAAGGGCTTTGTGGTCCCGGACGTGCTGTTCAAGACCGCGCTGGATCGTATCCGCAACTCCGTCGTCAACGGCAACGAGCCGGAGAAGGACGGCGGCCGAGATCTCGCCTACGGCCTCTATGTGCTGGCGCGCAACGGCGCGGCGCCGATCGGCGACCTCCGCTATCTCGCCGACACCAAGCTGAGCAACCTCGCAACTCCCATCGCGAAATCGCAGCTCGCCGCCGCGCTCGCGCTGGTCGGCGACCGCAACCGCGCGGAGCGGGTCTATGGCGCAGCGCTCGACAGTCTCGCCCCAAAACCCGTGCTGGAGTTCGGCCGCACCGACTACGGCTCGCAGCTCCGCGATGCCGCGGCGCTGGTATCGCTTGCCAGTGAAGGCAATGCGCCGAAGGCGACGCTGACGCAGGCGGTGTCGCGGGTCGAGACTGCGCGCGGGCTGACGCCCTACACCTCCACGCAGGAGAATGCGTGGCTGGTGCTGGCGGCGCGCGCGCTCGCCAAGGAGAACCTGTCGATGGAGGTGGACGGCCAGCCGGTCAAGGCCGCGCTGTACCGCAGCTACAAGGCCGCGACCCTGGAAGGCAAGCCGCTGAAGATCACCAACACCGGCGATGCGCCGGTGCAGGCGGTGGTCTCGGTGTCGGGTTCGCCGGTGACGCCGGAGCCTGCGGCATCGAACGGCTTCAAGATCGAGCGCAGTTTCTTCACGCTCGACGGCAAGCCCGCTGATATCAGCAAGGTCAAGCAGAACGACCGCTTCGCCGTGGTGCTGAAGATCACCGAGGCCAAGCCCGAATACGGCCACATCATGGTGTCCGACTATCTGCCGGCCGGCCTGGAGATCGACAATCCAAAACTGGTGTCGTCGGGCGACAGCGGCACGCTGGGCTGGATCGAGGATGGCGAAGAGCCAGAGGACACCGAGTTCCGCGACGACCGCTTCACGGCTGCCGTCGACCGGGCCTCGGATTCGAAGGCGGTCTTCACCGTGGCCTACGTCGTGCGTGTGGTCTCGCCCGGCAAATACGTGCTGCCGCAGGCCTATGTCGAAGACATGTACAATCCCTCGCGCTATGGCCGCACCGGGACCGGCACGGTCGAGGTGCGGGCGGCGAAGTGAATGAGATGAAAGCCGAGCCACATACTCAGTCGTCATGCCCGGGCAAAAGCGCGAAGCGCGTCTTCGCGCAGATGTCCCGGGCATCCACGGACTGTGGTGCCGCCGGCAAGAACGTGGATGGCCGGGACAAGCCCGGCCATGACGGAGCGCGGAGCTGGGGCCGTCGCGTCCTGTCGATAGCCGCCTTCGCGCTCATTCTCACCATCGTCGGCTTCGTCGCCTGGGTTTACTCCCTCGGCCCGCTGCCTTTCGACGAAGCCCGCCAGGTCTCCACCACCATCGTCGATCGCAACGGCAAGCTTCTGCGCGCCTATGCGATGGCGGATGGTCGCTGGCGGCTGCCGGTCGAGACAAAAACGAACGTCGATCCGACTTATCTCAAGCTGCTGCTCGCCTATGAGGACCAGCGCTTTTACGCACATGACGGCATCGACCCGCTGGCACTGGGGCGCGCTGCGTTTCAGCTTGGGACCCGCGGCCACATTGTCTCGGGCGGCTCGACCATCTCGATGCAGCTCGCGCGGCTGATGGAGCCGCGGCGGCAGCGTTCGCTTTATGCAAAGCTGCGGCAGATGGTGCGTGCGATCGAGATCGAGCGCAGCTTGAGCAAGGAGCAGATCCTCGACCTCTATCTTGCGCTCGCGCCCTACGGCGGCAACCTCGAGGGCATTCGCGCCGCCTCGATCGCCTATCTCGGCAAAGAGCCGAAGCGGCTGTCGCTGGCCGAAGCGGCATTGCTGGTCGCGCTGCCGCAATCGCCGGAGACCCGCAGGCTCGATCGCCATCCCGATGCGGCGCGCAAAGCGCGTGACCGCGTGCTCGACCGCATGGTCGAGGAACAACAAATAAGCCTCGACGACGCCAAGCAGGCCAAGGCCGTTCCCGTGCCAAAGCTGCGCAAACCGATGCCGATCCTGGCGCCGCACGCCTCCGATGCGGCGCTTGCGACGGTCAAGGACGCGCCTGTCATCAAGCTGACGCTCGATGCCAACCTCCAGAAGGTACTGGAGCCGCTGGCGCGCGATCGTGCCATTGCGTTGGGGCCGAACATCTCGGTCGGCATCATCGTCGTCGACAATGAGAGCGGCGACGTGCTCGCGCGCGTCGGCTCGGCGGATTATTTCGACGAGCGCCGGGCAGGGCAGGTGGACATGACCCGCACCATTCGGTCGCCGGGCTCGACGCTGAAGCCGTTCATCTATGGGCTCGCCTTCGAGGACGGCTTCGTTCACCCCGACAGTCTGATCGACGATCGGCCCGTGCGCTTCGGCTCCTACGCGCCGGAAAATTTCGACATGACGTTCCAGGGCACGGTGGCGGTGAAGAAGGCGCTGCAGCTGTCGCTGAACGTGCCCGCGATCGTGCTGCTGGACCGCGTCGGCGCGAGCCGGCTGGCCTCGCGGCTGCGCCAGGCCGGTGGCAATCTGGTGCTGCCCAAGGACGAGGCGCCGGGACTTGCGATGGGCCTTGGCGGCGTCGGCGTGACGCTGCAGGACCTCGCCCAGCTCTATGCGGGCTTCGCCCGGCTCGGCACCACCAGGCCGTTGCGCGAGATCATGAGCGAGAGGGACGACCGCGAGCCGCTGCGGCTGCTCGATCAGGTCGCGGCGTGGCAGGTCGGCAATGTGCTGCTCGGCACCCCGCCGCCGGAGAACGCGGCTCACAACCGCATCGCCTTCAAGACCGGCACCTCCTACGGCTACCGCGACGCCTGGTCGATGGGATTTGACGGGCGCATGACCATCGGCGTCTGGGTCGGCCGGCCCGACGGCGCGCCGGTTCCGGGCCTGATCGGTCGGGTTGCCGCCGCGCCGATCCTGTTCGACGCCTTCGCCCGCACCGGCAAGACGCTCCTCCCGTTGCCGAAGCCGCCGAAAGGAACTCTCGTTGCCAGCAACGCCAAGCTGCCGTTACCCTTGAGGCGGTTCCGCCCGGTCGGGGACCTAGTGCGAACCGGGGGCGAGCAGGCTCTGCATATCCAGTTTCCGCTGAACGGCTCGCGGATCGACGTCGATCGCTCGGGTGGCGAGGGCGGCGCAGCCATGCCGGTCAAGGTCGCCGGCGGCGTCCTGCCCATGACCGTCATGGTTAACGGAACGGCGCAGGGCGAGATTGACGGACGGCGCCAGCGGCTGATCGATCCGCCCGGTCCGGGCTTTGCGCGGCTGACCGTCATCGATGCCACGGGCGCCGCGGACACAGTTGTCATTCGAATTCAGTGACCCTGCCTCAAGCGGTTGTGGCGATGGCGGTTTCAGCGTAAGCGGAACCGATGGCCGAGACCTACCCAACACCCCGTTTTGGAGCTCCCCGCGAGCCGAAATCCCCGGTGAATCCGGGCAGCCGGCTCGTGTCCATGTTCGACATCGCCACGGCCACCCACGTCCGCGCGGTGAGCTTCCTGCTATTGTGCGCGCTGCTGCTATTCCTGCCGGGCTTCTTTACGATTCCGCCGGTTGACCGCGACGAGGCGCGCTTTGCGCAGGCCACCAAGCAGATGGTCGAGAGCGGCGATTATGTCGACATCCGCTTCCAGGAGGACGTCCGCTACAAGAAGCCGGTCGGCATCTACTGGCTGCAATCGGCCGCGGTCGAGACAGCATCGGCGCTGGGCCTGCCGCGGGCCGAGTTGCGGATCTGGGTCTACCGGCTGCCGTCGCTGATCGGCGCCATCGGTGCCGTGCTCATGACCTATTGGACGGCGCTTGGCTTCGTTACGCGGCGCGCCGCGGTGCTTGCAGCACTTCTGATGTGTGCGTCCGTGCTGCTCGGGGTCGAGGCGCGGCTTGCCAAGACTGACGCGATGCTGCTGTTCTGCGTGACCGCTGCGATGGGCGCGATGGCGCGGGCGTATCTGTCCTGGCAGCGCGCCGAGGACGAGACGCATCCGCCCTGGAGCTGGCCCGCGATCTTCTGGACGGCTCTCGCTGTCGGCATCCTGATCAAGGGCCCGCTGATCCTGATGTTCGCAGGCCTGACCATCGTCGCGCTCGCGATCCAGGACCGCGATGCCTCCTGGCTATGGAAGCTGCGACCGCTCTGGGGCCTGATGTGGATGCTGGTGCTGGTGCTGCCCTGGTTCGTCGCGATCTTCTGGCGCGCGGGCGATGCCTTCTTCGCGGATTCCGTCGGCGGCGACATGTTGAGCAAGTTGGGCGCGCAGGAATCCCACGGCGCGCCGCCCGGACTGTATCTGGCGCTGTTCTGGATCACATTCTGGCCCGGCGCGCCGCTCGCGGCGATGGCGGCGCCCGCAGTGTGGCGCGCGCGGCGCGAGCCCGGCGCGCAATTCCTGCTGGCCTGGCTGGTCCCGTCCTGGATCGTGTTCGAGGCGGTGCTGACCAAGCTGCCGCATTACGTGCTGCCGCTGTATCCTGCGATCGCGATCCTCACCGCGGGTGCGCTCGAGCGGCGCGTGCTGTCGTGGTCCTGGCTGATGCGCGGCTCGGCCTGGTGGTTCGCGATCCCCGTTGGCGGCTCGATCATCGCGGTCGTCGGCGCGGTGATGCTGACCCGGCAGCCTGCTTTCGTGGCCTGGCCGTTCATCGCGGCCTCGCTGATCTTCGGCCTGTTCGCCTGGTGGCTTCATGACAACAATCACGCCGAGCGCTCGCTGCTCAACGCGCTGGTCGCAGCCCTGATGCTCGCGGTGACGGTCTACGGGATCGTGCTGCCGTCGCTGACGCCGCTGTTTCCGAGCATCGAGATCGCACGCGCGCTTCGGAACGTCACCTGCGTCGGCCCGAAGGCGGCCGCGGCCGGCTATCACGAGCCGAGCCTCGTCTTCCTCACGGGTACGCAGACGCTGCTCACCGACGGTTCGGGCGCTGCGGATTTCCTGCGGCAAGGAAGCTGCCGGTTCGCGCTGATCGAGCAGCGTTCGGAGCGCGGTTTCGTGCAGCGCGCTGAGGCGATCGGGCTGCGCTACAAGGTTGGTACCCGCATCGAAGGCTATAATTTCTCGCAAGGGCGTGCGATCTCGATCTCGATCTTCCGCTCGGAAGGCACCGAGTAGAATGTCGGCGCCCACCGACATCGCGCCGCGCGCGAGCTATCCCGCGCAATTGCTTGCCATGTCCGGGCGCGCCCTGGCGCAGCTCGTGCGTACGCCCTCGCATTCGCGCCGCGCCGAGGCCGCGCGAAAGCTGGCGCGGCATTCGCTGTGGCTCAGTGCGGCAGGTGCAGCCCTGGTCATCGCGCTGATGGTCGTGTTCGACCTGACCGAGATCCAGCTGATGCCGCCGCGTGGCACGCCGGGCCTGTGGCCGATCCGCATTCTCACCGATTTCGGCAAGGACGAGTATGTGCTCTCGGCGCTCGGGGGTGTGCTGGTGGTGCTGGTGCTGGTTGCGGCGGGATTGCACGGCACAAGCCGCGCATTGCTGCTCGGCCTCGGCACGCGACTGCAGTTCATGTTTCTGTCTGTTGCCGTGCCGATATTCGTCGCCGAGATCCTGAAATATCTCATCGGCCGCGGACGTCCGTTCGTCGGCGGCAAGGCCAATCCCTTCAACTTCATCCCGTTCGAGGGGACCGGGGCCTATGCCAGCCTGCCGTCGGGGCATGCGGTGACGGCGTTCGCGCTGGCGTTTGCAGTCTCGGCGCTGTGGCCGCGCCTGCGCGTGTTCATGTTCACTTACGCGATCGTGATCCTGCTGACGCGACTGGTCCTGCTTGCGCACCACCCGAGTGACGTGGTGGCCGGCGCCCTGGTCGGCATGGTCGGCGCGATGGCGGTTCGCTACTGGTTCGCGGCCCGCAGGCTCGGCTTTGCCATCCGTGCCGACGGCACCATTGTGCCTCTTGCGGGGGCAGTCTCAGGCCGCCTCAAAAGGGTTGCCCACGGGGCATCCGCCCCATAAAAGCGGCTGCCTGCCGGGACCGCCGGTTCCCGAGCCAAGCCAATTCCAACCACGAGCTTCGATTTGTCGTCCCAGCCTTCGGTTTTCCAGCCCTCGGTTTCCATCGTCGTTCCCGTGCGCAACGAAGCCGACAACATCGTGCCGCTGATCGAGGAGATCGGCGCGGCGCTCGACGGCCGCTGGGCCTATGAGATCATCTACGTCAATGATGGTTCGACGGACGCGACCGGCGAACGGCTCGGCGCGGTCATGAAGCAGCGGGACAATCTGCGCCAGCTGCGCCATGCCAAATCGGGCGGCCAATCCGCGGCTGTGCGCAGCGGCGTGCGTGCGGCACGCGGCGCGATCGTGGCGACGCTCGACGGCGACGGCCAGAACAATCCGGCCTTCCTGCCCGACCTGATCGCGGCTGTCGAGAACGGAAGCAAGGTCGGACTTGCCGCCGGACAACGCGTCGGCCGCAAGGATACCGGCTTCAAGAAGTTCCAGTCGCGTGTCGCCAACGGCGTCCGCAACGCGATCCTGAAGGATGGGACGCGCGATACCGGCTGCGGCCTGAAGGCGTTCCGGCGCGAGGTGTTCCTGATGATGCCCTATTTCGACGGGCTGCATCGTTTCCTGCCGGCGCTGGTGCGCCGCGAGGGCTACGAGATCGCCTATGTCGACGTGATCGACCGCCCGCGACATTCCGGCGTATCTAACTACGGTTTCTTCGACCGGCTGTGGATCGGCATCATGGATCTCGTGGGCGTCTGGTGGCTGATCCGCCGCAAGAAGCCGACGCCGGAAGTGACTGAGGTGAAGGCATGATCATCCAATACGGTCAGGCGCTGAGCAATTATTTCTACGACGTCTTCGTCGCCAAGTTCGACTTCTGGCTGGCGTTCGGCCTCGTCGCGCAGCTGTTCTTCACGGCGCGCTTCCTGGTGCAGTGGATCGCGAGCGAGCGCGCCGGCAACAGCGTGGTGCCGATGGCGTTCTGGTTCTGCTCCATGGGCGGCGGACTGATGACGCTGGTCTACGGCGTCGTCAAGCGCGAGCCTGTCATCATCCTCGGCCAGGCGCTCGCGACCATCATCTATATACGCAATATCATGCTGATCGTGAAGAACCGCGGCCGCGCGTCAAAGACGCTGGAGCGCTGATCCAAGGCGACTAGCGCGGCAATGCTGACGCCGCGCCTGTTGCAGGCAGGGCGGCGGTCCCCGCCTCGTGCCTGCGATGGGGCTCGCCGGCCGCGTCGAGCACGGGATAGGCGACTGAGCAGATATGCGAGTGGATGCGGCGCAGGTCCCGCAGCACGTCGAGATGCAGCGACGTGGTTTCGATGGTCTCGGGACGGCCCTCGCGGAGGCGGTCGAGGTGGCGCTCGACGGCGGCAAGCTCCGTGTTGCGCAGCGCAGTCTTCTCCACCAGCAGCTTGCGCGCTTCGTTGGCGTCGCCCGACATGAAGACCCCGAAGGCGATGCGCAGCGAATCCATCGTGCGCTTGTGGAAGGCGGCGAGCTCCTCGGCGCCCTCGGGCGAGAACTGGAAGCGGCGCTTGATCTTCTTGGTCGCAAGCTCGCTCAGGCTCTTGTCGATGATGTCGCCGATATGTTCCAGATTGATGGCGAAGGAGATGATCTCCATCGCGCGCCGGCCCTCGCTTTCGTCGAGGCTGCCCCGCATGAGTTTCGTCACGTAGAGCTTGATGGCTTCGTCGAGGCCGTCGACGATGTTGTCCATCTTCGAGACCTGGTCGACCAGCGCGCGGTCGCCGCTCATCATCGCCGTCATCACCTTGCGCAGCATGATTTCGACGAGATCGCCCATGCGCAAGGTTTCGCGGCCGGCATCGGCCAGCGCCAGCGATGGCGACTCCAGCGCGGTCTCGTCGAGATAGCGCGGCCGGGCCGGATCGGCCTCCTGAACACGATCGGGCAGGAGCCGCGTCAGCAGGCGCGACATGGTATCGAGCAGGCCGATGAAGATGATGGCCGTTCCGACGTTGAAGGCGATATGAAACGCCGCCGTCATCCTGGCAAGATCCGGCTGCCAGGCGTGCATGTGCTCGGCGATCGGGCCCAGGAAGGGCAGGACGAGCGCGATCCCGATCACGCGATTGACGAGATTGCCCACCGGCAGACGATAGCTGGCGGGATCGTCACGCTTGGCGCCTTCGAATACGGGATTGATGGCGCTGCCGAGATTGGCGCCGAGCACCAGTGCGAGCGCCGCGTAAGGCGAGATGAACTGCGAATAGGCGAGTGACATGATCAGCAGCACGCTGGCGACGCTCGAATGCACCGCCCAAGTGACGAGCGCTGCGATCACGATGCACAGAACGGGATCGCCCGTGATGGAGGACATCATGACGCGGACGCCCGGTGCGTTCTCGGCTGGCGCCAGCGTGTCGAGCAGGATGTGCAGCGACAGCAGCATCAGTCCGAGACCGATCAAGACACGGCCGACATCCTTGATCCGCGAGCGTGGACCGACACGGAAGGCGACCAGTCCGAGCACGAACAGGACCGGCGCGACGGCGGCGATGTTGAACGACAGCACCTGCACGATCAACGTCGTGCCGACATTGGCGCCGAGCATGATGGCGAGCGCGGTGACCAGGCTGAGCAGGCCCTCGGCTGCGAACGAACTGGTGAGCAGCGCGGTGGCGGTGCTGCTCTGGAGCAGCGCCGTCAGCCCAAGACCGGCGGCAAACGCGTTGAAGCGGTTGCCGAGAGCCTTGCCGAGCAGCCGTCGCAGGTCCGGGCCAAAGGCGCGCAGAATCCCGCTGTGGACCATGTGCAGGCCCCACAGCAACAACGCCACGCCGCCCATCAGATCGAGCAGTACCAACGTTCCCATGCTCCGTGTCCGGATTGGAGTCGATTGGTGAGGCTAGCGCCAAACGACAGGGGATCAAACCGATTGTTGGCGCGTCGACGTTAACGTTTGCGGCAGCTGCGCGTTCCCGCGGCGCGCGTTGGCGCGTCCGCAGGCGCGATGCCTTGTGAGCAGGCTCACATTGCTGCCTTGAGGGCAGCGAAGCCGCGATCGAGGTCGGCCTTGAGGTCGTCGACACTTTCGAGCCCGATATGCAGACGCAGCGTCGGGCCGCCCGGGGCCCACTTGGTCGCGGTACGGTAACCATCGCAGTCGAAGGGAATCACCAGGCTCTCGAAGCCGCCCCAGGAGAAGCCCATGCCGAACAGTTTGAGCGTATCGAGCATGGTGTCGACCGCCTTCTGCGGCGCCGGCTTCAAGACGATGCTGAACAGGCCGGACGCGCCCGTGAAGTCGCGCTTCCAGATCGCATGGCCCGGATCGGTCTCGAGCGCCGGATGCAGCACGCGCGCGACCTCGGGACGGCTCGCAAGCCAGCGCGCCATGTCGAGTCCGGAGCGATGATGCTGCGCCAGCCGCACCGACAGCGTACGCAGGCCGCGCAGTGCCAGGAAGACGTCATCGGGACCGGCGCAGACGCCGAGCAGGCGGATGCCTTCGGCGACCTGCGGCCAGGCCTTGGCATTGGCCGAGATGGTGCCGAACATGATGTCGGAATGGCCGCCGATATATTTGGTTGCGGCCTGCATGCTGATGTCGACGCCCTGTTCGAGCGAGCGGTGATAGAGCGGCGTCGCCCAGGTGTTGTCGTCGATGACGAGCGCGCCGCGCGCATGCGCGACCTCGGCGATGGCGCGGATGTCGGGCATCTCGAACGACTGCGAGCCGGGCGCCTCGACCAGCACGGCGCTTGTGTTGGGCCTGAAGAGCTTGTCGATGCCGGCGCCGATCATCGGATCGAAGTAGGTGGTCTCGACGCCGTAGCGGGAGAGCATGCCGTTGCAAAAATTGCGCGAGGGCCGATAGACGTTGTCGCAGACCAGGATGTGGTCGCCGGCCTTCAGCACCGAGAGCAGGGTGGTCGAGATCGCCGACAGCCCCGACGGCACGATGCCGACGCCGGCGCATTGCGGCCCCTCCAGCGCCATCAGGGTCTCCTGGAACGCCCGGGTCGTCGGCGTGCCGTGCCGGCCGTACTGGAACTCGCCGCGATGGGCGTGCAGGTCCTCGGCGGTCGGATAGAGCACGGTCGAGCCGTGGAAAACGGGCGGGTTGACGAACCCCTTCTGCGCCTTGGTGTCGCGGCCGGAGGTGACCAGCCGGGTCTCGGCGTGCTGATCGGAGGGGTGTGAGGAATCCATGCGTCTGCTTTCAAAACCGCGTTTCCACTAGGCGCGCTACGCCCGCGGGCTGGCCGAAAGGCCGCTGTCGTTAATAACAGAACACAGAAGAGTCCCGTCAACCCCTTGACCCGGCACGCCAGTCGTTCTGTTATCGCAGTGCTATTCAGTCGCCGCATGTTGAGGGGCCTGCCGCGACCTTCGATCCATCGCTTGACCGGACCATGCGCTACAGCCGTAACGGCGGGCGCCTTTCGGCGGGGATTAAGGTAGGGCCTCCCGGGATCGGCGGGTGATCGGCAAGGTTTTCCAGCATGACTCTTGCAAGGCTGGTCTTGATACGGCTAGCCCTGGCAGAGACGATCGCAAAGACAACGTTCCTGACCTTGAGACGACTTTGAAAGGCCCAAAGCCCATGAAACGCGTAACCCTGGCTCTCACTCTCGCACTCGCCGCCGGCCTGACTGCCCAAGCCGCCGATGCGCAAACGCTCAAGACCGTCAAGGACCGGGGCATGCTGTCCTGCGGTGTCAGTCAGGGCCTGCCCGGGTTCTCCTCGCCGGACGACAAGGGCAACTGGACCGGGCTTGACGTCGACGTCTGCCGCGCGATCGCCGGGGCGATCTTCAACGATCCGACCAAGGTCAAATACGTGCCACTCTCCGCCAAGGACCGCTTCACGGCGCTGCAATCCGGTGAAGTCGACGTGCTGTCGCGTAACACCACCTGGACCATCTCGCGCGACACCTCGCTCGGCGCCAACTTCACCGGCGTGACCTATTATGACGGGCAGGGCTTCATGGTGAAGAAGTCGCTCAAGGTGAACTCGGCGCTCGAGCTCAACAGCGCCTCGGTCTGCGTCCAGACCGGCACCACCACCGAGCAGAATCTCGCCGACTACTTCAAGGCCAACAACATGAAGTACGAGGTGATCGCGTTCGGCACCAACGACGAAACGGTCAAGGCCTACGAGGCCGGGCGCTGCGACGTCTTCACCACCGACCAGTCGGGGCTGTACGCCAACCGCCTGAAGCTTGCCAATCCCGGCGATCACATGGTGCTGCCGGAAATCATCTCGAAGGAGCCGCTCGGACCAATGGTGCGCCACGGCGACGACCAATGGTTCGACATCGTGAAATGGACGCTGTTTGCCATGATCACCGCCGAAGAGCTCGGCGTGACCGCGAAGAACGTCGACGAGAAGACGAAACAGGAAAATCCGGAGCTGAAGCGCGTCCTCGGCACCGACGGCAATTTCGGTGAACAGCTCGGCCTGAGTAAGGATTGGGTGGTGCGCATCGTGAAGGCCGTCGGCAATTACGGCGAAGTGTTCGACCGCAACGTCGGCGCAGGCTCGCCGCTTGGTATCAATCGGGGGCTCAATAATCTCTGGAACAAGGGCGGTCTCCAATACGCCCCGCCGATCCGCTGATCCCGCCTGACCCGCGCTCGCGGCGATGAGCATCGAGGCTCGCAAACCCCCGCCCCAGATCGCGCTGAAGATCAGGCGCGTGCTGGGGGGCAAGACAGGCTGGAACGGCATCGCCGTCCAGTTTGTCTTCGCCGCGGTCCTGGGCTGGATTGCCTATGAAATCGTCTCCAACGCCCGCGCCAACCTCGAGAACCAGCACATTGCGGCGGGCTTCGGCTTCCTGGCGAACAACGCCGGTTTCGACGTCAATCAGACGCTGATTTCGTATACCGGCTCGGACACGTTCCTGCGCGTGTTCCTTGTCGGGCTCCTCAATACGCTCGTGGTCTCGGTGGTGGGCATCGTCTTTGCTACCGTGATCGGCTTCATCGTTGCGCTGTGCCGCCTGTCGCCCAACTGGCTGCTCGCGCGCATTGGCGAAATCTATGTCGAGATCATCCGCAACTTGCCGGTGCTGTTCCAGATCCTGTTCTGGTACCTGGCGGTGCTTGCTGCCTTGCCCAATCCACGACAGAGCATTTCGCTGCTCGGCATCGCCTTCGTCAGCAATCGCGGTCTCGTCATTCCCCGCCCGATCGGCGAGAGCGGCTTCGAGGCGTTTCTTGCGGTGCTGGCGCTCGGCATCGTGGCTTCGGTGGCGCTGCGCATCCATGCGCGCCGGGCGCTGTTCCAGCGGGGTCAGGTGATCCGGATCTGGCCCTATGTGCTGGGCCTGCTGTTCGGACTGCCGCTTGTCACCATGCTGGTAGCGGGTCTGCCCTTCAGCTTCGAGCTGCCGCAGCTCAAGGGCTTCAATTTCGCCGGCGGCTCCCGGATCATCCCTGAGTTCGTGGCGCTCACGTTGGCCTTGTCGACCTATACGGCTGCCTTCATCGCCGAGATCGTGCGCGCGGGCATCCTCTCCGTTCACAGCGGACAGATGGAGGCGGGATCGTCGCTGGGCCTGAGCCGCGGCACCACGCTGCGCCTGGTGGTCGTGCCGCAGGCGATGCGCGTCATCGTTCCGCCGCTGACCAACCAATATCTCAACCTCACCAAGAATTCGTCGCTGGCCGTCGCGATCGGCTATCCCGACCTCGTCTCCGTGTTCGCCGGCACGTCGCTGAGCCAGACCGGGCAGGCCATCGAGATCATCGCCATGACGATGGGCGTCTATCTCCTGATCTCGCTGATCACCAGCGCCGTCATGAGCGTCTACGGTTGGCGCGTCAGCCGGAGTCTCGGCGCATGAGCGATATCACCACGTCCAGCTTCGTCCGCCAGGAACTTCTTGATGAGCGTCCCGCGCCGGTGAAGACCACGGGCTTCGTCGGCCTGGTGCGGACCCGCCTGTTCAACTCGCCGACCAACATCCTGCTCACGATCGTCGGCGCCTTGCTGCTCTGGTTCACCGTCATTCCTTCCGTCAAATTCCTGATGGTCGATGCAGTCTGGACCGGCAAGGATCGCACGGCCTGCCTCGCCGAGAACGCCGGCTTTGCGGTCGGCGCCTGCTGGCCCTACATCCAGGCCAAGCTGCCGCAATTGATCTACGGCTTCTACCCCGAAGCCGAGCGCTGGCGGGTGAACCTCACGCTGGTCCTGTCAGTGGTCCTGTTGGTGCCGCTGCTCATTCCGCGACTGCCGTCGAAAGGATTGAACGCAGGCCTGTTCTTCTTCGCGTTTCCAGTGGTCGCATTCTTTCTGCTGCATGGCGGCGGCATCAAGGGATTTGGCCTGAGCTGGACTGCTGACCTGCTGCAATTGTTCGACGACAGCATCATCGGCGCCGGGCAGGCTCTGCTCAGTCTCGGCAAGACGTCCTCTGCCGCGCCGCTGTTGTGGGTCGTCGGCAATGTCATCGTGCTCGTGGGAACCGCGATCTACTGGCTGATCTTTCCGCTGACCTGGCTGCGTGACCAGCTCCAGGGGACGGGCCAGTCGGTCTGGGCCGATTTCGCCATTACGGCCGCGATCGTCTCCCTGATTGCCTTCGTTCTCGGCGGCGGCCTCCGCACCGGGGGGCGGGCCCTGACATCCAGCATCGTCACCTTCGCCGCCATCGCAATCGTGATCAAGCTGATGGGGCTCGATCACGGCGGACTGCCGATCGTGCAGACGAACCTGTGGGGCGGACTTCTGGTGACGCTGGTGGTCTCCGTCACGGGCATCGTCACCTCGCTGCCCATCGGCATTGCGCTGGCGCTTGGCCGCCGCTCGACCATTCCGCTGATCCGGATCTTCTCGATCGCCTTCATCGAGTTCTGGCGCGGCGTGCCGCTGATCACCGTCCTGTTCTTCGCCACCTACATGCTGCCGCTGTTTCTCCCGGGCAATTTCACGGTCGATGGTCTCGTGCGTGCGCTGATTGGAATTTCGCTGTTCACGGGCGCCTATCAGGCCGAGAACGTCCGCGGCGGGCTGGCTGCGATCCCGCGCGGGCAGGGCGAGGCAGCCGCGGCGTTGGGGCTGTCCTGGTGGAAGACGACCTCACTGATCGTGCTGCCGCAGGGGCTACGCCACGTCATTCCGAACCTCGTC
The DNA here is from genome assembly GCF_055807355.1 of Bradyrhizobium sp. Ken01. Classification (NCBI taxonomy): domain Bacteria; kingdom Pseudomonadati; phylum Pseudomonadota; class Alphaproteobacteria; order Hyphomicrobiales; family Nitrobacteraceae; genus Bradyrhizobium; species Bradyrhizobium sp. Ken01. The sequence continues at coordinate 361,618 of NZ_JBVVPC010000002.1, forward strand.
AACAGCTTCATCTCGCTGTTCAAGGACACTTCGCTGGTCTCGATCGTGGCGCTGTTCGATCTGCTGGGCTCGCTGCGGGCGTCGTTCTCGGATCCGAAATGGTCGTCGCCGTCGACCGCGTTCACCGGGTTCGCCTTCGCCGGGATCATCTACTTCATCTTCTGCTTTGGAATGTCACGCTACTCGCTCTTCGTCGAGCACCGCCTTAACGCTCACCGCCGCAACTGATCGAGGTCACCATGTCCGACCCCATCGTCAAGATTTCCGGCCTGAACAAATGGTACGGCGAGTTTCACGTGCTGCGCGACATCGACCTTGCGGTCGAGAAGGGCGAGCGGATCGTGATCTGCGGCCCCTCCGGCTCGGGCAAGTCGACGCTGATCCGCTGTATCAACGCGCTCGAGGAGTTTCAGGAAGGCGAGATCGTCGTTGACGGCATCGAACTCGGGCCGAACCTGAAGCATGTCGATGCGGTGCGGCGCGAAGTCGGCATGGTGTTCCAGAGCTTCAACCTGTTTCCGCACCTGTCCGTGCTGGACAATTGCACGCTGGCGCCGATCTGGGTGCGCAACATCCCCAAGAAGGACGCCGAAGCGGCGGCGATGAAGTTTCTGGAGCGGGTCAAGATTCCGCACCAGGCCAACAAGTTTCCAGGACAGATGTCCGGCGGTCAGCAGCAGCGCGTCGCGATTGCCCGCGCACTGACGATGAACCCGAAGGTGATGTTGTTCGACGAGCCGACCTCGGCGCTCGACCCCGAAATGGTCAAGGAGGTGCTGGACACCATGGTCGACCTTGCCGAGGAGGGCATGACCATGCTGGTGGTCACCCACGAGATGGGCTTTGCCCGCGAGGTCGCGAACCGCGTGGTGTTCATGGACGCGGGCCAGATTATCGAAGCCAACACGCCTAACCAGTTCTTCGCGGCCCCGCAGCACGCCCGCACAAAACTGTTCCTGAGCCAGATCCTGCGCTGAGCACCTGCAATCCGGTGGCGTCGCTGGTCTAACCGACCCGCCAGCTTGGCACCATGCGAATCGGCCAGCCTCTTTTCGAGCCATACCCCGGAGAGAGACTTTGCAGAGCAGCGCCGGCGCGCGCGCATTCCAGAACGCGCGATTGCAAAAGAAATTGAAGAAGCAGGCGGACGCGCTCATGTCCGCCGCGGTTCAGGCACTCGGGCAGGGCAGATACGCGGAGGTCGAGACACTCTGCCGCCGGATTTTGACGGAGGTTCCGGATCATTTCGACGCAGCGCACCTGCTCGGCTTGCGCGCGTATGATGGTGGGCGACTCCAGGAGGCGCAACAATTGCTGGAGCGCGCGACCGCGCTCGATCCGCGGTCGCCCGATGCCCATGGTAATCTCGGGGCAGTGTATTTCAATCTCCAGAAATTTCAGGACGCCCGCGCATGCCAGGAGAGGGCCATTGCGCTGAAGCCGAATTCTCCGATCGCCTTGACCAACCTCGGCAATACGCTGCTGCACATGGGCCTCGCCGAGCAGGCTATCGAGCTGCACGATCGCGCTATCAGGCTGAAGCCGGATTATGCCGATGCATTTTGCAATCGCGGCATGGCGGAGCTGATCGAACGCCAGTTCCAACGCGCCAAGGAGAGTTTCGATCGCGCCGTCGTGTTTCAGCCGCGTCACGCGGAAGCGATCGCAGGCAGGGGCATGGTATGCATCGAACTCCGGCACTATGAAGAGGCGGCCGCAGCGATCGCGGCAGGGCTCGCGATCAAGCCGGCTTCGCCGACAATTCTGGCGCAGCGCGGACGGCTCAATCTCGATCTGTTGCGGCTGGAGCAGGCGCTCGCGGACTTCGATGCGGCGCTGGCGCTTTCGCCAAGGCTCGAAGTGGCCTTGCAGGGGAAGGCGCAAGTCAACATTCTCAAGGGCAACACGGCCGAGGCGATTGCGGCGGTCAAAACCTTGCTCGAGGAAAATCCGCGGTCCGACATTGGAATTGCACTTCTGGCTTCCTGCTACGCGAGCCAGGGAGACATTGCGACGGCGCTCGAACATCTCGATGCGGGGCTGGCAATTGCGCCTGATTATGCGGACTTGATCGGGCGCAAGATATTCTTCCTGGACTATCTCCCGGAGGCCGATTTCGCGGTTCAGCAGGCTGCGCGGAAACAATGGTGGGATGCGATCGGCGCCAAATTGCCGCGAAGGGCGTTGGCGCCCCGCGCACTCGATCCGGACAAGCGGCTTCTAATCGGATATGTCGCTTCCGAATTCAGGAACCACTCGGCAGCGTTCGCTGTGTTACCAGTGCTGCGCCATCATGATCACGCCAGGTTCGAGACCGTCTGCTATTCGTGTTCGCCGTTACAAGATGAGATAACAGGCGAATTCAAGTCCATGGCGGACGTCTGGGTCGACGCCTGGCAGATGTCGGATGACGAGTTGGCCGATCGTATCCAGGCCGACGGGATCGACATCCTGATCGACGTGTCAGGGCATTCGACCGGCAACAGACTCCACGTCTTCGCCCGCAAGCCGGCCCCGATCCAGGTCACGGGTTTCGGACACGCCACGGGCACGGGCCTTCAGACCATGGACTATGTGCTCGCGGATCCCGTCTTCATTCCGCAATCGGCGCGCCATCTGCTGGCTGAAACGGTCTACGACCTGCCGTGCCTGATCACGATCGATCCCATTTTGGATGTACCTGCATCGGAGCCGCCTATGCTCCGCAACGGTTATGTCACCTTCGGCGTGTTCAACCGGATCTACAAGATCTCGGACGAGGCCATCCGCGTGTGGTCGAAAGTGATGCGGGAGGTGACGGGTTCGAAGATCGTCATCAAGCATTCTCTGCTTGACGATCCCATGCTGCGCGACAATTTGGTCGCGCGGTTCGTGGCGCAGGGCGTTGCCGAGGTGAATATCACCTGCCTTGGCTCGACGCCGCGCCACGAGCACCTGCGGGCGTTTGCGAACGTCGACATCTCGCTCGATACGTTCCCGCAAAACGGCGGCGTCAGCACCTGGGAATCGCTCTATGCGGGCGTTCCGGTCGTAGCCAAGCTCGGCAACGGTGCCTCCTCGCGGGCTGGCGCCTCTATCGTGACTGCCGTCGGCCTCGGCGACTGGGTCGCCGAGGCCGACGATGGATACGCCGCGATCGCCGGCAAATATGCGGCGCAGCCGGCGCATCTGGCGAAATTGCGCGCGGATTTGCTGGTCCGGATCGCGGCCTCGCCCGCCGGCAATGTCGAGACCTACACGCGGGAGCTCGAAGCGGGCTACCGCCAGTTCTGGCGCGACTATTGTGCTGCGGCGTCGGAAGGCGGCGAGGGCGCCTGACTCGGCCTGCCAGACGAACGCCCCAAATTGCGAAGGTCAAGTTAGTCCTCCGGAAACCATGCGCCGGTGCGCGACCGGGCCGGTTCATGGCTCCGAAAGCTATTTCTTGGCATATGGCGCCAAAAAGGGTGCGCCAATGCTTGGTTTCGTCTTCGGCTTGAACGCCCGGCTCGGGCGATTGCATTTCTTCCTCGCCACGGTCGCGCTTGCCATCGTGATGACGGCAATCTGCTTTGCGATCGCAACGGCGGTGCTGCGCAACACCTCGCCCGGCGCGATCCGGCCTGAAGATCTCACCAGGAGCTGGGCGATGATCGCCGCGATCATCTTCTTCGGGGTTGCCACCTTCACGCTGCAATCGATGCGCATCCGCGACATCGGTTGGGATCCGGTCTGCGTGGTGCCTGCCTGGTTCGCGCTCGTGATCGTCGACCATGTCGTCGCGGGCCGGTTTCCGGCCTGGGCGATCGGGCAGGAGCACCAGGCGACGGCGGTCGGCGCGCTGGTCAACCTCGGGCTGATGCTCGCGCTCATGTTCTGGCCGAGCGGCGACAGCGAAGGCTCCTACGGCGCTCCCCTCCCGCCGCGCACGCGCGCGATCAAACCTTCGCTATCGAACGAGCGCCTCGGGCGGGTGTCGCAGGGATCGTCGCGACCGACCTGGGGCTAGACGAACGGCAGCTTGATGTTGCTGCGCTTCTCCAGCCATTCCGGCACGGGAAGGCTCTTGGCGCGCATGAAGTCCGCATTGAACAGCTTCGACTGGTAACGGCTGCCGGAATCGCAGAGCATGGTGACGATCGTCTTGCCGGGCCCGAGCTGTTTTGCGAGACGCATCGCGCCGGCGACGTTGACGCCGGTCGAGCCGCCGAGGCACAGGCCTTCGTGCTGGAGGAGTTCGTAGATCACCGTCACCGCTTCGGCATCGGGGATGAGATAGGCGTCGTCGACCTTTGCGCTCTCCACGATTGCGGTCGCCCGGTTGAGGCCGATGCCCTCGGTGATCGAGCCGCCCGGCGTCGCCTTGGCGTCGCCCGTTCTGAAATATTCATACATGCCGGCACCGTGCGGGTCGGCGCAGGCGATCCTGACGTCCTTGCTCTTCACTTTCAGGAAGCGGCTGGTGCCGGCCAGCGTGCCGCCGCTGCCGACGGAGCAGACGAAACCGTCGATCTTGCCGCCGGTCTGCTCCCAGATCTCGGGACCTGTGGACTCGTAATGCGCCTTCGCATTGTCGAGGTTGTTCCACTGGTCGGCGAACAGCACGCCGTTGGGCTCCGTCTTGCGCAGCTCGTCGGCAAGGCGGCGCCCGACATGCTGGTAGTTGTTCGGATTGGAATAGGGCAGTGCCGGTGATTCCAGCAGCTCGGCGCCGCACAGCTTCAGAAAATCCTTCTTCTCCTGGCTCTGCGTCTCCGGGATCACGATCAGCGTGCGGTAACCGCGCGCGCTGGCCACGACCGCGAGGCCGATGCCGGTATTGCCGGCGGTCGATTCCACCACAAGACCGCCGGGCTTGAGCTCGCCGCGCTTCTCGGCCTCCAGGATCATCCATTTGCCGGCGCGATCCTTCACCGACTGGCCGGGATTCATGAATTCGGCCTTGCCCAGGATGGTGCAGCCGGTCAGTTCGGAGGCGCGCTTGAGCTTGATCAGCGGGGTGTTGCCGATGGCTTCGACAACGTCTTTTTTGATGGTCATATCAGGGGAAATCACTGGCAAAGGGGTTGATCAGGTTGGCCAGAACCTAGTGCTTGGGCGGTCAAAGGGGAAGGCTTTTGCGCTGCGGCGAAAATGCCCGCAAGCAGTGAAAATTGGAAGGAGAGATCGCCGCTGCTGCTGCTGTGCTACGTCGCGGGATATCGGTAGGAGGATGTGGCCGGCCTCCGCCAAAACATGGAAGGTAAGCGTCGTCGAGAGGCGTCGCCGTCGAAGAGTGCCGATGGTACGCGAGAGGCGGTCAACAATATCGGCGCGATGAACGCCTATTCGTTTCGGATACTGGACAACCTCGCGAGAGTGGCCGGGCCCGGTTTCGAGACCGGACTGAAGCCGCGTCGCGAGCGGTGCAGGCGGATTGAAGGGGATTGGCGTCGGTGTGGCGGCAATATCACATGAAACCTTGGTAAGCTCGAGCGCACTCAGGAACGGCCCTGAAATTCAAGAACCGCCTGCAGGACAGCATCCTTTTGTATTTTCTTCGTTCTAAAATAGTCGTGCTTTGGCGGGCATCTCGCAAGTGCGGGACTGTCCCGCAGTTGCGCGCCCGGCTAGTATGGGCGACAGGTTCCGCAGAAAGCATCACCTCCGTGAACGAGTTGTCCAAAGCCCCCCGACTGTGCCGCCGCGAATCGGTTACTCCGGCTGCGCCGTGGCGGCTCGATCTGCCCGGCGGGGGGTCTGTGTGACACAGGATGTTCCTGCGATCGCCGTGCGGCGGTCTCCAGGCGCCGCGTCCCGGACGCGACGTGCGGCGCGCTGGCTTGCGGTCGCTTGCCTCGCGGCCGGTTCGGGCGCTTGCGTATTGACGCAGGATCTTCCGGATCCCGCGCTCGACGTTCCCACGCAATACAAATACGCCGGGAAGGGCGATGCGCCGCCCTCGCTGGATTGGTGGCGCAGCTTCCGCTCCGCAGAGCTGACGCAGCTGATGGAAGAGGCGCAGACCGTCAATCTCGACATTGCCGCCGCCGTTTCGCGCATCGTCCAAGCCGACGCCCAGGCCCGGCAGGCGGGTGCGGCGCTGCTGCCGAGCCTTTCCGGCACCGGGCAGGAGGCCTATTCGCGCACCTCCGGCTCCTCCGCCTCGGGGCTCACCAATGGCGGCCGTGAGGTCGTCAACTACCAGGCTTCGCTAAGCGCGAGCTACCAGCTCGATTTCTGGGGTCAGAACCGGGACGCACTCCAGACCGCGGAAGAAACGGCGCATGCCAACCGTTTCGATCGCGACGTCGTTGCGCTGACGACGCTTGCGGGTGTGGCTAACGCCTATTTCCAGGTGCTGGCCTCGCAGGATCGCATCAGGACCTCACAGCGCAACATCGCGAGCGCGCAGCGCATCCTTGATGCCGTCAGGGAACGGCGCAAAGCCGGCACCGGTACCGACCTCGACGTCGCCCAGCAGGAGAGCGTGCTCGCAAACCAGAAGGCACTGGTGCCGCCGCTGCGCCAGACGCTCGACCAGAACGTCAATGCGCTTGCGGTTTTGGTGTCGCGGCCGCCGGAGAGCGTGCGCGTGCTCGGCGGCTCGCTGAACCGGATCGCGATTCCCCGCGTGACGCCGGGACTGCCGTCGGAGCTCCTGACGCAGCGGCCCGACATCCGCAGGCAGGAGGCCCAGCTCGCCTCCGCGACAGCGAACGTCGGCAATGCCCGCGCGCAGTTCTTTCCGACCATCCAGCTCACCGGCAATGGCGGCTATCAGAGCTCGGCCCTGGTCTCGCTGTTCCAGCCGCATGCGGCGTTCTTCCAGCTCGTCGGCAGCGCGACGCAGCCGATCTTCGACGGTGGCAAGATCCTCGGCAATTTCGAATTTGCCAAGGCGCGGCAGGACGAATTGCTGCAGACTTACCGCAAGACCATCATCCAGTCCTTTGCCGATGTCGACAACGCGCTGTTCTCGATCAAGCAGACCACGATCAGGCTGCAATTGCAGCGTGACGTCCTCAACGCCTCCCGCCGCGCCTTCGATCTCTCCGAGCAGCAGTTGCGCGCGGGCACCGCCGACATCGTCACCGTGCTCAATACGCAACTAACCCTGTTCCAGGCGGAAGACGCGCTGTCGCAGGCGCAACTTGCCCGCCTTCTTGCTATCGTCAGCCTGTATCAGGCGCTCGGCGGCGGCTGGGAGCCGAGGATGGAGAAACCGGTCAATGCTCTTTAAGCCGGATATCAAGCAAGGCGCGGATGAGGGGACGGCGAAGACGTCGCGCGGGCGCGGCTTCCTCATGACCCTGATCACGCTCGCGATCCTCGGCGGGCTCGGCTATTACGGCTGGACCACCTGGCACCAGCAGCCGCAGCAGGCGAACGGCCGCAATCAACGGCCGGATCTGCCGGTGCCGGTGCTGGCGGCGACGCCCCGCGTCCAGGACGTTCCCGTCTATCTCGACGGCGTCGGTGCGATCCGCGCGCTCAATACCGTGACCGTCCGCTCGCAGGTCGACGGCAAGCTGATCGCGGTCAATTTCACCGAGGGACAGGACGTCAAGAAGGGCGACGTGGTCGGCGAGATCGACCCCGCGCTGTACCAGGCGACGTACGATCAGGCCGTCGCCAAAAAGGCGCAGGACCAGGCCCAGCTCGCCAACCAGCGCATCGACCTCACGCGCTACGAGCAGCTCGCGGCGTCCAACGCCGGATCCAAGCAGCAGGCCGACACCCAGCGCGCGCTGGTCGCGCAGACCGAGGCGCTGGTCAAGGCCGACCAGGCGGCGATCGACAATGCGGCGGCGACGCTGAGCTACACCAAGATCGTGGCGCCGATCTCGGGCCGCGCCGGCCTGCGCCAGGTCGACCAGGGCAACATCATCCATGCCTCCGACACCACTGGCCTCGTGGTGATCACGCAATTGCAGCCGATCGCGGTGTGGTTCAGCCTGCCGCAGCAGCAGATCATGCGGGTCAACGCCGCGGCGTCGAAGGGCCCACTCGCGGTCGATGTGTTCGGCAATGACGGCCTCACCGTGATCGACACCGGCAAGCTCACCGGCATCGACAACCAAGTCGACCAGACCACCGGCACGCTCAGGCTCAAGGCCGAATTCCCCAACGCCAACTACCAGCTCTGGCCCGGCCAGTTCGTCAATGTCCGCCTCAAGGTCGAGACCTTGACGCAGGCGCTGGTGGTGCCGACGTCGGCGGTGCAGCGCGGCCCGATCGGCACCTTCAGCTATGTCATCGGCGAGGATAACGTGGTCGCGGCCAAGCCCGTGACGGTGACGCAGCAGAACGAGCATGACGCCGTGATCGCCAGCGGCCTGTCGGCGACCGACAAGGTCGTCACGACGGGGTTTGCCAATTTATCCGACGGCTCCAAGGTCGTCATCGGCCGCGACGACCAGACCCCGTCGGCCGATCTCGCGCCGCGCAAGCGCTCGCGCGGGCCGGATGGTCAGAAGAAGGATGGCGCAAAAGACGGCCAGAAGGACGGACAAGATAAGGACGGCGAGTTCCGCGCCAAACGCAAGAGCAGCGAAGGCGACCAGAAGGGCCAGACCGGACCGGCACCAGGGCCTCCGTCAAGTCCGGGCGCATCGGGAAGTGGAGCCAGGCAGCCATGATCCCGACAACAGCCGCCTGAGCGGCAGGCGCATCCCATGGGCGTCTCCGAACCCTTCATCCGACGGCCGATCGCGACCTCGTTGCTCGGCATCGCGCTTCTGATCGGCGGGCTGCTGGGCTATTTCGCGCTGCCGGTCTCGGCACTGCCGCAGGTCGATTTCCCGACCGTGCAGGTGACGACGCAATTGCCCGGCGCGAGCCCCGACGTGATCGCTTCACTGATCACCGCGCCGCTGGAGCGGCAACTCGGCCAGATCCCGTCGCTGTCGGCGATGAACTCGACCAGCTCGTTCGGCGTCAGCCAGATCTCGCTCCAGTTCGATCTCAATCGCGACATCGACGGCGCCACCCAGGATGTCCAGGCCGCGATCAATGCGGCGGCCGGCGTGCTGCCGAAGACGCTGCCTTATCCGCCGACCTACGCCAAGGTGAACCCGGCCGATGCGCCGGTGATGACTTTGGCGCTACGCTCCGACACGATTTCGTTGCGGGCGATGAGCGACATCGCCGACACGCTTCTCGCGCAGCGGCTGAGCCAGATTTCCGGCGTCGGTCGCGTCTCGGTGCTCGGCGGGTTGAAGCCGGCCGTCCGCATTCAGGCGGATCTGGCGCGGTTAGCAGCCTATGGCATCGCGATGGAGGATCTGCGCACTGCGATTGCCAATGCCAACGTCTCGGGGCCGAAAGGCTCGCTCGACGGCGCGCAGCAATCCTACATCATCGCCGCCAACGACCAGATCGCCGCCGCCGACGCCTACAAGCCTGTTATCATCGCCTACCGCAACGGCTCTCCCGTCACCATCGCCGACGTCGCGCAGATTGTCGACGGCCTCGAGAACGATCGCACCGGCGGCTGGTACCAGGGCTCGCCGGCCGTCATCATCGACATCCAGCGTCAGCCCGGCGCCAATGTGATCGACGTCGTCAGCCAGATCCGCGCGGAAATCCCGAAGGTCCAGCGCGCCATACCGGCCGGGGTGAACCTCACCATCGTCTCCGACCGCACCGTCACCATCCGTGCCTCGGTGCGCGACGTGCAGTTCACGCTGATTCTGAGCGTCGTGCTGGTGACGCTGGTGGTGCTGCTGTTCCTGCGTTCGCTCCGCGCCACGCTGATCGCCGGGGTGGCGCTACCGCTGTCGCTGATCACCAGCTTCGGCATCATGTATTTCGCCGGATTCAGCCTCGACAATCTATCGCTGATGGCGCTCACCATCGGCACCGGCTTCGTCGTCGACGACGCCATCGTGATGATCGAGAACATCGTCCGCCACATGGAAAACGGCGACAGCGCGATGGAGGCGTCGCTCAAGGGCGCCAGCGAGATCGGCTTCACCGTGATCTCCCTGACGGTCTCGCTGATTGCGGTGTTCATCCCGTTGTTGTTCATGTCGGGCCTCGTCGGCCGCATGTTCCGCGAATTCGCGCTGACGCTGACGATCGCGGTCGTGACCTCGGCCGTGGTGTCGCTGACGCTGACGCCGATGATGTGCTCGCGCCTGCTCAAGCATGCCCATGAAGAGCTGGCCGTGCCGGGTCTTGCCGCGGTCAGCCGCTTCATCGACCGCACCGTCGGGTTCTATCACCGCACGCTGCTCTGGGTGCTGGAGCGCCAGCGCGCGACGCTGGTCGTGACCTTCGTCACGCTGATCGCGACCCTGGCGCTCTATGTCGTCGCGCCGAAGGGCTTCCTGCCGCTGCAGGACACCGCCTCGATCACGGCGGTGACCGAAGCCGGTCCGGACGTGTCGTTCGCGGAGATGCAGAAGCGGCAGGCCGCCGCGGCCGACGCCATCAAGGCCGACCCTGACGTGACCGGCGTGGTCTCGGTGATCGGGGCAGGGTCGGTCAATCCGACCACCAATGTCGGCAGGCTTGTCATGACGCTGAAACCTCGCGGCGAGCGGCGCGACGATGTCAGCGTCGTCATCACCCGGCTGAAGGAGAGGGTGTCGGCCATCCCCGGCATGACCGTCTACTTCCAGCCGGTGCAGGACGTGCAGATCTCGACCCAGTCGAGCCGCTCGCAATACCAGTACACTCTGACCGGCACCGACGCGGCCCTGGTGTCGGAATGGGCGCGCAAGCTGGTTGCGGAGATGCGGCGCGATCCGCTGTTCCGCGACGTCTCCTCGGAGGCGCAGGAAGGCGGTCTGCGGGCGCAGCTCACGGTCGACCGCACCCGCGCCGGCCAGCTCGGCGTCAGCCTCCAGGGCATTACCGACACGCTCAACGACGCGTTTGCGCAGCGCCAGATATCGACGATCTACGGCCAGGCCAACCAGTACCGCGTGGTGCTGGAAGCGCTGCCGATGTACCAGCGCGATCCCTCGATCCTGTCGAAGCTTTATCTGCCGGGCGCGGCGAGCGCGACCGCAGGTGCGCCCAACGCACAGGTGCCGCTTTCCGCCGTGGCGACGCTGACCCGCACCACCGCGCCGCTCGCGATTTCGCACCAGGCGCAATTCCCGTCGATCTCGCTCAGCTTCAACCTCGCGCCGGGCGCGGCGCTTGGCGATGCCGTCGAGGCCGTGAAGACCATCGAGACCCGGATCGAGATGCCCAACAGCATCGTCGGCGTCTATGCCGGCGATGCTGCCGAATTCGCCAAGGCACTCGCCGGCCAGCCCTGGCTGCTGCTCGCCGCGGTGATCACGATCTATATCGTGCTCGGCGTGCTCTACGAGAGCTACATCCACCCGATCACGATCCTCTCGACCCTGCCGTCGGCAGGCGTAGGCGCGATTCTGGCGCTGATCCTGTGCGGGCAGGACCTCTCGGTGATCGGGCTGATCGGCATCATCCTGTTGATGGGCATCGTCAAGAAGAACGCGATCATGATGATCGACTTCGCGCTCGAGGCCGAGCGCGGGCAGGGGATGTCGCCCAACGAAGCCATCGTGCAGGCTTGTCTGCTGCGCTTCCGTCCGATCATGATGACGACGCTGGCCGCCCTGTTCGGCGCGCTGCCGCTGGCGATCGAGAGCGGCACCGGCGCCGAGCTGCGCTTTCCGCTCGGCATCTCCATCATCGGCGGCCTGCTGCTCAGCCAACTGCTCACGCTCTACACCACGCCGGTGATCTACCTGGCGCTCGACCGCATCAACCGCCGCCTCGAGCAGGCGCTGCCGCCGGCCGAACCCGGCGGGCCGCCGGTCGCGGGCGCGACCGAGGGGATGCAGTGATGGCATCGGTCTCGGAGCCCTTCATCCGCCGCCCGGTCGCGACCACGCTGCTGTCGATCGGGTTGTTCCTGCTGGGCATCGTGGCCTACGAGTTCCTCCCCGTCGCCTCGGTCCCGAACGTCGATTTCCCCGCCATCTTCGTTTCTGCCAGTCGTCCCGGCGCCGACCCGTCCGTGATGGCCGCGACGGTCGCCTCGCCATTGGAACGTCGGCTCGGCGAGATTGCGGGCATCAACCAGATCACCTCGACCTCTTCGCTCGGCACGACCAACATCCAGCTCCAGTTCGACATCGGCCGCAACATCGACAAGGCCGCGCGCGACGTGCAGGCGGCGATCAACGCGTCCCTGGTCGACCTGCCCAGCGATTTGCCGACGCTGCCGCGCTTCCGCAAGGCCAATACCGCGGGCGCGCCCGTCTTCGTTCTGGCGCTGACCTCGAAGACGCTGTCGGCCAGCGCGATCTACGACGTCGCCGATACCGTGCTGGCGCAGCGCATCTCGCAGGTCCCCGGCGTCGGCAACGTGGCGATCAGCGGCGCCGACCAGCCTGCGGTGCGCATTCAGCTCAATCCGGTGGCGCTGTCGAATGCCGGCATTGCCACCGATGACGTCAGGACTGCGATCATCAACGCCAACCCGCTTGGCCCCGTCGGCATTTTCAATGGCGAGCGCCAGAGCGAAACGCTGTCGCTCAACAGGCAGATGCGGACGGCGAAAGAGTTCCGAGACATCGTCATCAAGAGCTCGAACGGCAATTTCGTCCGGCTGGCCGATGTCGCCGACATTGAGGACTCCGTCCGTAACGCCCGTTCCATCGCCTGGTTCAACAAGCAGCCGGCGGTGCTGATCCAGATCACCAAGCAGGGCGACGCCAATGTCATCGATACAGTCGACCGGGTGAAGGCGCTGATCCCCGCGCTGAAGCAATGGATTCCGGCCGGCGTGGATGTGTCCACCCTGGTCGACCGGACCAGCACGATCCGCGCCAGCGTACTGGACATGCAATGGACATTGCTGGCGACCGCCATCCTCGTGATGGTCGTCGTGTTCGTGTTCCTAAGGCGGATCACGCCGACGATCGCGGCCGGAATCTCGGTGCCGCTGGCGCTGGCCGGGACCTGCGCCGGCATGTGGGTCGCGGGCTTCTCGATCGACAATCTGTCGCTGATGGCGCTGGCGATCTCCGTCGGCTTCGTGGTCGACGACGCCATCGTCATGATCGAGAACATGTACCGCAATCTCGAGCACGGCATGCGGCCGCTCCAGGCGGCATTGGACGGCGCCCGGCAGATCGGCTTCACAGTGGTATCGATCAGCCTGTCGCTGATCGCGGCCTTCACGCCGCTGATCTTCATGGACGGCATCGTCGGCCGGCTGCTGCGCGAGTTCTCGCTGACGCTGACCTTCGCGATCCTGGTCTCGACCCTGGTGTCGCTCACGGTCACGCCGATGATCTGCGCCCATTATATTCGGCAGACCACGTCCGGCACGGCGACCCTGTTCGACCGGATCATTGAGGGCTCGCTGTCGCGCATCGTCGCGTTCTACACGCGCACCTTGCGCACCGTGCTGGAATATCCGCTGCTGACGCTGCTGGTGTTCTTCGCCACCATTGCGTTGACGGTGACGCTCTATATCAAGGTGCCCAAGGGCTATTTCCCGACCGACGATTCCGGCTTCGTCATCGGGGCGACGCGCGCCTCGGCCGACATCTCGTTCCAGTCCATGCTCAGCCTGCAGCAGCGGCTCGCCGACATCGTGATGCAGGATCCGGCCGTGGCTGGCATCGGCTCCACCGTCGGCAGCGGCGGCGGGCCGGGTGGCGCGACCTCCAATCGCGGCACCATGTTCATCAGCCTGAAGCCGCCGGAGGAGCGCGATCACGTCTCGACCCAGGTGGTGATCGACCGTCTCAGGCGGGCCCTGTTCCCGGTTCCCGGCATCCGGCTCTTCATGTTCGCCGCCCAGGACGTGCGCGCCGGCGGACGGCAGAGCGATTCCGACTACCAGTACACACTGACCAGCACCGACCTTGGCCTGTTGCAGAAGTGGGCCCCGATCGTTGCCAAGCGCATGGAAAGTGTCGAGGGCATCACCGACGTGTCCAGCGACCGCGATCCCGGCGGGCTTCAACTGACCTTGTCGATCGACCGCCAGAAGGCCTCGGCGCTCGGCGTCCGCGTCCAGGACATCGACAACGCGTTGAACAACGCGTTCTCGCAGCGGCAGATCTCGATCATCTACACCCAGCGCAACCAGTACATGACCGTGCTGGAGATCGATCCGAAATTCCAGGTCGACCCCTCCAACCTCGATCGCATCTATGTCGCCGCAGCGGGCGACGCGCAGGTGCCGCTGTCGGCCGTGGTACATGCGACGCGCGGGCTCGCCGCGCTCGCGGTCTATCATTCGCAGTCGTTCCCATCGACCACGGTGTCGTTCAACCTGTTGCCGGACGTCCAGATCCAGGCGGCAACGCAGAACATCCAGCGCGCGGTCGAGGAACTGCACATGCCGGAGGGCATCCGCGGCAGTTTTGATGGCAATGCCGGCGATTTCGCCAGGACCAGCGGCCGCCAGCCGCTCCTGATCCTCGGCGCGCTGGTGGCGATGTATATCGTGCTCGGCGTGCTCTATGAGAGTCTTGCTCATCCGCTCACGATCATCTCGACGCTTCCCTCGGCCGGACTCGGCGCATTGCTGGCCCTGCAGATCACCAACACGCCGCTGACGGTGATCGCCTTCGTCGGGATCATTCTCTTGATCGGCATCGTCAAGAAGAACGGCATCATGATGGTGGATTTCGCGCTCGATGCCGAGCGCCAGCGCGGCCTGTCTTCGGCCGAGGCGATCTTCGAGGCCTGCCAGGCGCGCTTCCGGCCGATCCTGATGACGACCATGGCGGCATTGTTCGCCGGCATTCCGCTGGTGATCGCGACCGGGCCCGGCACGGAGCTGCGCCGTCCGCTCGGCATCACCATCATCGGCGGGCTGTTCGTCTCGCAGATCCTGACGCTCTACACCACGCCCGTGATCTACCTGCTGATCGACCGCCTGCGTCGCCGCTCTGAGCCGCGCCCGCTGGCTGCACCGGCGGAATAGGCGGGTTGTTGAACCGCCGTGCAGAGCGTATAGCGGCGACCATGTCGAACCCCACCGCCGCCGCGCCGGCCGATCCGATCCCCGAATGCCCGCACTGTCAGAAGCCGATGCCGCTGTGCATCTGCGACAGCGTCACGCCCATCAAGAACCGGCTCTCGCTCCTGATCCTTCAGCATCCGCAGGAGCAGGACAGGGCGCTCGGCACCGCCCGGCTGCTTGCGAAGCATTTCGCCGGTGCCACGCTGCGGGTCGGCTTGTCCTGGCCGAGCCTGTCCAAGGCGCTGGGGCAACCGATTGAGAACGCCTCGCACTGGGCCGTGCTCTATCTCGGCTCGGCGCATGCCACCGATCTCGAGGCCGAGGGCGAAATCCTGGCGCTCAACCGCAAGGGCGATGTCGCGGACAACCAGCGCGCGCGCCTCGGCAAGCTCGAAGGTGTGGTGCTGCTCGACGGCACATGGAGTCAGGCCAAGGCCCTGTGGTGGCGTAACCCCTGGATGCTGAAATGCCAGCGTGTCATCCTCAACCCGGCCGCGCCATCGCGCTACGGGCGGCTGCGCAAGGAGCCTCGGAAGGACGGACTGTCGACCATCGAGGCCGCAGCGACGATCCTCTCCACTCTGGAGAAGCGCCCGGACATCGCCGAGACGCTGAATGCCAGTTTCGAACGGATGTTAACCCGCTACCGCGAGGTCCAGACCGAGATGCCCGAACTGGCGCCAAAGCCGCCGGTGAAGGACCGCCGGCGCGGTGTCCGACGGGGCAAGCGGGCCTGACTCCGACCCCGATCATCCGTACGGGCGATTGTCCCGCGAGAGGCGGGCGGAGACAGCGATCCCGTACATCGCGACCGATGAGATTCTCCTCCGATATCTCGGCGGCGGGAAGGCGTAGCTGCCCGGTCGGGGTTGCCTAAACCCGTGATCCCCTATATTGCTCCGCCCTCGTTGGGGCCACGTGGCGGAGTGGTTACGCGCCGGTCTGCAAAACCGTTTACTCGGGTTCGAGTCCCGACGTGGCCTCCATCACAAGCTCCTGATATCTCAGCAATATTCGATCGCATCGCGGCTGCCATCGGCCCGCGCGGGCGATACGCGCTGTCCGTGCACACCGGGTTTGCCCGGGGCCCGGCGGAAACCCGCCATTCAGCCCGCTGGCATAGTCTTCGCATCTGCGAAGTGATGCATCCCAACGATCGAGCGCTGGAGAGCACGTGAGCGAAATCGTCCGATTTGTCCCGAAATCCGAGCTGGAGCGGGCCCGCCTCATTCGCGAGGCCCGCGCGATCTATGACAGCATCTTTCCGCCGGCCGCACCCGGCCAGGCGCCACAGGACGGCGGTGAGCGCGTCAAGACCTGATCGCGGGGCACGCCGAATCTCGCGGCGTGGGGCCCATAGCAAAACGCCCGCGGAACGCGGGCGCATCGGCTCACGGTGAGATTGGCTTCAGCAGGCCGCGTACCAGCCGTCCGGGAACGGCAGCAGGGGCCACGCGCCCTCGTTATCATTGGCGGCCTTGGGCTTCGCGGAGGCGTTGGGCTTCGCGTAATAGGTCCACGAGCGCGGCACGAAATCCTCCCCCGGCACGAACGCCAGATCTTCATGGACCATGGCGTCCTGGACGGCATCCAGCAGCAAGTTGAATTCGGCTTCGCTCATCACACCCTCCGGACCGCGGATGGCGCAATGTCGCAAAGCCGGTTTGTTTCCCGGTTGAGCCGATCGTTCGCATTTTAACGATCCGCCAATCGGGTCCCGATTGGTTAGCGAGTCCTGAAAATCCCCTTGGGGATATTAGGTTCCTGCCGGGTGCCTGCAGTGTGAAGGAGGTCACATCTTCCGCTGTTTAATTCTCCTACCCCGTTGCTTACCGGCCAATACGGGCCGGGCGGGCAGGGCAGAACGGGAGACTGGTCATGAAGGCGAGGTTCTTGCGGTTTGCGGGTGTGAAAAGCCGGGCGCGTCGCGCCTCGACGGTCGGGCTGTTCCTGACGCTGTTTGCCTCCGCCGCCCATGCGCAGCAGGGCACGCCCGAGCAGCGCCGGGCCTGCACCGCCGACGTCTACCGGCTCTGTGCCGGCGAAATCCCCAACGTTCGCGCGATCACAGCCTGCCTGCGCCGTAACAGGCCAAGCTTGAGTGAGGCTTGCCGCACCGTGTTCGATCAGGCCGGCGGCTGACATACCGGCCCTGTGGGTTTGTGCGCAGCAAGTGGCTCACGCGGGCTCGCGAATCCGGCATAGTCGGCCTGTGGATATAGCTGTGGGTATGCTGCGGACAGGCTGTGGACGGCAGTGATGTGCTTCGGATGTCGGCCGCAGATCTGTCCTTCGATCGTCATATCTCTGTCAAACGACCACACCGAATGATTCCCTGATCGTGCAGATCGCGGCGTCACGCAAGATCATATGGTTTCCCCGAATTCGGAATTGCGCGCTGCGGCGTCCGCATTCACGAATAGTTTTTGGGCAGCCGCCTGCCCAAATGGCGGGCTCCTTCCATCCAATTTTTTGTACGCCCGCGGACAAGCTTTCCGGTTCGCTCTCCTCCTAGGCTCGCTTCCGAGATCTGGAACATGGCCATTGCCATGACAATTCGAAGGAGCTGGAGATGGAGAGACCGGTATTGCCCCAGGCGCGGGGGAACGCGCGTGCATCGCTGTCTTGGCGCAAGGCCGCGCTCGGCGCCGCGGTCAGTTTCGGCACGCTGGCAGCCGCGCCCCTGAGCGCGCAGGCTGCGGCGCCTGCGGCCTGCGCCGCGCTCCAGGACAAATATCCGGACTGGAAGGGCAAGACCCTCGTCAACGCCATCAACCCGCACACGCCGGGCTATGAGACCATCGATCCGAAGGATCCGAGCAAATATATCGGCTTCGACATCGATCTCGGCGAAGCCATCGGCGAATGCCTCGGCTTCAAGCTAACCTACAAGCCGGTGACGTTCGCGGCGCTCCTGACCACGCTCGCCGCGGGACAAGCCGACATCGTGATTTCCGACATCTACGCCACCAAGGAGCGCGCCAAAGCCGCCGACTTCATCACCTATTCGAAAGTGTTCGACGGCGTGCTGGTGGCCAAAGGCAACCCCAAGGGCATCAACGGCATCAACATGTCGATGTGCGGCGCCGCTGCCGCCGAGAACACCGGCTATGTCGAGGTGCCCCTGATTCAGGCCCTGATGCCGGAGTGCAAGAAGGCCGGCAAGCCCGAGCCGACCGTCCAGCTCTACGACAACAACGCCAACTGCATCCAGGCGATCCTCGCCGGCCGCGCCGACACCTATGTCAACGACGTCAACACCGTCGACAGCGCGGTCAAGGCCTATCCGGACAAGCTGGAGAAGGCGACCGCGGTGACGATCCCGTATTCGGTCGGCATCGCCGTCCCGAAGGACAAGCCGAAATTCCGCGACGCCGTGCTCGCAGCCCTGATCGAGGTGCAGAAGGCCGGCACGCATATGGAGCTTCTGAAGAAGCATGGGCTCGACGTGAACAACTTCAAGGAGCCTGACATTCTGACGGCCGACTGATGTCGCTGTTCCTCCATTACCTGAGCATGCCGTATCTGCTCGAGGGCATCGAGCTCACCCTCGAGGTGACTGCCCTCGGGCTCGGCGGCGGATTGATCCTTGGATTGATCCTCGCCGGCATGCAGCTCTCCCGCTTCTGGCTGCTGGCGGCGATCGCCAGGGCCTACACCGTGATCTTCCGCGGCACGCCGCTGATCCTGCAAATGGTGTTCGCCTACGACGCGCTGCCGCATATCGGTATCAAGCTGCCGGCGGTGCTGGCCGCCGGGCTTGCGCTGGCCTGCAACGAGGCGCCGTTCATCGCCGAGATGCTGCGCGCCGGTGTGCTCGGCGTCGATCGCGGGCAGGTGACCGCCGGCCAGGCGCTCGGCATGACGCCGCGGATCCTGATGTGGCGGGTGATCGCGCCGCAGGCGATCAGGACCATGATCCCGGCCTTCGGCAACGAGGCCGTGAGTGCGCTGAAGAATTCGTCGCTCGCCTCCGTGGTCGCGGTCCAGGAGCTGACCTTGCGCTCGACCCAGCTTGCGTCCTCGACCTTCGACTTCTTCTCGATCTTCTTCGCCTCGGGCTTGCTGTATCTGGTGCTGACCTTTGCCATCAGCATCATCCAGCTTTTCGTCGAATGGCTGCTCGATCTCGACCGCGCCAAAGGTCGCCAGCGCAAGCTCGCCGATTATCTGCCTTGGCGCCGCGTCGATCTCGCCACCAAGCTCGAACTTGCCGCAGCGCCCGTCGACGTCCAAGTGCCTGCACAGGCTGAGCTCACCCACACGCCGCCGCTGGCCTTGACCCGCGAGGAACGCACCCGGCGTGCGGCAACGATCTCGCGCAACAACATCGCGGTCGAGACCAAGGACCTCACCAAGAGCTACGGCGCGCAAAAGGTGCTTGGCGGCCTCGATTTTACGGTGCGCGTCGGCGAGGTCGTCGCACTGCTCGGGCCAAGCGGCTCCGGCAAGAGCACGCTGCTCCGCTGCATCAATCATCTCGAAAGCTGGGACGGAGGCACCGTGCGCGTCGGCGGCCGGCGCCTCGGTTTTGACGACGACGGCAAGCTGCTGCCGCCACGCGCGATCGCCAATGAGCGGGCAAGCGTGGGCGTCGGCATGGTGTTCCAGCAATTCAATCTGTTCGCCCATCTCTCGGCGAAGGAAAACATCGCGGGGCCCTTGCGCTGGGTGCACGGCATGACCCGCATCGACGCCGATCGCCGCGCCGCCGAGCTGCTCGAACGGGTCGGGCTGTTGCATCGCGCCGATGCGTTGCCGCGGCATCTCTCCGGTGGCCAGCAGCAGCGCGTCGCCATCGCGCGGGCCCTTGCACCGAACCCCAGCGTGCTGCTCCTGGACGAGCCGACCTCGGCGCTCGATCCCGAGCTCGTCAGCGAGGTCCTGGAGGTGATCCGGCGGCTCGCCATCGATGATGGCCTCACCATGATCATCTCGACGCACCAGATCCGCTTCGCGGACGAGGTCGCCGACCGTGTCGCTTTCCTGAGCGGCGGCACGATCATCGAGGAGGGGCCCGCGCATGAGGTTCTCTCCAGCCCCCGCAATCCGCTGACTGCGCGTTTCCTCAGCGTGATGGGAACCGACAAGACTCCGGAGGCGGTGCGATGAGAGCCGCACCCGCAACGTTCAAGACCGCGTTTCCAGAAGAGGCCACCTCATGAAGCATTTCACGCTGCCGGTTTCGCCGAAAACCGTCCACTGGGGCTATTTCTCCAAGAAGGTCGCGCCGGCCCTGACGCTGCGCTCGGGCGATCGCGCCACCATCGAGACGCTGACCCACCACGCCAACGACGATTACGAGCGCATGATCCAGGGCGATCCCGGCGCCGAGAGCGTGTTCCAGTGGACGCGCGAGCACAAGGCAGTCGCGCGGCGCGGCTCCGGTTCTGTCGAGGGCCCCTTCATTCGCGGCGCAGGCGAGGGGATCGGCGTGCATCTCCTCACTGGTCCAGTGGCGATCGAAGGCGCCGAACCCGGCGACATCCTCGAAGTGCGCATCCTCGATATCAGGCCGCGGCCGAGCTGCAGCGCCTGTCATGCCGGGCGCTGCTTCGGCTCCAACGTCGCCGCCAACTGGGGCTTTCACTATCACGATCTGATCGAGGAGCCGAAGCCGCGCGAGGTCGTCACCATCTTCGAGCTCGACACGTCAGGCGAGCCCTGCGCGAAGGCGGTCTACAACTACGTCTGGACGCCGCAGACCGATCCTGACGGCATCGTGCATCCTACCATCGATTATCCCGGCGTGCGCGTCGATCACGCCACCATCAAGAAGCGCGAGAACATCCTCGCCAGCGTCAAGGTGCCGGCACGGCTGCATTTCGGCACCATGGGGCTCGCACCGTCGGAGGCCGATTTCGTCAGCTCGATCCCGCCGAGCTATACCGGCGGCAACATCGACGACTGGCGCATCGGCAAGGGCGCGCGGATGTTCTATCCGGTCGCGGTCCCCGGCGCCTTTTTCTCGGTCGGCGATCCCCACGCAGCGCAAGGCGACAGCGAGCTTGGCGGCACCGCGATCGAAACCTCGCTGACCGGCGATTTCGAGTTCGTCCTGCACAAGAAGGCCGATCTCGCCGGCACCAGCCTCGAAGGTCTCGACCATCCAATGCTGGAGACCGATCAGGCCTGGTCGTTCTACGGCTTCACCTATCCGAACTACCTAGCCGCGCTCGGCGCCGACGCACAAACCGAGATTGCCAATCACTCGAGCCTCGACCGTGCGATGCGGGACGCGTTCCGCAAGCTCAGGAGGTTCCTGATGACCGTGCACGGTTTGAGCGAGGACGAGGCGATCTCGCTGCTGTCGGTCGGCGCCGATTTCGGCGTCACCCAGGTGGTCGATGCCAATTGGGGCGTCCACGGCACGATCCGCAAGAACATCTTCCGGTGCGACTGATGCATTGAAGCACATTCCATTTCGGGATGAGGACGTGACCAAAGACCGTCATTTACGGCCCGTCGCTGCGACGGATGACCGCGTGCGTCTGGCACAGAGGTTGCTTCGATCCACTGCAATCTGGGTCGATCCAATGAGCTTCCGTCCCTTCACCAGCGAGTCCTACGCGCAAGACGACCGCCCCGAAGCCTGGCGGGACGTGCTGGCAGCGGTCGGCCTGCAGCCGGCGGCAGGCCATTCCTTCCTGGATGGGCACGCAACGGCGTCACATCGCCACGCCGCAGGCGTTGCGCTGACGCGCATGGCGGCCGGCGCCCAGACCATCGGTCCGCGTTCGCAGGCCAACGAAGACCTGCCGATAGCGCTGATGCCGGTCGAAGACGGCATGGTGCTCAAGAGCGCCGGCGGCCATCGCATCGTTCCGGTGGGCCATCTCGTGCTGCTGCCGCGGAGCGGGGACTGGAGCATCGTGTTCCAGCGCGACATGCGCGCCATCGTGCTGTCGATGACGTCGGAGGCGCTGCACGGCCGCCTCTCGGGCAGGCCGCGGCTGGGCGAACCCAGGGTCGTTCCGCCCAGCGGCTTTGCCGACGTCTTCGCGCGCTTGATGGACGCGACCGCGCGCACGCTCGACACGCTGAGCGATGCCGAATGGAATGCGGTCACGCAGTCGCTCGTCGATCTTCTGCTGACGCTCGCCCATCAATTGGCGGCTTCGACATCGGACGCCGGATCGAGCGCGACGCAGTCGGCACTCCTGCACCGGATCTGCCAGACCATCGAACGCCGCCTCGACGATCCCGAACTGGTGCCGGCGCGCGTCGCGCAGGCCGAAGGAATCTCCGAGCGCTATCTGCAAAAGCTGTTCGAGACGGTCGGCGACAACTTTACTCACTACGTGCGCGAGCGGCGGCTGCAGCGCGCCTGGGCCGATCTGTCCAATCCGTCCGAGGCGCATCGTTCGATCTCGGAGATCGCCTACGCCTATGGTTTTGGTGATTCCGCGCATTTCAGCCGCGCCTTCCGCCATCGCTTCGGGCTGCCGCCGCGCGAGTTTCGCCAGCAGGAAGCGGAGCGGGCGACGATGCAGCACGGGATAATTGGTCAGCGCGGCTGGCCGCAGGATGCGCTGGCGCAGCTTCGCGTGCACCAGGCGAGCGCCGAGGCGCGCGGCAATCTCGCCCGCACCGACATCGATGAGCCGAGAACGGCCGAACGCAAGCATCATCATCTTCCGATCGAAGCCAACCGTGTTCATTGGGGATATTTCAGTCGAGCGTTACAGCCGCAGATGGAGATCAATTCGGGCGATACCATCACGATCGAAACGCTGACACAGCACGCCTCCGACGATCCAGAGCTGATGATCGCGGGCGATGCGGCCGCCGAAAGCGTATTCGGCTGGACCAAGGCGAGGAAGAACGTTGATCGCCGTGGCGCAGGCCCGATGGATGCCAGCATATTCGGGCGCGGCGCCGGCGAAGGCTTTGGCGTGCACATCTGCACGGGGCCCGTGTCGGTGAAGGACGCGCAGCCCGGCGACGTGCTGGAAGTGCGGATCCTCGACATCGTACCGCGCGCAAGTCGTCATCGGGAACATTCAGGGCGCGTGTTCGGCTCCTCGGTTGCTGCCTGGTGGGGCTATCATTACGACGAATTTCTTTCGGGGCCGAAGCCGCGCGAGGTCGTAACGATCTACGAAATCTTCGACGACACCGACGCGCCGCATGCCCGCGCGCTGTATTCCTACCGTTGGGAGCCGCAGACCGACCCGTTTGGCGTGGTGCACGCCACTTATGACTATCCCGGCGTTCCGGTCTTGCCCGGCACGGTGAAGCGCCGCCACGCCGTGCTCGACGGCGTCCGCATTCCCTTGCGCCCGCATTTCGGCGTGATCGCGGTGGCGCCGCGCGAGGTCGATTTCATCGACTCCGTGCCGCCGTCCTATTTCGGCGGCAATCTCGACAATTGGCGCTTGGGGAAGGGGGCGACCGTCTATCTTCCGGTCTCCGTTCCCGGCGCATTGCTGTCGGTCGGCGATCCCCATGCCACGCAAGGTGACGGCGAATTGAGCGGCACCGCGATCGAATGCTCGATGACCGGAACGTTCGAGGTGATCCTGCACAAGAAGGCCGACCTTGCCGGTCAACCCTTCGCCGATCTGTCTTATCCCCTGATCGAGACCGAGTCCGACTGGGTCCTGACCGGATTCAGCCATCCCAACTACCTCGCCGAGTTCGGCGCTCAGGGCCAGAGCGAGGTCTACGCAAAGTCCTCGCTCGATCTCGCCATGAAAGACGCGTTTCGCAAGATGCGACGCTTCCTAATGAACGTGAAGGGGCTGAGCGAGGACGAGGCGATCGCGCTGATGTCGGCCGCCGTCGATTTCGGCGTCACGCAGGTGGTCGACGGCAATTGGGGCGTGCACGCGATCATCAGCAAGCGCCTGTTTCAAACCTTCCCTTAAGAGACGCGCCGGTACAAGGAACCCCAGTGAAATTCCACATGATCAGCGGCGGACCGAAGCCGGTCGCGCCCTTCAGCCACGCGGTGGAGACCGACGGTTTTGTCTTCGTCACCGGCCAGATGCCGGACACGCCGCAAACACCGGGCGTGTTGCCCGACGGCATCGTCGCGCAGACGAGGGCGGTGATGGAGAATTTGAAGGTGGTCCTGGCGGGCGTCGAACTCGGTCTCGAACACGTCGTGATGACACGCATCTATCTCACGCGTTTCAAGGAAGACTACACCGAGATGAACGAGACTTATCGCGGGTTCTTTCCGCCGGACCGCCTGCCGGCCCGCACCTGCGTCGGTGTCACCGGACTGGCTTACGACGCACTGATCGAGATCGATCTGGTGTGCCGGAGGCCGTGAGTTCGGCTTTTCGTAGCCTGGATGAGCGAAGCGATATCCGGAATCGCCGCTCGCACGAATCCCGGATGTCGCTTCGCTCATCGGGGCTACAATCCCTCGCGTTCCCCGTCGGGCAAAACATCCAAACGGCAGGTCAATCCGCTCGGGCAAAAATATTCGCCTTTACAGAAATTCGGCTTTAGCGTATTCATCCCGCCACCTCATCCCGGTCAGAGGGGCGTATCGCGATCGTCACGAACGTGGG